>CAKQTG010000001.1 GCA_934276735.1 uncultured Alphaproteobacteria bacterium | reverse complement strand
ATGTTTTACGAACATTGTGCAACAATGGGCGGGAGTAATTTCTTAGACCCTATTCCTGCCTGCGCAGGAATGACAAGAGTAAAAAACGCACTAAGTTCCCCTCTGGGGAGCCGGGGTGGCGCAACGCGCCGGGGTGTCGGATTTTCAGAGAGCAGAGAGCAATGAATGTGCTCGCAAATGGCGTGCTTGTCTTTTTACCGTCGCGGTATGAAATTCCCCTTCGCTGGCGAAGGGGTGTCCACGCAGTGGACGGGGTAGTGGTATGATTAGTCCCTGCGGGGCAATAGATACCGGCCTGCGCCGGTATGACGACTTAAAAATAGTAAATAACATAAACCTGGACAATGTTTGTAAATTATGGCACCCAGTCATATAATACCGTCACCCCGACCCGGGCCCCGCGGAATTGTTAAATCCCGTGGGCGGTGTCCCCAGAATCCAGGTGAATAGACTTGCGCGTATGCGCACTGCTATCAGTTCCCGTCGCGGTGGCAAGAAGCGATATCAAAGACGATTCTTTTTCCAATTGTCGGGGATTTCGCTATAGTCACTCAGCCCCGTTGCACCCAAATACATACCGCCAACCTGGTCCGATGTTGCCGTTGGGAACACATCATACAATGGCGTTCCATCGGGATTCTGTGCCGAATTTCCAGTCAGACCAGAACAATTATAAAACGTGCGATAGAACATATTATACGCCGGACTGCCCGATAAATTACCAAACAGCCCCAGTGGAATTTCCCCAGTTAAACCGGTATCACCACTGAATGCCTCGGCATACATATTAGAACCTGGCGCGCCTGAAATATCAGCAAACAAATTGTCCGGTATTTTTCCCGTTAAATTTGTGCATTCATAAAATATCTGGTAAAAACACGGACGTTTGCGATCATTGGTGCCCATGACCGGGAAAATCTTGCTGATATTACCATCAATCGTTGCCAGGTTTTTGTTGGATGCGAAACTGATTGCCGACGTCAGAGGCATCCTGTCATACTCCGTGGCCAACCCACCAAGTCTGATTGTATATGTCCCCGGTGTGGAATATGTATGCGTTGTGTTTTGTGCATATGCGCCACCGCCCGTCACCGTTTCAACATCGCTGCCATCGCCCCAATCAACATTAAATGTGCCAGAGGCTGTAATTTTAAAACTGAACGTCGTGGTATCTGGCGTTGTCGTCATAACAAACGGATATTCGTCGGTCGGCCCACCAGATACACAATCGGGGTTTTTACCCCAGGCATCTGGGATTGATGCATTATCCGCCAGGCATGTGCCAGTGTACATGCCGACAACCTGGTTCGATGTCGCCGTTGGGAACACATCATACAATGGCGTTCCGTCCGGATTCCGTGCCGATTTACCGGTCAATCCGCTGCAGTTATTAAACGTGCTAGAAAACATGTTTGGTGCCGGACTGCCCGACAAATTACCAAACAATCCCAGTGGAATTTCACCGGTCAGGCCAGAACAATTATAAAACGTGCTGCTGAACATACTGTACGCCGGACTGCCCGATAAATTACCAAACAAACCGGACGGAATTTCGGTCAGACGATCGCACCCACTGAATGTACCGAAAAACATATATTCGGCCGGGGCACCAGAAATACCGGCGAACAACCCGTCGGGGATTTTTGTCAACGCCTTGTTCATATAAAACGTATAATAAAACATATTCTTGGCCGGGGCACCGGCAATACCACTGAACAATCCCGCTGGAACCTCGGTCAGTGACATACACGTTGCAAATGTCTGTTCAAACATCCTCTCAATCGGTGCGCCATGAATACCATCAAACAATTCGGCGGGGATGGTTTTCATTTGTCCGTGACTAAACGCAGCATAAAAACTTGGTTGCGATCCACCCGCCAATGTCGGGAATACTTTGCCCAAACTGCCCGTGATTTCGGTCACGTTGATACCATTATCCCAGTTGATGAAACCAGCAATATTGCCAATTGCCGCAACACCGGTCGGATACGCCGTGGCCAGGCCGCCCAACTTTACCGTATATGTGCCGTTCGCGCTGTATGTATGACTGATATGCTGGGTCGTGGTGTCGGCCTTGACAATCTTTTCATACTTTGAACCATCGCCCCAATTGACATAGAACGTGCCCGCCGCCGATATGTCAAAACTATACGTTTTTGCAGACGTTATTTCAACCGTTGCCGTGAACGGATAGTCTGGTTCCGGCGGAACGCAACTGGCGTTTTTACCCCATGCGTCTGGGATTGAATCATTATCATCAAAACACGTGCCAGTGTACATACCGCTAACATGGTCTGATGTTGCCGTTGGGAACACATCATACAATGGCGTTCCATCGGGATTCTGTGCCGAATTTCCAGTCAGACCAGAACAATTATAAAACGTGCTGCTGAACATGTTGTTCGTCGGACTGCCCGACAAATTACCAAACAATCCCACCGGGATTTCACCGGTCAAACCACTGCACCCATAAAACGTGCTGTTGAACATACCGTACGACGCTGGCGCGCCCGATAAATTTCCAAACAAACCAGACGGAATCACCCCGGTCAAGCCACGACAATTCCTAAATGTGCCATTGAACATATAGTTCGCCGGCGCACCATATATATTACCGAACAATTTTTCTGGAATTGAACCAGTCAGACCGCTGCAACCACTAAACGTGCTGCTGAACATACCGCTCACTGGACTGCCCGATAAATTGCCAAACAGCCCAGCCGGGATTGATCCGGTCAGACCACTGCAACCACTAAATGTGCTGCTGAACATACTGTTCGCCGGTGCGCCTGATATATTGCTGAACAATCCAGATGGAATTGCCCCGGTTAGCCCCTTGCAACCATTGAACGTGCTGCTGAACATACCGGTCGTTGGCTTACCAGATATCCCAGAAAATAATTTTTCTGGGATTGAACCAGTCAGGCCACCGCAACCAGAAAAAGTGTCTTCAAACATACGGCTCGCCGGCGCGCCAGATATACCGGCGAATAAATTCTCTGGAATTGAACCGGTAAGTCCACTGCACCCACCAAATGTGCCACTGAACATATTGCCGGCCGGGGCACCGGATATCCCCGCGAACAGTTTTTCTGGAATTGAACCGGTCAGACCACTGCAACCACTAAACGTGCGAAAAAACATACCGCCCGCCGGCGCACCGGATATACCCGCAAATAAATTTTCGGGAATTGAACCGGTCAGACCACTGCAACCACTAAACGTGTTGCTGAACATCGCACTGGTGGGCCTGCCCGATATCCCCGCGAATAAATTCTCTGGAATTGAACCGGTCAGACCACTGCAACCTATAAACGTGCTTTCAAACATATTGCTGGCTGGGGCACCGGATATCCCCGCGAATAAATTCTCTGGAATTGAACCGGTAAGTCCACTGCACCCACCAAATGTGCCACTGAACATATCGCTGGCTGGGGCACCGGATATCCCCGCGAATAAATTCTCTGGAATTGAACCGGTCAGACCACTGCAACCTCTAAACGTGCCTTCAAACATATTGCTGGCTGGGGCACCGGATATCCCCGCGAATAAATTCTCTGGAATTGAACTGGTCAGATTCGTGCAACTAGAAAACGTAACGAAAAATTTTGGCTGGCCGCCATCCGCCAGTGTTGGGAATATTTCACCCAGACTGCCCCCGATGCCGGCCAGGTTCTTAGTCGAGTTAATAAATGTAATAGCACCGGTTAAAGTGGTCGTATACCCCTTTGCACGGCCGCCCAGGCGCACCGTATATGCACCCGCGGTGGTGTATGTATGGCTGATTGTTTGGGAACCTGTATTCGTTTTTACGTATTTATCAACGTCACCACCATCGCCCCAATCAACGTAAAATGTACCCGATGCCGTTATAGAAAAACTGAACGTTGTGGTATCGGCCGTCGTTGTTGCCGCAAATGGAAATTCAATCGGTTTCTGAATCAATGTTCTGATTGCCTTGTCCGCCGTGTTTTTTGATACCGCGCCCGCGGTGGCATATTCGCCCGTGCCATACGACGTTTTTACCGCCCCCAGGCGCGCATTTGCAATGTCCACCATGCCCAGCAAGTATCGCATGTTGACCGCATATTGATCGGATTTTAATTCGGGACTGTATGGGATATCAATTCCCCATAAATTTTTGATTGACCCGTGGATGTATTTTACGTTGACGGCGGGACTGGTTGAAACCACATCGGCCGCCACCGATGTGGCGATTGCCACGGTAAAAAAACACACCGCACAACAAACCGCTGATAAAAAACGACGCATACAACGTATCACGAAACCGTCCCCCCCGGATTATAATATTACACATCGTGCTGAAGAAAACCGGTGGTTTAGATTCGGCATAATTGTGGGTAAATTATAGCCTGAAATCCGGGGTGCGTCAACGCCGTTTTGCATTGAATTTAATCCACCGTTTAGATTCGGCACGATTTTTTTATATTTTTTACCGGATTTCCGCACGCTGTGCCTGTTTTTCGGACGTGTATTTTTTTGATGGTGACAGGCACCACCACTACCCCGTCCACTGCGTGGACACCCCTTCGCCAGCGAAGGGGATTTTCACACCGCAACGGTAAAAAACAAGCGCGCCATCGGCGGACATTTTCATTGCGCTCTGCTCTCTGAGAATCCGACACCCCGGTGCTGCGCACCACCCCGGCTCCCCAGAGGGGAATTTAGCTCGCGGCCAAGACATAAACTATGGTCATAAAATAAACACAAATACACCGCCCTTGTCATTCCTGCGCAGGCAGGAATAGGGTCTAAGAAATTACTCCCGCCCATTGTTGCACAATGTTCGTAAAACATGGTCCCCAATAATAAATCCGCGATTGCGTGTGTATGGCTCGCGTCCGCTCGCACTGTATAGTCCCTATTCCTGCCTGCGCAGGAATGACAAGTTTTTAAGTTTTCTATTCTAAAACTAAATCACTTTATCACTCTGTCACTTACTCACTTGTCATTGCGCTCTGCTCTCTGAGAAATAAATTCTGGGCAGGTGGGAAAAATTGTGCTAGAATACCCAAGCAAAGCAAAAAAAGGAAATTCTATGCCAAACGTTAAAAAGTCAAAGAAAGTTCAATCCAGCACGACATACACAAATATGTTCTTGGCGTATGCGGCGTTCTGGCGGCGTGGTTTCACCGAATGGGCGGGCACATCGTCACGGTCTGAATTCTGGTGGACAACGTTGGTCAATGTGCTGATTTACCTGGTTTGGGGCATATTGGTGGTAATGGGTATGACCATTGACTTTGCACTTTCAGGCGATGTCAGTGTTATGTTCGGCCTGATGATATTGGTGGGCGTGATTTACAGTCTCGCGATTGCAATCCCACTGATTTCAATGCGCACACGGCGTTTGCATGATGCGGGCCTGTCGGCGTGGTGGTGGTTTATATATGCGCTGTGCGTGATACCGTTCTTGTCGATTTTCGCCAGTGTGGTGATGTTTGTATTCTCGCTGTTGCCGACCAAGGTTGACGACAACCCGTATCACAAGTTTAATAAATAAAAAGTGCGCCAATGGCGCACTTTTTTATTAGAGTGCAACGCGCAGAGAGCAGAGAGCAATGCCGACACCCCGGCGCGTTGCGCCACCCCTCTGGCCAGAGGGGAACCTTATTTCGTTCCCGGCGCGGGGCAAGTTCTCCTCCTCCGGGCCCCGCAAAATCGTCAGATTTTGTGGGTGGTTCCATGGAGGAGTACCGCGTAGCGGGGAGGTGGTCTTTTTATACATATACCAACATTACGCACTCTCAAGACCACCCCGTCCTAGCGGACACCCCTCCACCGGAGGGGAACTTAGCGCGTTTTTTACTCTCGTCATCCTGGGGCTTGACCCCAGGATCCAGGTCATTGGAGTCGTCCGCCATCGGCGGACATTTTCATTGCACTCTGCTCTCTACACTCTGCTCCCTGAGAAACCGACACCCCGGCACTACGTGCCACCCCTCTGGCCAGAGGGGAACTTTAATCGCTCTCTGCGCATTGCGCTCTAATAAAAAACCGCCCCGGGTGGGGCGTTTTTTTAGAATCCAAAGACCATTCTTTGTTTCGACTGACGTTTTTTCTCGTTACGCACAGCCTCTTCTTTCAAACGTTTGCGCTTTGTTGTTGGTTTTTCATAACGCTGACGTTCTTTCATTTCGCGATACAGACCTTCTTTCTGAGATTTACGTTTTGCAACGCGCAACGCCTGTTCAACGTTATTGTCGCGAACCAGAACCTTCACCATAATGCATTCACCCCCTTTAGCGTGACATTTGTATCAATTTTTTGGTGGAGCCAATCAGACTCGAACTGACGACCCCCTGCTTGCAAAGCAGGTGCTCTACCAACTGAGCTATGACCCCAAAACTTTGCCCTTTCATCTCTGAAAGCTCACGCATTTTATACGCTTTTGTATGCGTTGTCAATGTAAATCTTTCACTGGACAGTTTTTATATATCACTTTATAATAGTGCCGCTATGTTAAATAAAATATCTGAAAAAGTAAAAACTTTGGTCAAGGGCGATGCGTCCAATGTCCGTATTAAATGGTCACTATATGGGCGCGTTTGGCGCGAAATCGGCAAACCACAATGGAAATGGCTGTTGGCGGGCATCATCGCGACAATCGGCGCATCCGCAGCCGAGGCATATACTATTACCCTGGTTCAACGCATCGTGGACAAGGCATTTATTGAACGCAGTATGCAATCTATATATATATTCGGCTTGCAAATCATTGCTGCGTTCGGATTCAAGGGCGCTTTTAATTATTCCAAGGCCCTGCTGATGGCCAAGGCTGGACTGTTGGCCAGTGCGAATTTACAACAGCGCATTTATAATCACATGGTCAAAATGAATATTTCAAAATTCTATGGCGACGGTATCGGCAAGAATTTGAACTATTTCAGTGTCCAGGCCGGCGCGGTGTTGACCTTGGTCACTGGCACAATCGTCAGCACGATTCAACAGGTTGCAACCCTGATGATGACATTGGGTTTGATGGTGTATTACGCGCCTCAGATGTGCGCGGTATTGATATTCTTGGTGCCAGCGATTATGGTGCCAATGGTGCTAATTATGCGCAAGCGTCGGCGTCTATCGCGCGAGTCGTTTGGTATCGCGAACAACGTATCACAGCATTTGAATCAAACTCTGCATGGAATCAAAACAATTCAAGCGTTTGCAACCGAAGAATCTGAAACCAAACGTTTTCGCCACGTGCTGGACACATCAATGTGCAATTCATATAAAAGCACCCAGGCCCACGCCTTGCAATCACCATTGCTGGAATTGATGATTTCAATCGGGCTGTGCCTGGCGTTAATTATCGGTGGGCACTTTATTGTGACGGGCGCGATTTCAACCGGTGACTTTACGGCGTTCTTGTTGGCATTGACGGCCGCATACAAACCTGCAAAAAGCATTACCGGCACTGGAAACACGGTTCAGCATGGCCTGCTGGCGGCCGAGGTTTTGTTCGATTTCCTGGACAGCAAGCCAGAAATTCAAGACGCCCCAAACGCGCGCGAATTGAAATCTGATAAAAAGATGTCAGTTGATTTCCATCATGTCACATTTGCGTATAATCCGGACGAACCGGTATTGCGCGATATACACTTGCACGTGCCGGCGGGTCGTGTTTGCGCGCTGGTCGGGCCATCGGGCGGCGGGAAAACCACGATGTTTAATTTGCTGGAACGTTTCTATGACCCGCAATCGGGCAAGGTTGAAATCAACCGCACCGACATCAAGAAATACACACTGAAATCACTGCGTCAGAATATTGCGGAAGTATCCCAAGATGTGTTTTTGTTCAATGGCACAATTGAAGATAACATCAAATACGGCAGTCCTGACGCCACCCCTGACCAGGTTATCGCGGCGGCTCGGGCGGCAAATGCGCATGATTTCATCATGAAATTCCCCAAGAAATACAAATCCACCGTTGGCGAAGGGGGCGCGTTATTATCTGGCGGCCAGAAACAGCGTATTGCTATCGCACGCGCAATTTTAAAAGACGCGCCTATTCTGTTACTGGACGAGGCGACGTCCGCCCTGGACACCCAGAGTGAGAAATTGATTCAATCGGCATTAAAAAGCCTGATGGTGGGGCGCACAACATTTGTTATCGCACACCGCTTGTCAACAATCTTGGATGCTGATATAATATGTGTGATCAAGGACGGTCATATCGTCGAACAAGGAACAGATTCCGAACTGTGTGCGCTGGGCGGGGAATACAAAAAACTGCGCGATATTCAGTTCAAGGCAGCGAAAAAGACAAAAACAAAGTCAAAGTAAAGAGGCATGTTTTAAATGGATAACGTAACACAAAATAACAATTTTAAATGTATTAAAACCGCAGGTGGGCGTTATGCCCTGTATATGACCGACATGTATGGTCGGTTGCGTCGCGTCAATGGCATTGGATTTGCATCGCAACCGTTCCAGGTTGTCGCAACGTTTCCAAATATGCCATACGTTGCAATTCGTCGCACCGTGATGACACCAAGCGGGGCGGAAAACAAACTGTATCTGGTCAATACCAAAACGGGCGAAATGCCACCATTGATTCAGAACGGCACCGCAGAAATTGCGTTTGACGCCGCGACGAACCGTTTTTATTATTCCAGCGTGTTTGACACCAATCACGCCGATTTGGCCCAGTTATTACTGCGTCAAAATGGTATTACGCCGAAACTGCAATTTACAAATGCGATGACCGTCGGCACACCAATCGCGGTTGCAAAACGTCGCACAAAAAAGAAGGCACGCCGTCGCGTGCGTGCACGTGCCAAAAATATCCGTAAAAACACAATGCGCCCATTACCGGTGCGCGCCGCACGCCCGGCGATATCGGCCCGCGTAACCGTGCCATATTCATTGCGCGCCCAGACCACCACAAATGTTGGTATCCCTATGCGTGCCGCTGCGTTACAAAATCGCGCGCCAAACGCCATGGATGCCGCGCGCCGCGCAGAATTTATCCGCGCATTACTGACGCGCAAATTGGCAATGGCGAACCAAAAATAAACGGCACACATATAAAAACAAGAAAGCCCCACAAATATGGGGCTTTCTTCATACGAACAAACATATCTTATTTGACGGTCAGTTCTTTGCCATGAACATCAACATAGACGGTGCTGCCCTCGCCCACGGTGCCAGACAAAATCAGGTCTGCGATTTTATCTTCAACCGCCGACGTAATCAGACGTTTTAACGGGCGCGCACCAAACGCTTCGTCATATCCGTTGTCGCCCAACCATTTAATCGCGGCATCCGACACGTCCAGCGTTATACGACGTTCGGCCAAACGACGCGACAGGTTGCGCAACTGAATCTTGACAATGCCCGCCATAACGTCTTTGCCCAACGGATTAAAGAACACTATTTCATCAATACGATTGATGAATTCTGGGCGGAAATGATGTTTCACCGCATCCATTGACGGCAAATTGCTGGTCATAATGATAATCGTGTTTGTAAAGTTCACAACATGACCCTGGCCATCGGTCAAACGACCATCGTCCAAGATTTGCAGGAACACATTAAACACGTCTGGGTTTGCCTTTTCAATTTCATCAAACAGCAATACCTGATATGGACGGCGACGCACCGATTCGGTCAAGACGCCACCTTGTTCATATCCGACATATCCGGGGGGACTGCCGATCAGGCGTGACACCGAATGTGGTTCCATATATTCACTCATATCAATTCTGGTCATCGCCGTATCGTCGTTAAACAGATACTCGGCCAGGGCCTTGGCGACCTCGGTCTTGCCGACGCCGGTTGGCCCCAAAAACATAAAACTGCCTGCGGGCCGATGCGGGTCAGACAATCCGGCACGACTGCGCCGAATCGCACGCGCGACAACCGTCAATGCGTGATCCTGGCCAACGACACGTTTACGCAATTCATCTTCTATGTTCAGCAATTTTGATTGCTCTTCCATCGTCAACTTGTCGGCTGGGACACCGGTCCATTTACTGACAACCGCGGCAATATGTTCCGGCAGAACCGTCTTGTACTCGCGTGCGTCCGCGTTCAGCTTGCGAATTTGTTCTTCCAGTTCTGGAACCTTGCCATATTGCAATGCAGACGCCTTTTCATAATCGCCATTACGCATGGCGGTTGCAACCTCGGCCTTGGCAGAATCCAACGACGCCATCGCATCGGACAGTGCACGCATTTTACTCTGCTCGGCACGCCAATCAGCAGTCATTTTATTCGATTCGTTTTGCAATTCTGCAATCAATTTGTCCAGTTCGCTCAAACGCTTTTTAGAATCCGCATCTTTTTCCTTTTTTAATGCCTGTTGTTCGATTTTCAGCTGCATCAGGTGACGATCAACCTCGTCCAACTTCTCCGGTTTAGATGCAATTTCAATGCGAACACGAGCGGCAGCCTCGTCAATTAAATCAATCGCTTTATCTGGCAAAAAGCGGTCTGTAATATACCGATTCGATAATTTAACTGCCGAAACCAGCGCAGAATCTGAAATCCGCACACCATGATGACCTTCGTATTTTTCTTTTAACCCACGCAAAATTGAAATTGTGTCATCAACGGTCGGCTCGTCCACATAGACGGGCTGAAACCGACGCGCCAGCGCTGGATCTTTTTCAATATATTGACGATATTCGTCCAGTGTGGTTGCGCCCAAACAGTGCAATTCGCCACGCGCCAACATAGGCTTTAACAGATTACCGGCATCCATGCTGCCCTCGCCCTTGCCGGCACCGACCAACGTGTGCAATTCGTCAATGAACAGAATAATCCCGCCATCGGCTTCTTTGACCGCTTTTAATATCGCCTTGAAACGCGCCTCGAACTGGCCACGGAACATCGCGCCCGCCATCAGTGCCCCCATGTCCAACGACAACAGTTTTTTCTTTAACAGATTTTCTGGAACGTCACCCGAAACGATTCGTTCGGCCAAACCTTCTACTATTGCTGTTTTACCAACCCCTGGATTACCAATCAGCACCGGGTTATTTTTTGTGCGGCGCGACAATACCTGGATAGTGCGGCGAATTTCTTCGTCACGACCAATCACCGGGTCCAATTTTCCATCAGACGCCAGTTTGGTAAAGTCTGTCGTATATTTTTCAATCGCCTGTTGTGGCGTTTCTTGCATTTCTTCTGGATTCATATTTTAAATCCTCCTGTTTATTTTTTATTTCTGTTATCAGATATATAATATCATACGTCCTGTTTTCAAGACATCAGGAATATATTGCGCACAAATTTTTTTTGTATTATTCTGACAATAACCCAAGGGATTCATAATTATGACAGAATTTTCCACCCCAGATACAGAACAGATAAAATCACACGGGCTGACGCCTGATATTGTTGCCCAGCAACTGGCAGATTTTGTGTGTGGATTTCCATACGCAAATATCACACGGCCTGCAACCGTTGGCGACGGCATTGCTGAATTATCTGACGCAGACATCGCGCAATATACCGAAATATATAACGCCGCCCAGGCAACAAAAAAAATTGTAAAATTCGTTCCTGCGTCCGGTGCCGCAACACGTATGTTCCGCGATTTGTTTGAATTCTTGAACACCGGCACAATGAATGATGTGACGCGACGCGTGCTGGACAATTTAGATAAATTCGCGTTCTGGGACGACTTACGGCAATTTTTGCCAGACACACCAACCGATCGCGACAAAATCGCCTGTATGTTGACCAATGCCGGTCTGGATTATGGTAATTTGCCCAAAGGACTGATTGCGTTTCATAAATATGACACATACAGTCGCACCGCCGTCGAAGAACACTTGGTCGAAGGTGCCCAGTATGCCACAACATCTGGCACCGTGCATATCCACTTTACCGTGTCGCCCGAACATATGGCGGGATTCCACGCAATCCTGGCGCGGGCGGTTCCGGAATATGGCGCGAAATATGGTGTAAAATACGATATAACAATGTCGAACCAGCGCGCCAGCACCGACACAATCGCCGTAAATCCGGACAATACGCCATTTCGCACTGATGATGGACGCCTGTTATTCAGGCCGGCGGGACATGGGGCACTGATTGAAAACCTGAACAATATTGACGCCGATATCGTGTTTATTAAAAACATTGATAACGTCACAACTGATGAATTACGTGGCGACACCATTAAATATAAACACGTGCTGGCGGGCTTGTTGTTGTCATTGCAAGCACGCGCATTTGAATACTTGAATAATTTTGTGGCGTACGATTTGAACGAAATCCGCACATTTATCAAAAACGATTTATGTGTCCGCACGTCTGATGACGCACCGGCTGAAATGTTGCGTCAGATTTTAAATCGTCCAATTCGCGTGTGCGGCGTGGTAAAAAACATCGGTGCACCGGGTGGCGGCCCGTTCTGGGTGCGTGACGAACATGGCACAGAATCCCTGCAAATCGTAGAATCCAGCCAGATTGCCCCCGACGCACGCGATATAATGAACGCATCATCACACTTTAACCCAGTAGATTTAGTCTGTGGCACACGTGATGCGCACGGCAAACCGTTTGATTTGACAGCTTTTGTTGACCACAAAGCGGGCTTTATTTCAGAAAAATCATATGGCGGCCACGCTTTGCGTGCGATGGAACGCCCGGGTCTGTGGAATGGCGCAATGGCACACTGGAACACGGTTTTCGTTGCGGTTCCAGCGTCTACGTTTACCCCGGTCAAGGTTGTAACTGACCTGTTGTCGTCATCGCACGGCGCAAAATAAACAATAACATAAAACATTACTTGACATTTCGGGAAATTTAGTATAAATTATGCCCCAGTTATTAAAGGATTATTGATATGCCACGTGTATGTAAAGTTACAGGTAAGAAAACAGAAGTTGGAATGAATGTTTCCCACTCTATGCGTCATACAAAACGCACGTTCTTGCCAAATCTGCAAAAATTAAAGTTCCACAGCGATATTTTGAATCGCGATTTCTCGTTGCGTATTTCTACAGCCGGCCTGCGCACATTGACCAAGCATGGCGGTCTGGACGCATACGTAATGTCAAAGCCGGTGTCACGTTTGACCGATGATATGGCCGCGATTAAGAAAGCGATTGAAAAGAAACAAGGCACGGCCGCAGCACCTGCGAAAAAGCCGGTTCACAAACCCGCACGCAGTGCCCGCTTGGTTAAAAAAGTAGAAGCCAAGAAAGCCGCTGCGAAGTAATCGCATGTTGGTTTTGGCCCCGTGGCGGAATTGGTAGACGCGCTTGACTCAAAATCAAGTTCTGCAAGGAGTGTCGGTTCGAGTCCGACCAGGGCCACCAAAAATATAAACCACCATTTTGGTGGTTTTTATTTTTGCCCTGTCGGACGAGAACCGCGGTTCGTCATGCAAGAGAGCAATGCGCAGAGAGCAGAGAGCAGAGAGCAATGAAGCGCGCCATCGGCGCGCTTGTTTTTATCGTCGCGGTCTAAGTTCCCCTTCGCTGGCGAAGGGGTGTCCACGTAGTGGACGGGGTAGTGGTGGTCCCTGCGGGGCAATGGATACCGGCCTGCGCCGGTATGACGGTTGTGTGTGGTTGAGGGCCATATTTTACGAACATAGTTTATGTCTTAGTTGCGGACCAAGTTCCCCTCCGGGAACCACCCACAAAATCTTGCGATTTTGCGGGGCCCGGGTCGGGGTGACGATGGTGTGTGGTTGGGGGCCATATTTTACGAACATCGTGCAACAATGAGCAAAAGTAATTTCTTAGTTCCTATTTCTGCCTTTGTCCACCCACAAAATCTTGCGATTTTGCGGGGGCCTGGCGGCGAAGACCTTGGTCTGCAGGCGACACATGAATTGTTCTCTATTCTAAAACTATATCACTTTATCACTCTGTCACTTGCTCACTTTTCATTGCCCCCTGCTCTCTTATATTTGTTCCCCCCGTTCTCTCGGGGCGGGGGGAAAATAGGTGCCAATAAAGTGGCGAACTGTTTTAATTGGTATAAGGACAATCAGATGTATATTTAAATGTGCCGGTGCTATCGGACCCTGTTGTTCCGGCGGGCAAATAGCAGGACGTTACCCCGTCAATATTTTTATCCGCGCTGATGGCATCATCAAACTGCGGGCACGGATTGCACGTTTTCCCTGTGTCTCCAATTAAAAAACTATCATAATAATATCCCGGCTTGCATGACATATAAGATCCGGACGCTGTAACTGTACACGTTGGGGCGGCGGCGTCTGCCCCGGATACCAGTGCCATTACAGCACATACAAAAAAATATTTTTTCATTTTTTTTCTCCTAAAGCAGCAGGGCAAAAACATGCTTCCCCTTTATCAGCGCGGGCAGCAGCATCCTCACTGCTAGTGGCCGTAAAGCATTGCTGGCCGGTGCAGACCTCGGCATAGAGATAACCTTTTTTATCACTTGGAATATTATTGGTGGTCCCAGAATCAGGCACGCACACTTTCCCAACTCCAACCACGCTTGCCTTGTACCAACCGGGCGGACAACCACGGCAAGTGTACGTTACCGGTTCATCTGGACAACAACACGGTTTTTCTGTGGATGGCTCGCACCCCTCCAGGTTTGCTGCCATTGCGGGCGTCACCCCCAGGCACGATATCACGAGCACTACCAAGCCCAGAGTTGATATTTGTTTCATTTTTCGTTCCCCCTTACATAAAAAACAATACCAGCCCACACACGCTTCACCACAAGAATTACACATTCTAGCACATAATGCAAATAGAAAATTCCTAATGGATTACCACGCACCAGCGATACATTCAAACTTGTCATTCCTGCTTCGGGCCCCGCAAAATCGCAAGATTTTGTGGGTGGGCAAAGGCAGGAATGGGGTCTAAGAAATTACTTATGCTCATTGTTGCACAATATACGCAAAAATAAGAACTTAACCACACAACACCGTCATACCGGTGCAGGAGGGTCAACATTGGGTTCCATTGGTATATCACAACTTGGCAATTAGTCACCAATGATAAAATCCGCGATTATTTTGATATGGCTCGCATACGCTCGCACTGCATAGACCCTATTCCTGCCTGCGCAGGAATGAATCCAAGCGAAGCGCAGGATGCGGCAAGGACGCAGTCCGCAGGCGACACGTGGTGTATTTGTTTTTATTTTACTAACGTCGTTTATGTCTGGGGCGCGGACTAAGTTCCCCTCCGGGAACCACCCACGGAATTTAACAATTCCGCGGGGCTCGGGTCGGAGTGTCCACGCAGTGGACGGGGTAGTGATAATATCAGGCCCTGCGGGGCAATAGATACCGGCCTTCGCCGGTATGACGAGTGTTTTGTGGGTGGTGTCCCATGTTATGAACATTGTTTATGTCTTATTTGCGGACTAAGTCCCCCTCCACCGGAGGGGAACTTCAGTCCGTTTTTTACTCTCATCGTTCTGGGGCTTGTCCGGGCCCCGCGGAATTGATAAATTCCGTGGGCGGTTTCCAGCGAAGGGGATTTTAGTTTATTCCCAGCCTTTGCCTCAGTGATGAGGGATTGGCGGTATGTTTATGCGGCCTTCTTGGCGTCGCGCAGGATTTGCACAGGTTGCTTTTTCCCCAGCACAACGTTTTTATCAATCACGATTTCTGCCAATTCGGGGTTATCGGGCGCATCAAACATTGGTGCCAGCAATATGCGTTCCAAAATACTGCGCAGGCCGCGTGCACCTGTTTTCCGGGCAACGGCCAATTTCGCAATTTCACGCAGGCCGTCATCGGTAATGTTTAATTTCACATCGTCCATTTCCAACATCGCAGCATATTGTTTCACAATCGCATTTTTCGGTTCAGTCAGGATTTTTACCAATGCGCTTTCGTCCAAATCTTGTAATGTGGTAATCACCGGCAAACGACCAACCAATTCTGGGATAATACCGAATTTAACCAAATCTTCGGGCTGAACATCGTCCAGATAGTTTTTGGATTCACGTTCCTTTTTAGATTGGACATTTGCACCAAAACCAATGCCGGCACGCTCAGATTTACGCCCACCAATAATTTTGTTCAGACCATCAAACGCGCCACCACAAATAAACAGAATCTTGGAAGTGTCCAGTTGAACGGTGGCTTCGCCCGGGTGCTTGCGTCCTGCGCCACCGGCCGGAACGTTGGCGACCGTCCCTTCTACCAATTTCAACAATGCCTGTTGCACGCCTTCGCCGGAAACATCACGGGTCAGTGATGGATTTTCAGACTTGCGTGCGATTTTATCAATTTCGTCAATATAGATAATGCCCCGCCCCGCGCGTTCCACGTCAAAATTCGCGTTCTGTAACAGGCGCGTCAGGACACTTTCCACGTCATCACCGACGTAGCCCGCCTCGGTCAAAGTGGTGGCATCGGCGATTGCAAACGGCACATCCAAAATGCGCGCCAATGTTTGCGCAAACAGCGTTTTGCCCGTTCCCGTTGGCCCAATCAGCAAAACATTAGACTTTTGAATTTCAACATTGGACGACATCGCCGCACTGTGACGTTTATAGTGGTTATACACCGCCACCGCCAGTGTGCGCTTTGCCATATCCTGGCCGATAATATATTCGTTCAAGAATTTGTAAATCTGGGACGGGGTCGGTAATTTTGCGGCGTCTTTGTTCACTTCGTCGCGAATATCGTCCGCCATAATATCGTTACACAGATTTATGCATTCGTCGCAAATGCATACATTGCGCCCACGAACCAGTTTTTTTACCTCGTACACAGATTTACCGCAAAAACTACAAAACTGTTGTGCAGTCTGAGTTTCGTCGGTCGTTGTTGGTGTATTGTTGTTTTTATCGTCGCTCATATCTTATATCCCGTTCAAAGCAAATTATTTACGCGCCAAAACACCGTCAATCAGGCCAAAATCCTTGGCCTCGGTCGGGGTCATCCAGTTATCACGTTCCATCGCATCAAACAGTTCTTTCTCGCTGCGCCCAGTGAATTCAGACATCTGTTTAATCAATGTCTTTTTATTCTTTTGATATTGGTTCATACGGATTTCCATATCAGTAATCTGGCCCTCGGCCCCCGCCAGTGGCTGGTGAATCATAATCTGGGTATTGGGCAGAACGAAACGTTTTCCACGTGCGCCCGCCGCCAGCAACACCGACCCCATTGATGCGACCAATCCCATACCAATCGTTGACACCGGTGACTTGATATACTGCATCGTGTCCATAATAGCCCAACCTGCGGATACATCACCGCCCGGACTGTTGATATAAACAGAAATTTCTGCATTTGGGTTTTCAGATTCCAAGAACAACAACTGAGCAACAATACTGTTTGCCATCGTTGGCTCAATCTGGCCATTTATCATAACGATACGATCACGCAACAAGCGTGAATAAATATCAAACGAGCGTTCACCCCGGGGCGATTCCTCGATAACCATTGGTATCAGTGCCATAAAAAAATCCTTTTATTTCCAGCCAATTATACCACAAAAAATCCGATTCGCGAATTCATAGTCTGATATATAGGAAAATATGGTAAAAATACAAGTAGGCACCCATGATTGACAAAATCTATTTTATGTATTATATATTACCGTAATAATAACAAGGATAATAAAATGAAAGCACCAGGGGCATACAGTATCGAACGCGTCCGTGTCCAGCGAGCTATCGACAGCATAAACGCCCATCTGGCCGCGCTGCGCCGCCAGGTATTAGAAATGACATATCAGCGCAACCAGTTGCTGGCCACCGGCCATACGACATTTCGTCGCGACCGCCTGATATCGAAAAAATACGATGAAATCCATGCCGCGGAACAACTGCGTAAACGTATGTTTGCTGACCTGAATATGGCAGACTATGCATGCAGTTATCGTCGTCAGGCAATCGTTGCACGTGCACACGAACGCGCAATGCAATTAAATGAAAAATCCCGCTAGGGCAAAAAACACGGCCGCCGCTAAAAATATCAGGCGGCTTGTTTAATATCACGTTTGATATCACGCACGTATTTGCGCAACTCGTCAATCGGGACCAGCGTCCCATCACGCTTTTCTGCCGACCAATAATCCCAACCATTGAAACTAACACTGTGTTGCAGTCGCGCCGCCATAACGTGAATTGACGCCTTGCCGTGCAGGGTATGTGCCAACTGTGCATCGCGTGTAATCATAACGCGTTCGCCACGCGGACTGACCAATGTCTGCCCGACATACAATAATCCCGCTTCCAGCAATTCACGAAATGCAACACGTACCTCGGCCCGTTTCGGAATTGCAACCTCTATATCCGACAAATCAACCGGTTTTACCGCGGCAACACGTTCCCGTGCAGCGTCCACATAGGCTTGCTCGCGCTCTATCCCAATAAAATTACGTCCCAATTCTTTGGCCGCGGCGGCGGTTGTTCCACTGCCCAAAAATGGATCAAGTATGACATCGCCCTGTTTGGTTGACGCCAGTATCACACGGCGTAATAAATCCATCGGTTTTTGCGTATTGTGCAAACTTTTGCCATTGGTGTCTTTGACGCGTTCTTCGCCCAGGCAAATATTGATATTCCAATCTGAACGCATTTGTTTTCCGCCGTTCAGTTTTTTCATCGTTTCGTAATTAAATGTGTATTTACCGGTCTTGCGCGGGGTTGCCCAAATCAGTGTTTCGTGCGCGTTTGTAAAACGCGTGCCACGGAAATTCGGCATTGGATTTGTCTTGACCCATACAATGTCATTTAAAATCCAGAAACCCAAATCCTGTAAAATTGCGCCAACGCGAAAGATATTATGATAACTGCCGATGACCCACATAGCACCATCTGGTTTTAATATACGCTGACACTCACGCATCCAGGCACGCGTAAATTCATCATATGCCGCTGGGCTGTCAAACGTATCCCATGCGTCACGCACAGCGCGTGCGGCGGTTTGATCTTCGGGTCGATATAGTGTTTTCGCCCCCAATTGCAAATTATACGGACAATCGGCAAAGACAGCATCAACCGACGCATCTGGTATGCCACGCATAACCTCGATACAATCACCAGACAAAATCTGATTCAGATATTTTTCCATCTCTCCGTTTTCCCTGGATACTATTTTATCACAAATCGCCCCCCGGAAAAAGACGGGCGCAAGCAATGTTTTTTAAATAAAGGGCTTGATTTTTCCAAAAACACGATTTTTTGCCGATGCAAATATTACTTGCAGGGTGCAAAATAGATTGCTATTCTTTACACCAATATGAGATGCCCATACTGTAACTCTACTGATAGCCGCGTGACAGATTCGCGCCCCGACACCGAAGATGCAATTATTCGGCGTCGCCGTGTTTGCAATCAATGCGGCGCAAAATTCACGACCGTTGAACGCGTTCAAATGCGTGACCTGATGGTGCGCAAGAACAGTGGCAAAATGGAACCATTTGACCGTGAAAAACTGCGTCGCAGTATTAAATTGGCGTGCCGCAATCGCGATGTGGGCGATGAACAAATTGAAAAATTGGTAACATCAATCCACCGCCGTCTGGAAACAGAAACGGCCGACGACACGGTGACCAGCGTGATGGTCGGTCAAATGGTGGCGGATTCGTTGTTAAACTTGGATCCGATTGCGTTTATACGTTTTGTATCCGTGTATCGTAAATTTTCACGCATATCAGATTTTAAAAAGATAATCGACCAAATACCCGAGGCTGACGAAGGTGCGGCGGTCTGCCACCTGCCCAAGACATCATTGTTCTGATTTACATGAAAAAAGTTTTCACATTTTTAACAGCAATATTCCTGTCGGCCACGGCCTATGCTGTTGATACCCCAATGATTTTGACCGACGCAGATGCCAGTTTATATGAACAAATATTTGCATTACAATCACGCGAAAAAATTGATGCAGCAACCAAGTTAGAATCACAATTGACCGACGACACCCTGCTGGGCGAAGTTTTATACCAACGCTATACATCAAAAACATATCGCACACGCGGACGTGAAATTGCATCATGGATGACCAAGTATTACGATACACCTGGTGCGCCGCGCATGGAAAAATTGGCAAAAATCAAACAGGCAACCGTTCGCAAATCTGTTATTCCAAAAACCATCAGTGGTGGCGCGTCAATTGAAACGGCACAATCTGAAACCTGGACAGCGAAAAAATATTCTGGGGCAACCGATACAAAAATCACTAAATTTAAGCGTGCCATCCGCAGTGGCAGCACAAAAACCGCCCGCAATATTCTGGAAGACGCATCGTTCAAACGCCGTCTGACCGAATCAGATTATGGTCGTCTGGCGGGTCGCCTCTCATATATATATTACACAAATGGCGAATTTGAATTGGCAAAAAAGTGGGGTTTTGTCGCATCTGACGCAAAATCAGAATACGGCCTGTGGGCGATGGGGCTGTTGTATTTCAAAGAAGAAAAATTTGCAGAAAGCGAAAAGTATTTCAGCCAAATTTTAAAACTGGAACAAATCAATAACGCCAGAAAGACCGAGGCCGCATTTTGGGCCGGTCGCGCAGCGGACGCCAACGGCAACCGCGACAGTGCGAAAAAATATTGGAAAATCGCTGCTGCACACCCGATGGCGTTTTATGGTGCATTATCATCCGTGATGTTGGGTGAAACACCGCAATACGAATTCTTTGAACAAGATCTTACCGACGACGACATTGACGCTCTGTGCGAGACGAAATATGGCAAAACTGCCCTGGCGTTATTACAGGTTGACCAAAAGGGTCGTGCCGAACAATACTTAAAATACTTGATTACGGCGCGTGCGTCAGACCGAACATTGCACGCGGTAAATTCGGTTGCAACGGCGTATGGCCTGCCCCGTGTATCAATTCAGGCGTCCAGCGTTATCCGTGATCGCGGAATTTTAGAAATTGATGATGACATTATTTATTCGGCACAATACCCTCTGCCAGACTGGGAACCAATGGGTGGTTGGTCAATTGATCGTGCGTTGCTGCTGGCCATCACAAAACAAGAAAGCGGTTTTCGTCCAAACGCAAAATCAACTGCGGGTGCGTCTGGCCTGATGCAGATTATGCCCAGCACCGCTCGTCGCGTTGCACGCCACAACAACGTCGCCATGTCTGATATTGATATGAGCAATCCTGAACATAACATGTTCCTGGGCCAGCAATATATCGTTGACTTGTTGGCGCACCCGAACATCAATAATAATATTATAAAAATGCTGGCTGCGTATAATGCTGGCATGGGCACAGTTGTCAAATTTGAAAAGAATTTTTCAACATATGATCCGTTACTGTATATAGAAAGTTTTCCGGCATACGAAACGCGCGGTTATATTAAACGCGTGATGTCGAACATGTGGCTGTATCGTGCGCGATTAGGCCAACCACTGACCGCGATGGAAGAATTAGCAAATGGCACATGGCCCCTGTATAACAGCCAAGATGAATACGTCCAACAGCAAATTGCGAATCGTATGTCAATATAATGCGTGCGACACCTGACTTTTCATTTGAATGCGAATGCGGTTACCGCATGGTTGCTGGCGTGGACGAGGCCGGCCGTGGCCCCCTGTGCGGGCCGGTTGTTGCAGCCGCGGTGATTTTTCCCGACCATGATATTGAAATTCCGGTCGTTATTCGTGATTCAAAACAGATGACCACGCACGCACGTGCCACCGCATACGATTGGATTACGCACAATACTATTTGGGCGATTGGCGTATGCAGTCCCACCGAAATTGACGAACTGAACATTTTATGGGCATCAATGCTGGCGATGACACGCGCGGTAGAAAAACTGGCGGTTTGCCCGGACTTTTGCCTGATTGACGGGAACAGGTTGCCGCGTGATTTACATGGTTGCCCCATCGTCAAGGGCGATGCAAAATCACTATCTATCGCCGCCGCATCTATTATTGCCAAGGAAACACGTGATAAAATTATGCATGACCTGGCGGCGCAATACCCCGAATACGCATGGGATAAAAATGCCGGATACCCAACGCCGGAACATTTGCGTGCAATTGAAAAATATGGTATAAACGAACATTATCGTAAAAGTTTCAAACCAGTAAAGGAAAGGATTGAACATGAAATTACGCACAATTGAAAACCTGGACGTTCGGGGCAAGTTTGTATTGTTGCGGGACGATTTTAACGTTCAAATTGTTGATGGCAAAATTACCGACGCATTTCGCATTGAACAGAGTATGGCCACCATAAACGCCCTGCGCACAGGTGGTGCAAAAATCGCGATTTGCGCCCACCTGGGCCGGCCCAAGGGGACGCGCAACATGGAATTTTCACTGCGTCCGATTGCCGAATATATGGGGGTGCCGCTGATTAGGGACTGCCTGGACAAAAATTTTATGGCGGATATGCACGATGGCGACGTAGTATTGCTGGAAAATGTGCGTTTTTATGCCGGCGAAGAAAAAAATGACCCGGCGTTCAGTGCCGATTTGGCCAGCGGATTTGATTTGTTTGTCAACGACGCATTTGCCGTGTCGCACCGCGCCCACGCCAGCACGGTTGGCGTTGCCGAGATATTACCGTCATACGCAGGATTACTGTTGGCGTCCGAAATTGCAAATCTGGACGCGGTAATGACGCGTCCCGCACGTCCCCTGACCGCGATTGTCGCCGGCAGCAAGGTTTCCACGAAAATCGGCGTGTTAAAGGCGCTGGCCACGTTGGCAGACAACCTGATTATCGGTGGGGCACTGGGGACAACATTTAAATTTGCAACTGGCGCAAATGTTGGCAATTCACTGTATGAACCAGACCAACGCGACACCGCATTGGAAATTTTAGCATTTGCACGCGAAAACAACTGCAATGTCGTTTTACCAATTGACAAGGGCACGGCCCCAGAATTTGCCCCAGCCGCGCCACGCACCGACAAAACATTTGCCGAAATCGCAGACAACGACGTTATAATGGACGAAGGCCCACAGACAATCGCATCCGACATATCTGTGATTGAAAAGTCTGGAACAGTCATTTGGAACGGCAGTGTCGGCATGGCCGAATGGCAGCCGACATGGTCATTTGGCACATTCACACTGGCACGCGCCATCGCAGAACAGACACGGACAGGTGGTATGACCAGCGTCATTGGTGGTGGCGACACGGTGGCGGCATTGACCGCATGCGGTGTCAAGGACGACATGACATACGTTTCCACCGGTGGCGGCGCATTTCTGGAATATATCGAGGGTCGCCCCCTGCCCGGGATTCAAATACTGGAACAACAATAAAAAACGCGCCATTGGCGCGTTGCGCCACCCCTCTGGCCAGAGGGGAACTTAGTCCGCGACGATAAAAACAAGCGCGCCGATGGCGCGCTTCATTGCTCTCTGCTCTCTTTATCGCGACGGAGCGCAGCGGAGACGGATGCTCTCTAAAAAAAATGCCCCGGTGGGGCATTTTTTTATTCAGCGTCTGCTGCTTTTTCTTCGGCTTTTGGTTCCGCTGCCGGTTTTTCTTCGGCAACTTCTTCTTCAACCTTTTTTGTTCCAAATGTCAGAACCTTGCCCGCAATCAATGCCTCAATTTCGTCCTGGGTCTGGGCAACGTATACCTTGACCGGAACAATAACGTCTGGGTGCAATGCAATCTTGGTGTCGAACGCACCGATGGATTTAATCGGGCTGCCCAACAAGACCTGGGCGGATTCAACGTTGACGTTCGCAATTTCTTTCAACATACGCGCGATATCACGTGTCGAAACCGAACCATACAACTGACCGGTATCCCCCGCCTGGCGAATCATGTGCAGTTTTGCGTTCTTGACAGCGTCAACATTTGCCTGGGCTGCGGCCTTGGCGGCTTCTTGACGTGCAGTCAGTTCGGCCTTTTTCGCCTCGAACAACGCGACGTTTTCACGTGTGCAGCGCATAGCCTTGCCATTTGGCAACAAATAGTTGCGTGCGAAACCTGTTTTCACTTCGACTGTATCACCGATATTGCCCAAGTGTGCGATTTTTTCTGTCAAAATAATTTTCATTTTATCTGTCCTTTTTCAAGTTAGGAATTTTTAATTCCAGATGTTTTTTATGTAAATTGATTAGAATTGTGCAGATGCGCCGTTGTTGGCAAGCGTAGTGTACAAATGTTACATGAGCGCGCCAATAACAAGCAGATGTGCGATTATAATCAATTTTAGCCCAAGTTGTTGCGAACAAATGGCATCAACCCCAAATGACGTGCACGTTTGATGGCGGTTGCCAATTCGCGCTGGTCTTTCTGGGAAACACCACTGATACGTGATGGGACAATTTTGCCGCGTTCTGTGATATAGTGCGACAGTGTTTTAATATCTTTGTAATCAATAACCTTGCCCTTTAAAGGGTTAGATTTTTTGCGATAAATTGCTGCACGGACTGCCATTATTCTGCCTCTTCGTTATTTTTTTTCATCATGACCGATGGTTGTTTTGCCAATTCGTCAACGCGAACGTTCAAGAAACGAATCACGTCTTCGTCAATACGCGCACGACGTTCCAGTTCTGCAACCTGGGCCCCAGGCAATTCAACGTTCAGCATAACATAATGTGCTTTGCGATTTTTGCGGATAACATAGGCCAGATTCTTTAAACCCCAGAATTCTGTGGATTTAACATCACCGCCCAGTTCCTTGATAATTTCGGTGTATTTTGCCGCTTTTTCTTTGACCTGCGGTTCGGTCAAGTCCTGGCGGAAAACCAAGACGCTTTCATAGTAAGCCATTTATATTTTTCCTATGGTTTAATCAGCCGACACCCCATGTGCCAGCAGGACATCGCCAATTATGCCGATTTTTTTAATAAAATCAAGTAATTTTTCCACTCGTTTTTATATGAATAATCCCTATTGACACGATTTTATAAAATTTACTATCATTGGTCTGAATAGCAAGAGAGATTATATGACAAACCAGTTTCACAGAACATTGAATCGTATGGCATTGATGACCGCGTTATTGGCAGTGGGACTGATTTTGTTCTATGACCGGTTTATGCAGATTGCGGTCGCAAATATATATCTGAACGGTGTAATTATTGGCACCGCGCTGTTTGGAATTGGACTGACATTTGTCCATATGTTCAGATTGCTGCCCGAATATCGCTGGTTGCGCGGGTATTTAATGGGTCGGCGCACAGGTGCCCTGCCCCCGATGTTATTGCGACCGGTGGCATTGTTGTTGCGGTCGCGACCGACGCGGATTTCGGCATCGTCACTGCACGACATGCTGGATTTAATACAGTTGCGTTTCGAAGATGCCCGTGAATCTATCCGATATATTGGTAATACATTGGTATTTTTAGGATTGTTGGGAACATTTTGGGGTCTGATTATGACCGTTGGTGGTTTTGCCAATTTGATTGGCGGACTGAATTTTGCCGACGATGCGGTTTTGACCGCAATGCAGACGGGTCTGGCAAAACCGTTGGCTGGTATGGCAACCGCCTTTACCAGTTCGATGATGGGCCTGGGGGGCAGTTTGATTGTCGGGTTCTTGGGACTCCAAGTGCAATTGGCCCAGAATGCGATATTCCGTGAACTGGAAGATTATCTGGCGGCACACACCCATGTGGCAAACGCCCCGGATTGTGAATTGGACAATAAATAAGCCCAGGACATACCGAGAGAGAGGAAAAGAAATCATGCTAAATATTCGTTTTCGCGACAGAACAAATACATGGCCGGGGTTCGTTGATCTGTTTTCGAACCTGGTTATCATATTGATATTTTTGCTGATTGTGTTTGTATTCCTGTGGACCACAACCAGTGTATTTAACACCAAGACCGGTGCCAAAACAGTTGCCGACTTGAAACAGGCGAACGCCGATCAGGCGCAACAAATCCAACAAATGACCGCGGACGAGCAAGAGGCCAAGCGTCTGTTGGTATTGGCGCGTGCGCAATTGGAAAACCTGGAATCAAACAACACGAAATTGACATCTGAATTGGCAGCGGTTGATACCAGTATGAACGAACTGATTGCCGATTACGAGGCCAAGGTCGCCCAATTGCAATCCCAGGGCACCGATTTATCGGCGCGCGTTGCCGAATTGTCCCAGCAATTAAGCCAGGCCAAATTGGACAAGGCAAAAACCGCCGAATTAGAACAACAGCGGCGCGAATTACAAACCCAGATGGACGCCCAACGTGCAGAATTGTCGGACCAGTTGGCAAAACTGCAATCGGCACTGGATGCAGCCGAAGAAAAGTCGCACGCCCAGGAAATCCAGTATGTTGAAATGTCGGCACGCTTGAACAAGGCCTTGGCGGACAAAGTCGCCGAATTGAACAAAGTTTCACAATATCAATCGGCATTTTACCGCGCGATAAAGGACGCCCTGGGCGACCGCACAACAGTGCAACCGGACGGCGACCGCTTTATCGTGTCCAGCGACATTTTATTCAGCAGCGGTTCATACACCCTGTCGCCTGAAGGGAAAAATCAACTGCGCCTGATTGCGAACGTGATAAAGGATTTGGAAAACAAAATTCCGTCTGATGTAAATTGGATTATTCGCGTTGATGGCCACACGGATAAAAAGCCTGTTGTTCCCGGCACACGCGGATACAAAAACAATACAGAATTATCACTGTTGCGTGCGACGGCGGTGGCAAACGAATTGGCGAACGACGGCGTGTCAAAACGCCGCTTGGTCCCCAGCGGATTCGGCGATATGCATCCGGTTGAACTGGGCAACGACGCGGCCAGCCTGCAAAAGAATCGTCGTATTGAGTTACAGTTGACCAACCGTTAAATAAAAACGCCCCACGGGGCGTTTTTTTATTTTGAAAAATATTTCACGGGATTATAATCCAAATCATGAAATTGGAATCAGTCGGGATTTTAATTGGCATGCGGCCGATGGGCGAACGCGATTCGGTTGCGCGCATATTTACGCGTGATTTTGGCGTGATGTGTGGCGTCTTGCGCGGGGCGACGGTTGCGCGCACAAATCGCCCACTGGTTGGGCAAATTGGGGCAATGGCGTGGAACGCGCGACTGGAATCGCAATTGGGGACATTTCATTGGGAATCGTCACGCAATATGGCCGCGCCGATTATGATGTCTGGGGCGCGATTGGCACTATTGAACAGTGCGTTTGACCTGGTCGCAACATTGTTGCCCGAACGCGAGGCGTATCCCACCCTGTATGACGCAACCATAGATTTGTTGGACGGACTGGCCGGCCCTGATGCAGCGATGGCATATTTGAATTGGGAAATCGCCCTGTTACGTGATTTAGGATACGCGTTGGATTTATCACACTGTTCCGGATGCGGGGCGCGAACAAATCTGAATTACCTGTCGCCACGCACAGGCCGCGCCGTGTGCGACAATTGTGCTGCGCCGTATATCGGGCGACTGTATGAATTACCGCTGACGTTGGGCGTGACGGCGCGATTTTTAGACGTGATTTGTGCTGACCAAGGCGCAACATTACCGCCATCGCGGCGACGCCTGGGCGGGCGCACCGACGCGTAAAAAAATACATATTTATTCCTTGCGAATTTAATAAATTTTTTCTATGGTATCTGTGTTCAATACAAAAGGAGAAAAAACATGACTTGGACAATCTTGGTTCTGGTTCTGGGTATTGCGCTGTATATGTTTGGCGGCATGTTGCTGGCCCATATCGGTAACGAATCCAGTGCTGGTTTGAAATTGGCAAAGAAAGCAACAAAGGTTTTTGCCATCATCTTGGTCGCAGGCAGCGTTTGCCGCTTGTATGTTCCATATTACCTGACATCGGTCAATCCGCTGATTATCCAACAGATGGCCAACGGTGCCCAGGAACAGCTGAACGCTGAAAAGAACAAGGCCGTTCGCACATTTGTTCGCGATCACGCCGACACAATGATTGCTGATGCCCCGATTTTGGGTGCCCAGGATGCGAAAAAGACAATCTACATCTGGACAGACTTCAGCTGCCCATACTGCCGCCGTGTTCACGGTGAACTGGACCGTGTATTAAAGGCCCGCAATGACGTCCGCGTTGTTGTTAAAAACTTCTCTATCCATGGCGCATTATCTGATGCCCCAGCCAAGGCCGCGATTGCTGCAAAATTGCAGAGCCCAGAAAAGGCCGCAAAATTGGTTGACATGATGATGACACGTGAATTCTATACCCAGGACGATTTGAAAGACCAGTCTAAAATCGCCGAAAAGGTTGAAAAGAACGTGCTGAAAATGGCCGAAGAAGCAGGTCTGGACACCACTCAATTAAAGAAAGACATGAATGGCGAGGTTGTTGCCCGTGAAATGGCAAACGTTCGTGATTTGGCACAACAGTTTGAAATCAGCGGCACACCGTTCTTGATTGTCCAGGAACAGGCATTCCCAGGTGCAATTCCATATGACCAGATTATCCGGGCATTGGAAAAATAAAAAAACGGGGCCCCGCCCCGTTTTTTTTAGTGAGTAAGTGATAGAGTGATAAAATTAAAGTTCCCCTCTGGCCAGAGGGGAACTTTGTTTCGTTTCCGTCGCGGACTAAGTTCTCCTCCTCCGGGCCCCGCGAAATTGTCAAATTTTGTGGGTGGTTCCATGGAGGAGTCCCGCGCAGCGGGGAGGTGGTCTTTTGTATTTTACACTTGTTCAACATTACGGGCTCTCAAGACCACCCCGGCACTGCGTGCCACCCCTCCACCGGAGGGGAACTTAGCACATTTTTACTCTTGTCATCCTGGGGCTTGACCCCAGGATCCAGGTAATAATGTCACACACAGTGCGTGCTTATTGTCATTCCTGCTCCGGGTCCCGCAAAATCGCAAGATTTTGTGGGTGGGCAAAGGCAGGAATAGGGACTAAGAAATTACTTTTGCTCATTGTTGCACAATATACGTAAAAATTAGCACCCAAACCACACACCACCGTCATACCGGCCGTCCGGGCCCCGCGAAATTGATAAATTTCGTGGGTGGTGCCTGGCCGGTATCCATTGTGTTCCCTTGGCACGTCACAATTGAGTGATTAGTCACCAATAATAAAATCCGCAATTGCTCGGACATGGCTCGCGTTCGCTCGCACTGTATAGTCCCTATTCCCGCCTACGCGGGAATGACAAATAAGGAGTGTCCGCCATCGGCGCGCTTCATTGCTCTCTGCTCTCTTTATCGCGACGGAGCGCAGCGGAGACGGATGCTCTCTAATAAAAAATGCCCCGGCGGGGCATTTTTATCCACGATATCCCATCGCAACGACAAACATTTCAACGCTGTCCTTGCGCGAGGCAGGCGGTTTTATATGATGCACCGTATCAAATTTAGCCTTTATCTGTTTTATCAATTCGCCGGTTGTGCCACCAGTGAACGATTTGGCGACAAATGTCCCACCCGGTTTTAATGCACGCAACGCAAAATCAAATGCGTATTCCAGCAACACCATCTGGCGCAAATGGTCGGTCTTTTTATGCCCCACAGTGTTCGGTGCCATATCAGATAATACAACGTCAACCGTGCCGTGACCCACTGCATCATCTGGCAAATTCAACTTGTCCACCAGCCACCCCAGCGCAGCATCGGTTGTAAAATCGCCCTGATAAAATTCAACACCTGGAATCGGTGCTATTTCCAGTAAATCCATTGCAAACACACGCGAACGCGGATACTGACGCACCACGTATTGTGTCCACGAGCCCGGTGCCGCCCCCAAGTCAACAACAATCTGACCATTTTTCAAGAAATGAAATTTTTCGTCCATTTCAATCAATTTATACGCTGCCCGCGCACGATAGCCATCACGATGGGCACGCGCAACATATGGATCCGCTGCCTGGCGTTGCAACCACGCGACCGATGATTTATGTGCTGCAATTTTTTTATTCAGTATTTTCATTTTATTGTCATTCCGCAGAGCCTGTGCGTGTTGCGCCAGCAACAGTCATATGGCGAGTGCAGAATTTTTTATCCAGTATTTTCATTTAGTTACTGTTGGCGGGACGTACGCTGGCGACGCATCAATTCCCAGTAATCAGAATACACAGCCGCTGCGGCCGCCCGCGCATCAGGATACAGACGATAAGACCCCGCATCTGACGGTCGTATCACGATATCACGCCGTCCATGATATACATATTCAACAGTGACCGTATACGCATCAATCGCGCCATCTTTCATCGTGACACGGACAGGATATACGTTTTTAATATCCCAATTAAACAGTTTTGTCAGTTTTACTTTCATTGCCTTAGTTACCTTGTTTTTTCATGCGTTCCATAATGGCTTCCATTCCGCCCATGCGTTGCACCATCGCCATCTGTTGGCGCATTTTGTTATATTGTTTGATAATATGTTCAACATCACGCACCGTGCAGCCCGCGGTTTCGGCAATGCGAGCCTTGGCATTGGCAAACACTTTATCTGGTTCCGCACGTTCGGCGGGGGTCATCGCCTCCAGTATCTTTATCTGGGCTTCAACACTGCCATCTTTAATTTTTTCCTTCATCGCGGCAACCGCACCCGACATACCCGGCACCATTTTTAACAGCCCACTGAAATTGCTCATCTTTTTAATCTGTTTTAACTGGGCCAACATGTCGTTCATGTCAAACTGACCTGACATCATACGTTGGGCAGTTTCCTTCATCCCAGATGGCATTTTTTCTTCCATCTGTTTTAATTCTTTCTCGCTAAGTGTGGCGTTGTCTGTTTTAACTGTTTCTTGTTTCTTTTTGCCAAAGCCGAACATTTTTCACTCCTTATGTTTTATTTATATATTATTTGCCAATTTGCGTTTTGTCCAGATACCGACGCAAATATTTTCCAGTCAACGATTCTGGAACCGCGGCAACCTGCTCTGGCGTGCCAGCGGCAATCACGCGGCCACCACCTGCCCCACCGGTCGGCCCCAGATCAATTACCCAGTCTGCAGTTTTAATCACGTCCAGATTATGTTCAATCACAATAACCGTGTTTCCTGAATCAACCAATTCGTGCAGCACCGACAGCAACAATTTTATATCTTCGAAATGCAGACCAGTTGTTGGCTCGTCCAAGATATACATCGTCTGGCCCGTGCTGCGCGCGGCCAATTCTTTGGACAGTTTGATACGTTGCGCTTCGCCCCCGGACAGATCCAGCGAACTTTGACCCAATTTTATATAATCCAAACCGACGCGTTTCAATAATTCCAGTTTGCGTGAAATCTGGGGCACATTGATGAACAGATGATATGCCTCGTCAACAGTCATGTTCAAGACATCTGCGATTGATTTGCCCTTGTATTTGACTGCCAACGTTTCTTCGTTATAACGCGCACCATGGCATTTATCACACTCGACATACACATCTGCCAAAAAATTCATTTCAATCTTTATCTGGCCGTCGCCTTGACACGCCTCGCACCGACCGCCCTTGACATTAAATGAAAAACGTCCAGACGTGTATCCACGAGCCTTGGCCTCGGGCAGACCAGCAAAGAAATCACGGATATTTGAAAATACACCAGTATATGTTGCAGGATTACTGCGCGGGCTGCGCCCGATGGGCGACTGGTCAATATCAACGACCTTGTCCACGTTTTCCATACCACGGATAATATCGTGCGCCCCCATTGCAATTTTTGAATTATACAGCGCACGCATCAATGCCGGATACAGCGTATCTAACAACAGTGTCGATTTACCCGACCCTGATACACCCGTCAGTGCAATAAATTTACCCAGCGGAAATTCAACGTCTATATTTTTCAGGTTGTTTTCGTGCGCCCCGGTAATCGTGATTGATTTGCCATTGCCGGCACGACGTTTTTTTGGAACCTCTATCTTGCGCTTGCCGGTCAGATACTGCGCAGTCAGTGAATCTTTACACTTCATCACCTGTTGTGGTGTTCCGGCAACAACGACATTACCGCCATTTACCCCTGCACCACGGCCAATATCAACCAGGTAATCTGCCGCCCGCATAGCGTCTTCGTCATGTTCAACAACGATGACTGTATTATCCTTGTCGCGCAGCATTTTCAACGTATCCAACAATTTGTCGTTATCACTCTGGTGCAGGCCGATTGACGGTTCATCCAATACATACAGCACACCGGACAGGCCACTGCCAATCTGGGACGCCAGACGAATACGTTGCGCCTCGCCCCCGGACAGGGTCCCAGCCATACGCGACAACGTCAAATACCCCAGACCAACGTTCTGCAAAAATTGCAGACGCGACGTAATTTCACGCAAAATTATACGCGCAATATCGTTTTCTTTTTGTGTCAAATGATTTGGCAAATCCGTAAACCAAGCCAGCGAATCGTCCACCGACAAATCGCATGCGTCCATAATATCAAACCCATTGATTTTTACACACAACGCCTGGATATTCAGACGTTTGCCGTGGCACATCGGGCACGGCTTTTCAGACAGGTATTTCGCCAGTTCGGCCTTCATCGCATCGGATTCCGATTCGCGCCAACGACGTTCAATATTTGGAATTACGCCCTCATACGGTTTTTCATAAACAAACCCGTTCCAGTTGATTTTAATCGGGTCATCGCCACTGCCATACAGGATTAAATTCTTTTGTTCGGCGGTTAATGTATGCCACGGCTTTGACAACGGAATCTTGTATTTTTTATGTAACGCGTCCAACAGATGTTCAAACTGGCTTAGCATTCCGCCACGCGACCACGGTGCAATTGCACCGTCCAGAATTGACTTTGACGGGTCCGGTATCACCAAATCCGGCGACATATTCAATTGCATACCTAATCCATCACACGCCGGACATGCCCCCAATGGCGCATTAAATGAAAACAGGCGCGGTTCAATTTTCGGCACGGTAAAACCACTGACCGGGCACGCATAGTTTTGGGAATACAACGTGTCTTCGTTCGTGTCCAGACGACGCACCAGCACCGACCCCGGCACCAGACGCAAAGAGCCCTCGAACGATGCATACATACGACTGCGGAATTCATCAATCGCATTGCTGTCGGCGTCCGCCGCCGGCATGGCCAGACGGTCTACAATCACAAATATGTCGTGCTTTTTATTCTTGTCCAATGGCGGCACAGATGATAAATCATATAACTCACCGTCAACTATCGCACGCTGGTAACCCTGCTTTATTAAAAATGCGATTTCTTTTTTATATTCACCCTTGCGCGACCGCACCAGCGGGGCCAGGATATAAATACGCGTTGCAGCCGGGATTTTCATTGTCCAATCAACCATTTCAGCAATCGTCTGGGATTTAATTGGCAGACCTGTTACCGGCGAATGCGGCACACCGACACGCGCCCACAACAAACGCAGATAATCGTAAATTTCGGTCACTGTTCCAACAGTTGAACGTGGATTTTTTGACGTGGTCTTTTGTTCAATGGAAATCGCCGGGGCCAGACCTTCTATTAAATCAACATCTGGCTTTTTCTGCATATCCAAGAACTGGCGCGCATACGATGACAGCGATTCAACATAACGACGTTGCCCCTCGGCATAAATGGTATTAAATGCCAGCGACGATTTACCTGACCCCGACACGCCGGTCAAGACCACCAATTTATTCTTTGGTATGTCCAGGTCAATATTTTTAAGATTATTTTCGCGCGCACCGCGAATTTTTATTATTCCACTCATAGTTTTAAATATAGAAAAAATATTAAAAATTGCAATAGACGGGGCGAAATTTCTTTCGCCCCGAACATATGTATGTATTCCGCATAATTACTCGGCACTGGCGGTGGTTGCCGGCATCAGTTTTTCAGGACTTAAATCAATCCCAGATTTACTGGTATGATCTGCACCGGCCTTGGGTGCCAATTTACCATTTACCCAAATATCTACGCCACCGGCATTGCCAAATGTTGCCTTGGTGCTGGTCCCAGATGGAACATAATATACATCGCCCGGAACCAAGACACGGCTGAACACGGTGTTTCCGCGGCCATCTTCGACCTTGACCCAGGATTCATCAATCGCCTGTAAAATAACGGCAGCCTTGTCACGATTATCAACGCCAAAGCGTTCACGCACGGCGACCGCATAACTTGGCTCAATCACCGCCGCAACCACAGGAGTATCCGCCATCGTGGTCGCATCATCATTTGATTTTCCACCCATCACAGCCGCGACCACTACAATCACCAAGATTATCGTCGCAACCGCGCCCGCGAACCATACCCAATGGGCACGCACGAACTGCATTGCGCGACGCAACGCGCCACCAAACGTCGGACAGGCATGTGCAACATTGCATGTCGCAGAATCATCAACGGCATCGTCCTTGTCCGAATGTGCCTGGCATTCATCGCCCAGCCCCATTTCACGTTTTAATTTCGCCACAATTTCATCAGGATTCAGCCCCAATTCCATCGCGTAATTACGCGCAAACCCCAGAATATATACCGGTTCTGGCAACGCGTCGTAATTGCCATTTTCCAGTGCCTGCAAGAATTCTTCGCGAATACACAACAATTTAGAAATTGTTTGAATTTCACGCTTGCGACGACCGGTTGTTCGTGCATTACGCAGTATTTCGCCAACCGTAACTTCAACTTGTGGTTCTGTATTATTTTCGATCATATTTCTTTATCCCTTGTTGCACCTTGCTATCATAAACCTATATTTTGCGACCCGCAACCCCAAAATTCACTAATCGCATCATGCAATGCATCTGCATCTGTGATTTGATTGACGCGAATGCGAAATTCAGACGAATTTGGCAACCCCGATGAATACCACGCCGCGTGCTTGCGAAACATTGGCACCGCAACCGACGCGCCATAATATTCAATCGCATATTGCAAATGTTTCAGCACTATCTCGCCCACATTTTTTGGCACGCAATTGCGCCCTGCAATTTGCCCCAAAACCCACGGACGCCCCAATATTGCACGACCAACCATTACCCCCGCATAGCCCAGATTTTCCATATTCTGGGCATCTTGGGCGGTGGCAATATCGCCATTTGCAATAATCGGGATTGGCGCGTCTGACACATCTGGATGCACCGCCGGTCCAACATATAACTGGGCGCGTGTTCGTCCGTGCAGGGTTGCAAAACGCACGCCAGAATCCGCGGCAATTCGCACCAGTTCACACCAGTCGCGATGTGCGTCGTCCCACCCCAGGCGTGTTTTAATTGACACCGGAATATCCACCGCACGCACCACCGCCGACATTATTTTCCCGGCCAGCACATGATCCCGCATCAAAAACGCACCGGCACCGGCACGCGTTGCAACCTTTGGCACAGGACAGCCCATATTTATATCAATCCACCGTGCGCCATTATCCTGTAATATACGTGCCGCATCTGCCATCAGCGACACATTTGCGCCAAAAATCTGGGCACCGACGCACCCTTCGTCTGTATAAGAATCAAAATTACGCAAACAGTTTTTATGCGCCCCCACCAACGAATGACATGAAATCATTTCTGTTACCAATGGCGAATCTGGCGCGAATATACGCAAGACGCGCCGAAATGGTTTATCTGTAATTCCCGCCAGTGGCGCAGCAAAAATTTGATTATCGCTAAACATTTATGATATAATGACATCTATGAAGGAAAAAATCAAAAATTTATTTGGTTTCATCGGCCGCGCCTGGGGTGCCAGTTGGCGTGGCAAGGCTGGTATTTTGGCGACTGCGTTCGCATTGTTTATGTTTGTGCGCATTTTCTGGGGGGCGGTCAACGTCCAAAATTTCGTTATAAACATCTGGCGATTGAACAACGAACAATCACAACTGGCCACGGAACAGGCAAAACTGGACGCACTGAACCGTCATATCGATCTGTTGCAATCTTACAGTCCAGATTATGTCGAAGAACTGGGGTTAAAATACCTGAATATCGGCGACGCAAAATTCAAGATTTTAAAGATATAAAAATCCCCGTTTTACGGGGATTTTTATCAATTCAACCATATAATCATCACATTTAAATACGTTGCAAAAATCATCCATATGATATACGGCCACACCAGGTATTCGGCCCAACGATTAAATGGTCGGAATGCCCGCATCATAAACGCCGAAACGATAATCAGACCAACCAACACAATCAACGCCGCGCCCGCCATATGCAAACCAAAGAACACATATGACCACAGCGCGTTTAACGCCATCTGGCCCAGGAATAATAAATACGCCGGCACCTTGGACTGGCGCGCCTTTGTATTACGAATAACCAGGAATAACGCCAAACCCAACAAGAAATACAATATCGTCCACGCGACACCAAACACCCAACCATCTGGCGTCAGCATTGACTTTTCCAGTGCGTTATACCATAAATCTGATGCGCCACGCGGCGTGAACATAATCCCGATTGCGCCGGGTATAAATGCCAACACCATGGCCAAAATGAATTGAAAAAAGGCTTTCATATGGACTCTCCTTTATTGGACTCTGTGCCATATGATTATACGTCAATGCCCCGCCCCACAACCACAGGAACGATTTCACAAAAAAACCAGACCGCCATTTGGCGGCCTGGTTTTTCCTATTGCACGCGACGACTGCGAATATTTATCATCAAGCGCACAAACGGCTTCATAAATTCGGGCATATGCCAGAAATACATCAGGACCAGCCCGACATTACGGCGCAAGAAATGCGCTTTCAGTGGCACAAACGTGCCATCAACATACCACCGCTTTGCCCACAAAAATTCCACCAACGCCAATTCACGAATGCGCCGCCGGTCAATACGCACACCTGTTTTTGCCTGGTATTCGCGCAAGACCTGGCGATACAGACGCGGATTACGTGACAATGAAAACAACACCAAATCACGCCCCCGTTCATAAATACCGCAATTGCCAAAATCAAACACACCCTTTAACCGACCATCTGGATACACCACAGAATTCGCACCCTTGACCCCCATGTGCACTGGCACCATATCAGATTTTGCAACCGGCGCATTTATAACATTTTCGTAAAATTTGCGGAATCGTGCCAGCGACCGCGCCGACATATATGGCCGCAGGTGGTCTTGGACCAAATCAAAGTCAATATACGGCATAGTATTGTGCACCTCTGGCACCGCGCGCACCATCGCATCCACATCCACCGAATGCAATTCTGCCAAGAATCCCGCCACCGACCGCGCCAGGTTGCGCTGGCGTCGTGGTGAAAACTGGAACCGATGCCATGACCACTTTTCCCCAGTCAACATTTCATGCATCGCATATTGAAATCCGTCACGCTGGACGATTTTAATATCAGGAATCTGGACCGTTATGTATTTGCGCAAGAAATTGCAAACATCTGCCTCGCGCGTGTAGATTGAAATGCCCTTGGTGGTGAACCGAAACACACGTGTTCCCACACGAAACGCCGCAGAATCACTGCCATGCCCCAGATATTTGATTTTTTGTCCCGGGTAATTTTTCTCTAAAAACGCGGTGATTTCTTCCAGTGTCATTTTTGTCCCCACTTGCCCAAAATAAAAAAAACTGGCGCGCCCTGCAGGACTGGCTGACGCCGCCCTTGCAAAATCCACCTCCGTTAAAACTACGGTGGACCGGCGCGTTTCCGCCTTTTTGCGTCGGGTCAAACCGCTCCCTGTCGCAGGTTCGAATCAAAATTCCCCCCGCAACGTGCAATTCCCGTGGCTGCGCATTTATCTTGGCGCGCCCTGCAGGATTCGAACCTGCGACCTGCGGATTAGAAATCCGATGCTCTATCCAGCTGGGCTAAGGGCGCACAGCCCCTATTCTATACTATATTTCCCAAAATTTCAAGTTTTGCATAAACACACAAAAACACCGCCCAAATGGGCGGTGTTTCATCCGTGGATTTGTTATCCGATTACATTGCGTTTTAATTTCAGCAATTCTATATACATGTATATATCTGATGCCGCATACAGCAACAATGTTATGGCCAGGTAATACACCACTGCGATTGGTGCCGCCATCGGCCAGAACAGCAACGCCACCGCCAGCGCGACCAACACAACCGCCATAACCAGGTCAAATACCCAATGTCCAAACCGCGCACGCGCCATATTGATTGCAAATATCAACGCACGCAAGGCCTTGAACAAGAACAGCGCGACAAATATCACGGTCATCACACGGATTGACCCCGTCGGATATACACAGAACAGCACACCCAACACCACGTTTATCAGTCCGAACAGCACATCAAACCACCCGCCACCGACATTACGCGATGCGATAAACCCGACGATTGTGCGATACATTCCAAACAGCACCAATCCGATACCGATGATAAACATAAACGCGGTCAGTACGACCATCGGCTTGAACGCCATCAGTATTGCGGCGACACCGAACAACAGCCCCTCGCATAACAGCAATGGCGCACTGTGATCATACAGGCGTTGCACCCCGGCGGCAATTGGATCAGACAGCGCGCGGCGCGTGCGGGTTGCGCGAACCGGCTTGACTTTCTTAGCAGTTGATTCCTTCTTTGGCATAAAATCCCCCCTTTTGGTATTTATGTGATACACACATTGTAATGCAAACGGCGCGAATATTCAAGTCCCCACAACGGGCAAAAATTCACAATTAGCGCAAAAAATGCCTTGACCTGGGGCAAATATGTTGTAAAAAATTGACCGGAAATAAAAATCTGTATCAAAGGATCAAAAAAAATGAACACACACGATAAATTGGTAAAGGTGCACCGTCCATACCAGACCGCCGACAAACAATGGATTGTCGTTTGCTCTTATTCCATCGGGCACGATGTCCAGGCGCGGTATAATATCCAGAACGTGTATAATTCCGCGCTGCGTGCATATGCGAAATACATTCAAAAATCATTACACGCCACCCGCACCAGATAAAAAAACGCGCCATCGGCGCGTTTTTTATTGCATTCCAACACTGAACTCGTCACCCCAGCCGGCAACGGTCTGGCCGCCTATCTGGCAACTAATACCTTCAAACCCACTGGATACCTGATTCTTTTTTACAACGCTGCTGGTTACCAACGCCCCCGTCGTCCCCAACACCACCGCCGCAATTGAATCAGACGCCAGACGCGATGTGTTAAAATTCCCCTGTTTGTCACGCCATACCGACACCTTAAAGTCATTTGACATGCTGTCCAGTTTTTTATACAGGCGGCTTATATTCGTCCGGGACGCCGACAACCGCTCGGCCTTTATCAGTGCCTCGCCCTTGACGCACTGGGTTCCAGTCGCATTCATAACCCACCCGGCAGTTGTGCATCTGCACTCGCCATCAATCCACTGGGCACCAATAATTTTACCACAGGTGACCTGTTTGCTGTCCGTCAAAGTTTCTGTCGGATTGATATCTTTCTCGGCTGCGACGGTGGTTTTCTCTACACAGCTCTTTTTATCGTCGGCAACCACATAACCAGATTCACATGCGTAAACGTGTAATTCATAATCCCAACCATTAGACTTACACGTGGACTTGCACCGGTCTTTACCCCCCATTGTTACATGATCCAGATTAACTGAAACACAGTTCGTATCGTTCACAACGTCACCTGTTTGGGCAGACGTCCCGTCTTCATAGGGGCAATTGCCATTCGCACTTTTCGACACGCAACCATCGCCGGTGGCATTTACCTGCTCGTCCTTTTTGCACTTTTGGCACCATCCCATGGATTGACCATTTTGCTTTACCAGGTGATATCCATTGTCTGTATCGCACGCCGTTGCCGCACAACTAACCGTGTCACCCTGATATTTGATACATATTCCATCACCCTTTGCGCCATGGCTGGATGGCTTACATGCTTTCCCCAGCTCGCACGAGGCATCAGCACCAGCATCACCCTTTTTATCGTCGGCAACACAGCTTTTTTTATCGGCGGCAACCACATAACCAGATTCGCATGCATCGGGGCGCAACTCTCGTTGTCCCCACTTTCCTGATACACATGTGACCGTGCACTGAATCGAGCCACCATCTTTTACATGTTCCAGGCTATCTATGCCTCCTTCCCCAGTGTTGCAGTTATCGTTAAAACTCGTGCCGCTGTCAATACAGCTACCATCAAGGGAAGATATACACTGGTTTTCTTTACAGGCACCAGGTTTCTGTTTCGACGCACCCTGGTCAGACGCTGGCACGTCAACATCGCTTTTTTTCTCGGCCGCAACACAGCTTTTTTTATTGGCGGCAACCACATAACCAGATTCGCATGCATTGGGGCGCAACTCTCGTTGTCCCCACTTTCCTGATACACACATGACCGTGCACCAGCCACTGCCACCTTTTACATGCTCCAGGCTATCTATGCCCCCATCCCCTGTTTTGCAGTTCTCGTAAACACTCTTGCCGCTGTCAACACAGGATTTTTTACCATCAACCGACTGTACACACTGGTTTTCTTTACATTTCGGCCAACAGCTTTTTTTATCAGCAGAAACCAGCCACCCATCTTCACATGCGTCATTGTGTAATTCCGAATACCAACCGTCAGACTTACACGTGTTCTTGCACTGGCCCTTGCCACCATTTTTTATATGTTCTAGACTAGCAAAAATACAGTTGCCCTTATTCCGAACAACACCTGTTTGAGCAAACGTCCCATCGGTGTATTTACATTTTTGGTTATCAGCAGCGACACAGATTTTTTTATCGAAGTCAACCTTCCACCCATCTTCGCATGCGTCAGACTGCAATGTATAATACCACCAATTAGAAAACACTCCAGACTTGCATTTTGCATCGCAATGATTCTCGCCGTCTCCAACTTTTACATGATCTAGACTATATACGCCGCCGCTACCGAGTCTACACTTAAAGGGCCTGACCTCGCCGATGTTAGCGCAATCTGTTGTTCCATCAGACAACTTATACTGGCACTGATCTCCGCCACAATCACCATATGAATTAGAAATTCCGACCAACATACACGCACAACACATTGATAGAAACCAGATTTTTTTCATAATATATCCCCCGCGCCGAAAATAAACCACCGTTTGGGTTCGGCATTTCTCACTTATATACAATGGTTTAATTTTAGCACATTTTTTACCAATCACCAAGCGCGAATTTACGTCAAAACCAAACGGTGGTTTATTTTCGGCACGGTTTTATGGGTATTTTTGCCCTGATTTCCGCGTGATTCACCCCCTTTTATTCAGCATGATTTTTTGTGTTTTTTTGGGGCAACGATGTCCCTGCGGGGCAATGGGCCCCGGCCTGGTAACCACCCACGAAATTTATCAATTTCGCGGGTGGTTACCGGAGGAGAACTTGGTCCGCAACTAAGACATAAACTATGTTCGTAAAATATGGTCCTCAACCACACACAACTGTCATACCGGCGCAGGCCGGTATCCATTGCCCCGCAGGGACCACCACTACCCCGTCCACTATGTGGACACCCCTTCGCCAGCGAAGGGGAACTTAGACCGCGACGATAAAAACAAGCGCGCCACTGGCGCGCTTCATTGCTCTCTGCTCTCTGCGCATTGCTCTCTTGTAAAAAACGCGCCGATGGCGCGTTTTTTATAACTTTTCAATTCGGTCTACTTCGATTTCTGTTTTGAACAGTTTGGATTCAACCTCGCCATACAGTTTAACGTTATCGTCCGGTGTCACCGTCAGGCCGTTCCAATCATCGTCATCGATTTCAATAACAATTGAATCGGTGGCATCGCGGAACAAATATTTTTCGTCGCCCATACTCTTGATAATATTCCCCGTGACAATTACAGGAACATCGTCGCGCATTTCTTTGACCTGGGCCACGGTGACGATGGTTTCATTATTATCAACAAAACCGGCACTGGCCGCCGCCACAGACATCACGACCGCCATTGCACCAACAAACATTTTTTTCATATGTCAACTCCTTTATTTTTATTATTTTTTGATATGCACATCCACCTGGGGGAATGGGAATCCGACTTTCTTTTTCGGTAATTCGTTATAAATCTTTTCCAAAATGTCTGGGCCCGTCATGAACATATCTGCATATTTTGCCCAGAACAAAATTTTCAACACAACAGCATTGTCGCCCAGGTCTTTGACCATAACCAATGGTGCCGGTTTGTCCGCAATACGCGGGTCACGTGCCAAGATATCCAAAATCACCCGACGGGCGGTTGCGACACTGGCCCCGTATTCAATGCCAACCGTCAATTCCGTGCGGCGCAATGCCCCACCCGACAAATTCGTTATTTCACCATTAGACAGCGCGCCATTTGGCAAAAATACAACCTGGTTATCAAACGTGTGCAATTCGGTTGTAAAAATCATAATCTTTTTAACGACGCCGGTCTTGCCCGATGCGGTCGCGATTGTGTCACCAACCTTGAACGGTTTCAAGAACAAGATAATCACACCGCCGGCGAAATTCTGCATTGTGCCAGACAATGCCATGCCGACCGCCAACGTGCCGGCCCCCAAGACCGCGACGATTGACGTCATTTGAACACCGACCGTGGTCAACGATACGATTATTGCGATTATACGCAGTGCAATGCTGACAAACGAGCCGATGAACGACTGTAACGACGGGTCCAGTTTGCGCCGTTCCATTCCGCGACGCACAGATTTAGAAACGCGTGACGCCAGCCACAGCCCCGCCACCAGTATGAATATAGACGCCGTCAAACGAACAGAAAAATGTATCGCCGTCTGGCCCAGTGATGTAATAACGGATTCCAGGTTTATCCCGTTTGCCAATGCGTGTGTATTTTCCATAATGAATTATCCCCCAGATATATTACATTGCGATATCTTCACAATTCGGGCCATCGGTTTTAACGTCGCAATTCTTGTTCGCCTTGCGGAACCAATTGCCGCCCTTTATAGTGCAACTCTGTGTGGTGGTTGTGGTGCAGACGTGGCAATTACGTGTTTCACGGTTAAACAGACTGGTCACGGTTTTGGTGACGCCACTGCCCGCGGTGGTCGTAATTGATGTTTCACCCGTCCCGCCACGTGTCAGGTCATCATTACTGAGGCCCGAGCCCACATCATAACTGATTGCATATGGTGCCGCCAGCGGCGTTGATGATGAAATTCCGGTTGTGCCCGCCCCGCCGGTTTCGGCCATTTTCTGGCACATATATTGCGCCAAATCTGTGGACGCGTCTTTGGTTGCGTCTGCGATTTGTTTATTCAGTTTGGCGTTATAGTTATCCTGGGCCTGGCGCAGTGCAGCGACCGCGATTTGCATTTTCACACTGTTTAACAGGTTCGGAAAACGTGCCGTGGTTTTCTGGTTCGCCTTGCCCGTAATCTGGGACAAATCGCGCCCGTTCACACAGTATTGGATTTGCGGGTCCTGTTCAATCATTTCAATTGTGCGATTGATTGTGCCAGCAATGTTGTTCAGTTCTTCTTCAATTGACGAAATGATGCCATCGGCATTTTTGACCGACGAATTGCGCGTGCGAATCTGGTTCAGGTATTCTGCAACACCGATTTCACCGGGGCCCAGACGCACAGTCTTGCCATCGCCATTGTCAATCGTTTTGCCAGACGCGTCGCCCATCTTGATACTGCCGAACGAAATCATACCGGTCACACGATACGTCGTGCCATCTTTCTGGGAACGCAATGATCCGGTGCCAATTGTATCATCACTGGCGAATTTGTTACAGTCGGTGGTGCTGCCACAAATTTCGGCCATTTTGGTGTCGACCAGGTTTTCACACTGGGTCAGCGCACTGTTATCAATATTCAGATACAGCCCCATCAACATAGAATCCAAATCATCCATTGAAAAGTCTTTGTTATTCTGTTTGCAGACAACCAACGTGTCAATCGGGCAAATATCGTGAATATAATCGTAATCCATACCGATACAGTTCTGGAAATTCGCGCCGCAACGTGTATCCGCGGTAAAACACTCTTTGACCTCGTTCGTGCAGGCATCAACACGCATCGCCGCCAGTTTATCGGTTACATAGTCCCAAATTTGCGGTTCCATGCGTTCACACGGGTCAATTTCAACCTTGCAGAAACTGCGTGCCATATCGGGACGTGCCAAGCATGCGTCCATTGTTGCAACGCCCTTGCCCGCGATATCGTCGCGACACGCCGTCTGGATACAGTCGGAAATTGTGCCCAGGCACGATTGACGAAACTTTGATTCAACCTGGGATTCGGCAACCTTTATCGTTGGGGCCGCTTCGCGCAGGAACGCCGGCCAAACCTGGTCGCGGACGGCGACGCATTGGTCCAAAACCTTTTCACAAATGGTGCGCTTGGAATTCAAGATTTCCATGGTTGACGTGGTTATGTCATATTTATCAACCGTTGCAACCGTGGTGCCGGCGGTGCTGACCGCGGTATTGTTTTGCATATTTTCAGATGCAATTGTCGAAACACAATTTTCCCAACCCGCGCCACAGGCATCATCGGTCTGCATGCACTTTTTAAATTCCACCATGCATGTGCCCAAATCATATTTATTGGCCGATTCAAAACTTTCTTGCAGTGCGGTGCGCACTTCGCCCTGGGCAGTAACCAAGTCTTGCTTTGCGGTGGCCATTTTGGCGTTGATGCTGTTTTCAAAACCGCGACAGTCTGATACAATCTGGCGTGAATATAATTGGGTCAAGAAATTCAAATCAGACGAACATTTGTCCGGAATCTGGGCCGTGCACAGTTCCTGGGCCGCGTTATACAGCGCGTTGCCGGCCTTGTCCGCGATACCTGTTACAACATCTTCGTCATCGTCGCTGGTCGCGTTAAACAACGCCATCAAACTCTGGCGGTCTTGGGCTTTTTTTTCTGCCGCGGTCAATTCGCCCGTCTTGATAATATTGCCGTTTTCATCGTATTTGCGTTCGCCCGTAAATATAATATCGGCATCCGCACCCGCGCGAACCTTTTCAACCTCTTCGGTGCGGATACGTGCGGCCTCGTCCACCATATCTTGGATTTCGGCCAGTTGTTGTTCATATTTTGCGTTTTCGTCACTGCATGCGCAACTGCCCCCACTGGAATTATCCGCGATACAGAATTGATCCATGCACGAATAATACGCGTCATAACATTCCTGGTCATACAGACCTGTTGCCGTCAGCCGCGCCCGAACATTTGTCCCGGTTTGTATTGCCGCCTGTTTCGATGTCTTGGCCGCCGCCAACGCGTCACCCGCGCCCACGGCCACAACACCACAAATCACAAACGTCAATATATTTTTTATATTCATATTTTATGCCCGAATATTACATATTTATATCTTCACAGGATTCAATTTCCTGGCAGAATTCTTGTTTGCCACCCGCACTGCGCCCTGCGAACAGACCACCAACCGCGCCAACGACACCGCCGATTGCCGTGCCCCACCCCGGGGTCACCATCGTGCCAGCCGCCGCACCCGCCGACAGGCCGCCCGCCAATCCTTTCAGGCCCGCGGTTCCCTTGGATTCGCCACCCGTTTCGCAGACCTGTTGCATACGGCACACATGGCAATTACGCAACGATGGTTCAAACGATACACTGCGGATATAACTGTAATTCTTGGACGATTTGTCCGGCGATTCCACCTTGTATGTATTCAGACAGTTCTTTTCGGCCGCATTCAAATCTTGCTGGCGCGACAGTTCTGAAATCTTGGTTTCCAATGCGCGCATCGCACGATTTTCCGCCCCGATTTGTGCGATCATTTTCGCACTGTTGAACACCGTGTCGCCCAATGATTTTTTACCGGCGGGTTTCTGGCTGTCTGCACAGGCAGCAACCGTTTTATCCTGTTCAAACTGGGTAAAGAATTCATCCACCGACGTGGCAACATTGCTGCGCACGGTTTCGCGCAACTGCGCCAATGCCGCAGAATCGTCCGGCACCGACGTCAGTGACGCAATCGTCGTATCCGTCGGCAGGCACGACATATCCGTGCCGCAAACCTTGCCCAACTGTTCGCCAAAGTAATTCAGGCACCCTTGCAACATCTGGTAATCCATCTGTAACAAAACCGATTGCACAATTATGTCAAATTGGGTTTCGTTTTTGCATGACGGATACATATCCTGGGGGCACAGCGCGGCAATTTCCGTTGCACTTTTACCAACGCATTCCGGCGCAGTAAAGTTTTCACCGCACTTGCTTTGCAGGCATTTATCAATATCGTTCTGGCAGAAATGCGTCCGCAGATACCCCAGTTTATCATTGACCGCACTTTGGATACCCGGAATCATTTCTTCGCATTCGGTAATAACCGGGCAAACACCGGCCGCAACCTTGACATCGGTCAGGCACGCCGAATTTGTTGCCGTGCTGCATCCATCTTCCAAACAGACCTGAATCCGTGCCAGACATGTTGCGCGGGCATTTTTATCCGCGTATTTCGCCGCATCAACTAAAATACTTTCGGATTCTGCATCCCAATCCTGTAATACACTGTCCCGCACCGCCATACACTGGTCCAGAACATTTTCGCACGCATTTGCACGACGCCCCAACAGGTCGCGATCCAAACAGTTTTCAAAGTTCGCGCCACAGCCGCCCTTGTCCGCGATACACGATTTATACGCCAACAGGCATTCGCCGCGGTTATATTTATTTGTTGTATCCAACATTTCCAGACGCGCCTTGCGCACAGCGGCCTCGGCCGTGCGTTTGTTGGCCTGGGCATTTGATTTCTGGTCGGCCAGATATGAATCAAACGCCTTGCAATCGGCAACAATTTGACGAGAATATAACGCCTCTTCCATATCGGCAGAACTGCCACATTTCGCCAATGCGTCGGCACAATATGTTGCCGCCATCGAATACAGACCATCGCCAATATCTTCGTCCGCACCCAGCGAATCCGAATTATTGTCGCTGTTTAACCACTCGGTAAAACTCAGTCCCGATGCACGCGAACTTTTCTGTGCGGCCGCACTCTGGCCAAATACCAGTTTTGCCTTGGCCCCCAGTTGTTCGCGCTCTACCCCCTCGGTGTATAAATTATCAGCGTCTGATTGAATTTTTTGAATTTCTTGAATCAATGATTTTGATTTGTTTATGTTATCCGAACAGGCGCAACGATTACCCTCGCTCTCGTCCAACAGGCAGAATTCATCCATACACGCGCGATACGCCGTGCGACACGATGTGTCAGTGCCAGCGTCGGACGTGCCCGGATTTGGCGCGGGGGCCGGTGTCGGTTCTGGTGTGGGAGTGGGTGTTGGATTTGGCGTCGGATTTGTTGTGCCACCACTGCTGCTGGTGGTTGGTATCGTCGGCGTGGTGGTTTTATTTCCGCCCAGATTTCCCGTCATATTTGGCGCACGCGCACCCGCCATTGACATACGCGTCACCCCGACACGAACGTTCGTATCATCACGCGCCGCCCCATATGCCAGTCCCGGCACAACACACAACAATGTGAAAAACAAGCCTAATCTCATATGACTCCACCCTACATTATTATGTCTAATTTTATCAAATCCGGCCCCGCCGTGCAAGCAGATAAAAACAACTTGCAATTTTTTATGCAAAAATATAATATTAGACCAGTAAAAATTCAGAAAAATGCTAAGGATAAACTATGGCAAAAGATGATGTAATTGTATTCAGTGGCACGGTCGAAGATAAATTACCGAACACGATGTTTCGTGTTAAATTGGAAAACGGTCACGAAATTTTGGCCACCGTGTGTGGCAAAATGCGCAAGGCGCGCATCTGGGTCAACATTGGCGAACGCGTCCGTGTTGAAATGACCCCATACGATTTGGACAAGGGACGTATCACATTTGTTGAACGTAACCGTCCGTCCAACACAGATACAAATAATTAATAAAAAGTCCCGTAATCTGCGGGATTATTTTTGCAAAAAAATTGCGCGATTGTGCGAAATAACCCTTGCCCCGAAAAGGGCATTTTTGCTATCATTATCACAAAGCCAAGGATGAAAAAGATTTTGCTTTTTGCCGCAACACTCTGTGCCGGCATCGGTTTTGCCGATGCCGCGGTGCGCAGCGCGTCCAGCGTCACCCGCACCACGCCCAGAGACAGTGTCACCACGCGCGCAAAATCAGACACCGCACAATCACAACAAACATCAACGCGCACGGGGGCAACCGCGACCACCGCACGTAATGCAACGGCGCGCACCACCGCACGCAATACGGTCAACCGCACCGCCACGGCGCGCAGTGCGGCCCGCACCAACACCACCGCACGCAGTGCAACAACCACCGCGCGCAGTGCGACCACGACACAATCATCTGCACGCAGTGCAACAAAAACCGTCGCGCGCAGCGGGGCGGTCGCCCGCGCCACCACCACATCGGCGGCCGGCACAAACACATTTGGCACCGGATACAACACGTGCCGTGACGCATACTTTTCATGCATGGATCAATTCTGTGCAAAACAAGATGACACATACCGTCGGTGCGTATGCTCGTCCAAGCTGACCGAAATAAAATCACGTGAACGCGCCCTGGGCCAGGCATCTGACCAACTGCAAGATTTCAAGAACTTGAATATAGAGGTTATTCCCAAAACCGCGGCCGAGGTCAAGGCAATGGTCAACGCGACCACCGGCGAAACTGCGGCATCAACCGCACGCGACAATTCATCATCGGCGCAAAAACTGGCCGGTATCAGTGCGGTTTTAACCAAGACCAAATCAAATTCGTTATCAACACTGGGGACACTGGACATCGCCGGCGACATAAACGCAATCTGGGCAACCACAGATTTGGCATCGGGCGCAAACATTGCGAACCTGACCGGGGAATCATTATACAACGCGGTGCACAGCCAGTGTGCCGATTTGGTTTCTGAACGCTGTCCGTCACGATCAACCCTGAACATGGTTGTCGCAGCGTATGGCATGTATATTGAAAACGATTGCACAACATTGCTGACGGCACTGAATAAAAAACTGGCGACCGCCCAGGGCACGATACGCAGCACCGAGCGCGAAATGAACGACGCGCGTCTGGAAAATTATAACGCCCATAATTCAACATCAATCAACGACTGTATCGCCCAGGTGCGCAAGGATATCACCGCCGACACGGCGTGTGGCACAGATTATGTTCATTGTCTGGATATATCTGGCCGGTATCTGACCCGGGACAAGGGCGAACCTATTTACACGGCGGATTTTTACCAATTGGAAACCCAGATTTCATTATCGGGCGACGTGTTGACCAATCCTTCAAACCGCCTGATTGTCGCCGAATTAAACAGCAAGCGTGCATACGCCGCGCGCGGACTGGACACGTGTCGCGATCTGGCCGACGATGTGTGGGATGAATTCATGCGCCAGGCAATCGCCGAAATATACCAGGGCCAGCATGAACGAATCCGCACCGTCAAAAACGAATGTCTGGACGTCGTAAATGCCTGTTACGATGAACAGAGCAAATCGTTAAAAGATTTTAGTAATGTCAAAGAGCAATTATTACGGGGGTCGCGCCTGGAATTATCCGAAGAAATGTGCAAGGAAAAATTACAGGCGTGCAGCATGTTATATAGCGACGGTTCCGGCAACGCCCTGGATTTACTGGTCCAGGCCATGCGCAACATCACCGATCAAAAGATTGGCAAGGAATGCCGTGTCACTTTGCAAGAATTTGCACGCGACATGTGCGCCGTCCCATCTAACGACAGTCTGCACGCATATCCGTATGGTTGCCGCGTGTATGCGCCGGGCGAACAGCAATACGCCACAAATTACCAGTGTAACCAGGAATTGTGGAATCGCAATAATGGCGACAGTGGTGGCGATGATGATACCGGCGGCAATACACCGGGCGGTGACGATGGCGACACATCAACCGCATCCGGATACATTTGCCCAACCAGCAAACAATACACGCGTTGCAAACAAGGTTACTTCCTGGCGGTCCGTAAAAACGGTATATGGGTTGCAGACAACACCCTCACCACCGGCAACAGTTGCCAGCCATGCACGGATGGTGTATGCGGCGGCACAGAAACGCCGGACGAACCAGAGGTTGACACCAGCAAATGTGGCACCGACTATATCGGCAGTCTGTATCAAAAAATGGTGCGCTACGCAATGCAGACCTGTGTCCGTCCGTCCGAGGCGACCAAATCCAATTACGTATTGCCGACCACTGTTATGGAAGATGTAAATGTCGTCATGGATTCAATACGTGTTGAAATGGCAACAGTGCTAGCGGCGGAATGCAAACGTCTGAACGGACTGTGGGTTGATACGCAATGGATTGACCAAGAAGAAAACGATTCCACCGAAACCACAACCGACCAACAGGCCACAAACAACACGAAAGGTGGTAACGGCAAGCATGACATTACGGGACATAAATTGCACCAGAAATTCTATTCCGAAACAGGTGCAAATACAAAATGGGGTTATTGCCGTGCCTCAGATGACGAAACAACCAGTAATAACAACTCAACCACCAATGGCGCAACGACAAGCGACAACACATCGGGCGGTGGCACAGGCACTGGGCAATAGTGGCGACCTTGCATATCGGGGCAAATTCTGGTAGAATACACACATACCAAGAGATTGAAATGAAAAAAATATTTGCGTTTTCTGTGATTTCGGTATTATGTGGCGCGGCAACAGCCGCCACCCCCTGGTGGCAACAGCCGACGGTTTGCCGCCTGGATCCAACAAAATGCTATGTTTCAATGGGCGCGGGTTATGACACCGAATTATGGGACGCGACCAGTAATTGTCGCGGAATCAAAATGATTTGCGGTGCGGCACTCAGTCCGCAATCAGACGACGCAACCCCAATCGGACGCGCAGAAATTTCACGTGGCGCGGGAATCAATACCCGTGACTATGACATAAATATATTAAATGGCGATTGCTTTGGTTCACGCAAGACCAGTTCAAATGGCACAACCGTTTCACTGGACGGGCAATACGTGAACGTATGGTGCAATGGTGTCCTGGGCGCGGCGGGATACGATGTGTATGAAACATTGGGTAATGGCGAAATCACACGCGGTGCGCAACCATCGTGCAATGCACTGGCCGATGCCGGATATGCCGGGATTGCAAACGGTCGCTGTTTTGGTAAATATTACGACAGTGCCGAATACTTTATCGAATGTGGCAATGACCTGGCCCCCAGTCGTCTGGTTATATTAAACGGTGCCGATATTGGTGGCACAACATCGGGCCCCGCAACACGCGCCGATGCCGACGCACTGTTTGACAAAATGTATAAAATATCCCAAGAACAACACAGCAAATATTTTAAATAACCCCCTGCTCTGTGGGCCGACAATTTAAACTTTATTACTGAAAAAAGAAACGGGGCATTGCCCCGTTTCTGTTCTATCAGAATTCATATCTGAATTTTGCCATACCGGTTTGTGATGTGTAATCTTTGTGCAGATCCAAATCATAAACCAGCGAGATTTCCAGTCCTTTGTATTCTGCGGTCAGACCAATTCCGAATTCCCCACCGAATCGGGACAGACGGTCGCCATCAACCACATAGGACGCCGCGCCTGGCATTGTAACGGTGGACATCGCACGGTCAGACACAAAATCATACGTCGCCGCCGCACGCAGTTCTGGGAACCAGTTGATAACCGAATCGTTTTCAATTGCGAAACGATATTTCATACCGGCAATTCCAGTCAAGAAATCTGTATCATCGCTGCTGACGTGTGCCAGACCGTTATTGTATCCGTCCTGGGTCACGTGCAAATAGCGCAGACCAATTTCCGGCGTCAGGCCTGATGCAAAATCATAACCGGTCATAACCTGGCCACCGAACGCATCAGTATCGTGGTCTGATTTCAGACGAACACCAAATGCGTCAACGGTTTCGGTATATTTTGACATTGTGTAATTCAATGCCGCATTGACGAACCATTCGCTTGGCTTGTACTGGGCATATGCAAATATGCTATTGCTGTCAATTTCGGTATCGCGACCGCCATTGGCATGAACATCAGAATGTCCGAACGCATAACCCAAACCAATCGTGTACTGTTTGTCAATCAGCGCATCAAACCCAGCCGACACACCACGGGTGTATCCGTTGAACTGGCCATTGAATTTGGATTTGTTAAACATACCCTGTGCCCACACGCCGTAATCAGCATCAGACAAATCACCACCGCTGCGGCCCATTGTGCCCGCCGATGGTGTGCCCGCCATACGATTCGCCGCCAGTGTCATGACTGCGCCCTGAACAGATTGCGCAACCGATTGAACGACAGGTTGATCAATTGGGTTTGCCTTGGCAGATTCGATTTCAACATAATCTGTATCGCCATTACGCAATGCCTGTTGCGCGTTCAGCGATGCAATATTTGCCAAATTGTTATCTGCATTTGCCAACGCAGCAACCGTATTTGCGGCAACATTCGTCAACCCAGTGTCAGCTGCAATTTCATTCACTGCTTTGGTTTTGAAAGTGAACTTACCGCCATCTCTGACCATGTTATATACCGCACCGGCATCAACATTATCATACACGACATACTCTCCAAAAACATCGTATGTCCCAGGCGTTGCAACATTCAGCGCAATCTTACCGTTGCCTGTATATGTTTCCACCCACAATTTACCGTAATTTTCAGCGTCTATCAGTGATACTCCAACCGTGCCGTCCAGTGTCAATTCTTTTTGTTGAACCGTTGTGGTACCGATATTCAGTGTTGCGCCATCAGCAATGGTCAATGCGCCATCGCCTGTGATACCGCCATCAATGGTCGTTGTGCCGCCCGACACCGTCAATTTACCCAAATTGTGAATATCGTTTCCGACGCCACCCGCCATATTACCAGTAAACGTATTTTCCCCAGACAGACTTACCGCCCCACCTGTGGCATTGTATATTGCACCACCGCTTTCACCGGCAACATTACCTGTAAATGTAGAATTTGCAATATTAACCTCTGCAGGGTCGCCACCACTATTTTGTGGGGTCACATTTGCTATTGCACCACCAATCTTGCCAGCATGGTTTGATTCAAACACCGTTTCATCAATAATGCCGATGTGTCCTGCATTGACAATCGCACCACCTTGCTGGGCTGGTCCCACAACCGCCGTATTATTGATAAACTTTGTCTGATAAATACCTTCTACCACGCTGCCCCAGGTTCCATTATTGATTGCGCCACCATTTCCTGCGACGTTGGAGTCAAATACACTCTTTTCAATTTTAGATATAGTTCCCTGATTACGGATTGCCCCCCCTTGAGATATTCCACCAGAATTACCAATGAAATGTGATTTTGAAATCAGATTTATTATTCCACCCTTGACGCTGGCTGATGTTTTTGAATTGTTAATAGCACCACCCTTCGCCGCGGTATTATTTTCAAAAACAACACCAATCAGATTGTCCAATGTTCCAGTACCATTGTTATACAACGCACCAGCGGCATTTTTACTATTATTGCCAACAAACTTAGTTCCTGCGGCGATTTCCATTTTACCGTCATTCCAAACCGCACCACCATCTGTTGCGCTGTTGCCTGTGAACGAAACGCCATCGCCCAGTGTCAATGTGCCACTGTTAAAGATTGCCCCGCCCCATTTTGTTGCACTGTTTTCACTGAACAACGAATCGCGAATGGTCATAACGCCACCGGCATTACCAATATTGTCCTTGGCACCATCGTTAAAGATTGCGCCACCGTTTTTGCCTGCGGAATTTTTGGTAAAATTACCAGCCACGGTCACACCATCGCCCAATTCCAAACCATTATTCGCATAAAACGTATTATAAATCGCACCACCATTTTGATATGCGCGATTGCCTTCAAACGTTGCCGATACGTTTAATTTTGCTGCACTGTTATTTGCATCCTTGCCCAAACGCGTTCCAATAGCACCACCATTTATTCCAGACACATTATTAATAAATTTTGTGTCATTGATTGATGCAATATCTGATGATGAAACCGCACCAAACGAAATTGCACCACCGCCTACTGGCAAATTATCCTCAACTGCAACAGTATAATTACCTTCGGCATCCTTGGTCAAATCTGTTGTGTTTCCAACAAATGTAGAATTTGTGACCTTTAACACGCCATAGCCACCAATGGCACCACCATCAAATGTGCTATGATTATTAGAAAATGTTGAACCAGATACATCTAATACGCCCCCACCGACGCCAGTTGCAAAAACACCACCAACATAATCAAATGTGTTATTGTCAAACACAGAATCTGCAACCGTCAATTTTGCCCCATCAACAAAAGCCAATCCTCCAAACGCTTTGTTTTTATCAGTCCGACCTTCGGCATACTTAAAATCATTGTTTGAAATATTTTTACCAGACCATTCTGTATCTGCTGTAAAGTATTCACGATTGTTCGTATTTTCGGCTGATGCGCCACCGATAACGACCATTGCGCCCATTGCGGCAATAAATGCATGTTTCAATACGGCACGATATGCCGCGGTTAATTCTTTGATTGCTGTACGGGACATTTTCATAAGGCTCTCCTTTTCATTCCAAATGATGACGATTTTCATCGTCTGTTAGTTTTATTTATACCATCTGTTTTGACGCTTGCAAGTGCAAAATTATCGCCCCAGGACATACGTCAAAACAAATTACAAAAAACCGCCAAAAATTATTTGACGGTCGGGGATTTCAACAAATCATAAATCAGAATGACCCCACCGATCTTTGGGTTTCCCCTGTTGTATTACCGGTGGATCCCCGACCATAATGGTGGGGTACATACAATAAATGGCGCATGTGCGCCGCTTTACTGTGCGGATTTGATATACGCATCGCGCATACCACAGATTTACGGGCTTGTTGAAGGCCCCGAACCCAAATCCCTTTGGATTCATATTCACTATAATCGCCAAAAAATTAAATTTCAACCATAAAAAATACCTACGGGAATTTTGTGAGTTGGCAACGGCAGTAACGACAAGTTTTTAATTTTTTATGCTGAAAACTTTATCACTCTATCACTTACTCGCTTTATCACTAATAAAAAACGGGGCGATGCCCCGTTTTTTATGACAGTTTATGTATTACCAAACCACTGCGCAACTTTGGTTCAAACCACGTTGTCTTGGGTGGCATAATGTTGCCAGTATCGGCGATGTCAATAATCTGGCGCATGGTGACAGGATACAGCGCAAACGCCGCAACCATTTCGCCCGAATCAACGCGCTTTTGCAATTCGGCCAATCCGCGAATTCCACCAACGAAATCAATACGCTTGCTGGTGCGCAAATCGCCCAGGTTCAAGATTTTATCAAACACCAAATTTGACAGCACTGTCACGTCCAGAACACCAATCGGGTCGTTGTCGTTATACGTGCCCGCTTTCGCCGTCAGACTGTACCAATGGCCGTTCAGATACATACCAAAGTTATGCAGTTTTGCCGGCTTGTAAATTTCTGTGCCCATATCAACAACATCAAACGATTCGCCCAGGCGTGCCAAGAATTCGTCCGGCGTCAGCCCGTTCAAATCACGCACCACGCGGTTATAGTCAATAACGTGCAGTTGTGATTCTGGGAATATCACCGCCAAGAAATAGTTGTATTCTTCGTTTCCTGTGTGATTCGGATTTTGTGCGCGTTTTTCTGCGCCAACACGGGCGGCGGCGGCGGTCCTGTGGTGACCATCGGCAACATACATCGCCGGGATATTTTTGAATATTTCGGTTATGCGTGCATTGACCGCGTCATCTGTAATTGCCCAGAACGTGTGGCCAAAACCATCGTCTGCGACAAAGTCATATTCTGGGGCGTGCGACGCAACCCAGTCCGAAACAATTTTGTTCATTTCATCAACATCAGGATACGCAAAAAACACCGGTTCAATATTCGCGTTTTGGATACGAACGTGAATCATACGGTCATCTTCTTTGTCTTTGCGCGTCAATTCGTGCTTTTTAATTTTGCCCGACATATAGTCATCAACATTTGCCGCCGCGACCAAACCATACTGGGTGCGACCGTCCATTGTCTGGGCATAGATGTAATACATTTCTTTTGGGTCCTGGACCAGCCAGCCACGTTCCTGCCACAGTTTGAAATTTTCAACCGCTTTGTCATAGACAGCCTGTGAATGTTCATCGGCAATCGGGTCAAAATCAATTTCTGGTTTGATAATATGCAACAGTGATTTTTCACCGGCCTCTTGCTTGGCCTCCACAGAATTCAGAACGTCATATGGACGCGATGCGACCTGGGCCGCTAAATCTTTTGGGGGACGAACGCCGGCAAATGGTTTGATTTTCATTATGCTTTCTCCTTGGGTTGTTTTTCATCAAATGACCCAAGGATTATAGCCGTTTTTATAATAAATCAAAGACAAATATTTTTTATTCCATAAACTCGGTCACGGTCACGTCTGTTTCCACCACAACCGGGGCACTGTAATCAATTTGCACCGGCATAATTGTCGGACGCTTGTTCGTGTCCAGCGGGTGCGTCTGGAACGCAACCGTGCCAAAGTCAATTGCCGACATATCAATTGAACGAACCGTGCGGTCATACATAGTATGGTAATAAATCACCATATTTTTCATATCTGTTGCGATTGTCCACTGGGTCGCCGACGGCATATTGTTTGGTGCCGCACCAACAGCGAACTGGACACCGGTTGGCACATCAAAATTATTCAGAATATGAAACGCCTGCATTGCGGAATCAAATGCGGTTTTCTGTTTCAGTGAATACGACGACAAAAACGACGCGCGAACGAATCGCGACGGCGGTGTAAAATCCCCCGGCAGACCGTGGAAACCACTGCCTGAACCGAACGCAGATAACTTTACGCCGTTCAGATTTATCGGCCCGGCGGTCCCAGGGATTAAATTCACATAGTTATTCAGATTCGTCGTCTGCCACGAAAATCCCGGCGCGTTGGTTAAAACGCCCATCGGACTGTCATAGAAATTCATGTTTCCATCAACGATTTCCAGAATCATTTGGCGACCATTTTTCTCGGTAAAACGCCAGTGAACCGTATCGGCACGCGAATCAATATTTATCACGCGCACATTTTGCAGTGCATTTCGCACATCATCGATTGTGGCGCAATTTGCCAGCACCCACGACACCAACTGCAAATCGCCAATGGATTGCCCGGCCAGGGCCTCATCATAGGGCTTGTATTTTCCATATTTCGGGAAATAGAACAACGCCGCAGACAAACCCGCCTCATTCGTGCCATCTACGATAAATTCTGCCTGTTCCATACCCAGCCCGACGTATCCGTATTTTGCAGTATATTGCATACCGCCGGGCGCATTGTCTGGCAAAATCGCCGTCTGGGTTTGACCGCGTGGGACAACAACATAGATATTATCCATTTCTTCGCGCGACCAGTCTATTGTTCGGGCGACAACGACACCGCCGTCGTCGGATTTCAATGTGATACCCGTACAGGCATACGCATTGTTTGCAGCCACCAATGGCATTGCCACCGCCAGCGCATAAAATATTTTTCTCGTCTCCATATCCGCATTATGCGGCGCAGCGGTATGTAAAATCTATGGGTTTGATTTCATAATTCCAGCGCAGGTGCCCAAATTGCACGCAATGCCCCAGAATCTGTGCGTTTAGCCAATTCATCAACCAGATTCAAGATAAATTCACGCTGTGCATCGGTCCACGACAACGGCGCCATCACACGGCCAAAGAACGCCCGAACATTTTCGTATTCTGATGATTTCTGGATTTCCAGTTGTTCAAAATTCGCGCTGTGCCAATCACAGACCATTTCTGTTAAAACGATTTTTGGGATTTGGCGCACATCGTCCCACGAACCAATATGGTGCGCTTGCAGCTGATGATGTTCGTCGTGAACGCGCCTGTACAGTTCCAAATGCTGGGGCAACATTTTCATATCTGGGTGATATGCCATATAGTTGCGATATGCGTATCCGGTTTGATACGGTTCTGTAAATTTATCACAATCGTGGGCCGGAAACGCCGCGCCCAGCAAACCCGCGAAATAATTCAAGCAATCTATGTGACATTGCGTCCGCACCAAGTGAAAATTGATTATATTGTCCAACGGAATATTCATAGGTGGCATAATATCATAAAAATGCCTATCTTGCCACCAAAAGCGCAAATTTTGATTGCAAAGCAGAAAAAGGCGTTATATAATACGCGACGCATTGGGGCATAGTTTAACGGTAGAACTCCGGACTCTGACTCCGTCAGTGTTGGTTCGAATCCAGCTGCCCCAACCAAAAATTTAACCGGCCTTGTGCCGGTTTAATTTTTGGTCGTGGTCAACGCAGTTCGACCACATGACGCCAGTCATTTGGTTCGACAATGAGTTGACGTTCACAAACAACAGTGCTGTGAACGTCATACGAATGCCCCACAGGCACAACCGTGCCGAGGGAATCAGCTGCCTACCGATAAAATATAAAATTTAACCGGCCTTGCGCCGGTTTAATTTTTGGTTGGGTTTTCTGGTGGCAGAACCAGTTGGTTCGACTATGAGTTGATGTTCACAAACGTAGTGCCGTGAACGTCATACGAATGCCCCACAGGCACAACCGTGCCGAGGGAATCAGCTGCTAAAACAAAACTTGCCAATCGGGGCAAGATTTCTTTCGTTTTGTAATATTTTTACCGAGTTTGAAAGTTCGGTTTGGGAAAATTGCAGAAAATTATCATTTTCGAACTTTCTGTGGTATAATACGAGGAAGGAGAAAAATCGTGTTTCAGTTCATTAAATCATTATTTGTTAAACCAAAGAAACGCAAAAATGGTGTTTCCGTAAAAGATTTTTATAATGAATCCGCAGAAAAAGAATTCACCAGAACAACAAAAAATGCAGCACATATGCTGGAATTTCAAACAACAGAATATTTTTATAAAAAGTATTTGAAAAAGGGTATGAAAATATTGGATGCAGGTGGCGGACCTGGACGGTATACAATAGATTTAGCAAAACAAGGTCATCATATGACGTTGCTGGACATATCTGATAAAGAATTAGAATTAGCAAAAAGAAAAATCAAACAATATCGTGTTGGTAAATTTATTGATTCTGTTGATTTAGGGTCTATCACAGAATTACCATATAAAGATAATTCTTTTGATATGGTATTATGTATTGGTGGTCCGTTATCACATTTACGAACAGAACAAGATAGAAAGAAAGCAATTAAAGAATTAGTTCGTGTATCAAAACCAGGGGCGCCGATATTTATATCTGTTATGGCAAGACCGGCGGTGTTAAATTTATGTGTTAAAGATTTTAAAGGATATTTGAAAACATATGGATATAAAAACGAAAAAAATTTTTGGCAAGAAACGAATTTACTAGCACAAACCGGTGATGATAATTGGTTCGTTGGTTGTTCGTATGCACATTTTTATTGGCCAAGTGAATTGAAAGATTTAGTTTTAAAAACAGCAAAAAACACAAAATTATTACATCAGGTTGCTCTTGAATGGCCCAATCAAAACGCACATAAAGAATTTAATGAAATTGCAAAAAATAAAACCCAATATAAAAAATGGTTGGATTTGCATTTTTCAATTTGCGAGTGTCCAGATATGTTATCATTAAGTGCACATATAATGATTGTTATTCAAAAGAAAAAACAGAGTAATTGACGCAAATTAAGATTCGCTTTAAACCCTTCAATCTCGCGTATCGCACATATAGCCCTATTCGGGGCGGGATTATTTTGTGCACCAGCAATCTGCGCTGTGGCCGTTGATAACGCCGATGGCCTGCAAGTATGCATAGATGATTGTTGTGCCAACAAATCGCATACCGCGCCGGCGCAGGTCGCGGGAAATCGCGTCCGAAATTTCTGAATGTGTGCGGCCCACCTCTCGGATTACCGCCCCGCCCGTCACGCGCCAAATGTACGCGTCAAACGAACCAAATTCGCTTACGATTTCCAAAAATACGCGCGCATTTTTTATTGTCGCGCAAATCTTTAATCGATTGCGAACAATCCCCGCATCCGCCATCAATCGGCTGACATCGCTGTCTGTATATTCGGCAATGCGGCGTGCATCAAATCCATCAAATGCGCAGCGAAAGTTTTCACGCTTTGCCAAAATGCATTCCCACGACAGGCCCGCCTGAAACGATTCCAGCACCAGAATTTCAAACAGCCGCGCATCATCATGCACGGTGCGCCCCCATTCAGTGTCGTGATATTTTATGTATTCTGGATTATTCGGATTTGCCCACGCGCATCGATTTTTGCCATCCGCCCATTTTGTTGTCATATACGCCCCCGACTAAAAAACGCCCAAGTGGGCGTTTTATTATTTTGCAAAGAATTTATCATAAACCTTGTGATTTATTTTGACCGGATACGTGCGAATCAAGAACGCATTATAATCGTCTGTAATTTCGCGCGATTGTGTGTTCTGTAATTCTTTGCGAACATCGGCCATTTTTTTCGCGTCCATTTTTGGCGCAACAAATTCCCCAGTATGCAGAACATAGAACGCGTCCGCACCATCAACAATGGAATTATCACCGGCCGGCGCACGGAATGCCGCAACCAGAACATCTGTCGGTGCGCCCGATGTGCGCGACACAGTCACAGATTTTTTATTCGCCAATTTGCCCGTCTTGTTCAAATCAACCAAGATTTCGTTTGCACGAACGTATGCCTGTTTGCGTTGGGCGTCACGCTGCCAATCGGCAACCAGATTCTTTTTCACAGATGCAAATTCTGCGTTATGCTGGGGCGCAACCTTGTCCACGCGAACAATTACAAAACCCTGTTTGGTTTCAGTCAGTTCGCTTTCCAGGCCGACCTCCATATCAAAAATCTTGGCAACCATTTTGTCGTTCATAATTGCGTCTGCTGGACGTTTATCCGCCGTGAACGCGCCCAGCGATACGTATTTCGCACCGTGACGTTTGGCCGCCGTTGCCATCGTTTCGCCTGCGATGATGTCATCTTCAACCTTTTGCGCGATGGCCAAACCTGCGTCATAGGCGTCAGGTTTGCTCATTTCTGCTGGAATCAAGACATACGAAACAGTGCGACTTTCTGGGACGATTTGCGGATGCGCGGTGTAATATTCCTGTAATTGCGCGTCTGTTGGTTGTCCAACCTTGAAATCAGAAAATTTTACCGTTGCGAAATCAATCTGTTTCTGGCCATAGCGCGCATTATATGTCGCCGTCGCCGCGAACCCAGGCACTGGCATTTTTATCCCAATCGCGCCAATCGCATACCCACGCAAAATTTGATTACGCAGGACATCGGCAAACTGGGCCTCGGTATAGCCGGAATTTGCCAACACGACATCAAACAGATATGCTGAAAACTTTCCATTTTGTTGAAATTCTGGGAATTCACGAATTTCACGCGCGATACGTGCATCAGTCACGACAAAGCCCAAATCATTTGCGCGGTTTTCTGCCATACGCTGGGTTGACAGGTCACCCAACACGCGTGCCGTAAATGCCGCACCCGTTTGCGCGTCGGTATAGACCGCACGCTGTTGTTCACGCGTCATCTGGGCCAACTGGCGCGAGCGTTCGGCATTATACTGTTGCATTGTGACCTCAGAATCACCAACGCGAACCAATGTGTTATCACCACGACTGCCCCCGAAAACCCATTCGGCGACACCCCAACCAACAAAAGAAAACGCCAATATGGCAATTAAAACTTTTGCCACTGGTTTATCTGCTGCATTACGTAAATATTCTAGCATTTAATCCCCTTTTGCGATACCATAGCAAAACGATAGCACGAAAATCAACGAAAAAAAGGGAAATTCTATGAAAATTATCGCAGGTAATTGGAAGATGAACGGAACACGTGAAATGCTGAAAAATATGATAGAGGCATTGCGTGGCGTAAAAACAAAAAATCGGGTTATTCTGTGCGTTCCATACCCATTATTGGGTGCCGAATCTGGCACTGCATTTATCGGTGCCCAAGACGTCAGCCGTCACGACCACGGCGCATTCACGGGCGAGGTTTCGGCCAATATGATTGCGGCAACCGGGGCAAAATACGTCATTGTCGGCCACAGTGAATGTCGGGCATATCATGGCGACACAAACGACATTGTCCGGGCCAAGGCCGCGACCGCCATTGCCGCTGGTCTGACCCCGATTATATGCGTTGGTGAAACAATGGACGAAAAACAGGCTGGCAAAACAATGGCGATTATTGAATCTGGGGTTCGGGAATCCGTGCCGACCGACGCACGCGACGTTATCGTTGCATACGAACCACGATGGGCCATTGGCGCAGGCATAACCCCCACCGCCGATGAAATCAGCGCGGCACACACACTGATTGCGAACACATTGACCGACATGGGCCTGGACGGGACGCCTGTTTTATACGGTGCCAGTGTCAAGGGGTCAAATGCCGCCGAAATTATGTCTATTGCAAATGTTGATGGGGTGCTGGTTGGAGGCGCGTCCTTGAAACCAGACGATTTCATACCTATAATAACCAGTATAGAATAAATATATAGTGTGCGGCGTGGGGGCAAATCCGCCGCCCCCGCACATGTTTTTAATCAGACATTTATTATACAGGCAGGCAAAAACATGGACGAAAACAAAAAAACAGAAAATGATGTAAAAGAAGTTGCAATTGACACCATATCGGTATCAGACGACGCGCCGGCGGACGCACCAAGCGATGTGGCCCCCGACGAATGCGCCCCGGTTGCGGCGGAACTGGCCGCGCTGAAATCAGAATTCAGTGAATTAAACGACAAATACTTGCGTGCAGTTGCCGAATTGGAAAACACGCGTCGGCGTGCGGCATTGGACATTGAATCACGCAGCCGCACCAGCGCAATGAACGTTGCGAAACAAATACTGCCCGTGATGGACGCGGTCCAGGCCGCCATGCAACACGCCCCGGACGACGCGGGAATTAAATCAATGGCGCGCGCAATTGAATCGGCATTTGCGCAAATTGGAATTACAAAAATTGAATCCGTTGGCCAGACGCTGAATCCGCAATTCCACAACGCGATTCAGGTTATCCCCGCCCCAGACGGCACGGCACCCAACACCATTATCCAGGAAATGCAGACCGGATACATGTTCGGCGACACTGTTCTGCGCACGGCAATGGTTGTTGTATCTAAATAAAAAAATGACCCAAACGGGTCATTTTTTTATCTGACTTTTGATTTTATCTGTTGACGCACCGCATCCAGCTTTGCCTGGATATCACCGCCCGTGGTATTAAACACATATCCCTGAACTTTCCGCAGAAAATCAACCTTGGCATTATCCTTGATTACCGATGACACCGGGAAACGAACGACCTTGGCCGGTGTAATGAAATATTCACTGGTATGGACACGTGGCAAAATCCCATTGCGGGACAATATCTTGCACAGAACCGGCAAATCTGCATTATCATACACAAACAGATAGTAATACATAACACCATTGCGGCCACGCATCTTGCGAAAATTGGAAACCAAATAGCCCAAAATTTCTGCATCAGATTGTGCGTCCGCGCCAATCTGCTTCTTGGCCGTGCCGTTAAAATAATCTTTGATATATTCAATCCCAGAATAAATGTTCATATTATTGCCTTTTGGTTCTAGCCCACCAGACAGTAATACAAATATTTTATTTTGTCAATCAAAAAAACAGATTGGGACTATATCCCCAATCTGTGATTTAATTTCAACATGAATATGGATTCATTACCAAACGCGTCTGTATGATTTGGATTTACGCGATATATAAACCCAACCGCCCCGTCGGTGAACGCGCCCAATGCCCGACGATACGCGCCACTGAACCGCAATTCGCGGGATTCCGGGGCCAGGTTGACATCACGCACACCGGCGTTTGATATGCCAATATCATATTTGCCATCGCCCACATCAATAATGTCATAGTCGGCATGTGCATACCGCATCGTTCCATGCGATACCCCCAGCGGGCGCGATACGGCAAAACTGAAATTACCGGCATCAATTCCAACCCCAAACGCATCAGAATAAACATCAGACATTCCCAAGATGAAATCCCCACCCGTCATATCCGACGTTGTGCGCGCGACCGTCCCGCGCAATTTGAACGCGACGCCATCGGTTGGCCGATATGACAATTCAGTATCAACATACATTGTATCGCCCGCCCCCAGGTCCAGCAATCCGCCCGTCTGGGCCCCCAGGAACGTATCAGATTCACGCGCATTACCAAACGCGGTCGAAATGCCAAATTTATCACCACGCAATGCAACGTGCGCATTGCCGCCCTGAATCAGGCCCAGTCGCGCAGGCGCATACTGCGATGAAATCGTTGGATCGTTTTCCAGTAATTCTTCGCTGGTAATTGCACCCGAAAACGCGCGTGCACCAAATGACCAACGGCCCGCATTATAATCCGCCCCAGACACAACCGCATTTGACGCCAGGGACAAAATCGGATTTGACAACCCGTCAAAGCGCGACGCCCCATCGGTCAGGTAACGCTGGTATCCGGCGGCAAAGTTCCATGCCCCACGTGCATAATCAAATTGCATCGTATCAATTCCGGCCATATTGTCGTCATATGCGCGTGGCGATGCGGTCATTGAAAATCCGATATTGCCAATCTGGGTGCGTGGCGCGGCAGCGGTGCCTGTCCGGAATTCGCCCAAGACATCACCCATATACAACCCACGACGCGATTGCGTACCAACCGCGAATTCATTTTTCCAAATACGCGGCAACGTCAAATCACCATCGATACTTTCCAGTTTATCAAAGAACGGCGCGCTGATGGTTGCCATACGCGGGCTGAACGCCGACGACGCCCGGAACGTGGTATTTGTTGCCGCACGCCAGTATGCGTTACCCTTGCTGGATACGATATTGGTGCCATCATAATAATATACCTTGGTATTTGGGGTGGTCGCACGCGCAACGTTTATCAGACCATAACCGAAAACCTCTTTGAAAACATCCAGATAGTTTTCGCCACCATTTTCCCAGCGATATGTATATTCACTGGGCATCGTATACAGATTTTGCAGATATGAAATCAGTTCCACCTTGGTCACAGATTTACCGGCACTCACCGACCCCAGATACGGCCCATCGGCCGTCAACGCCAACAACGCGAACAATTGTTTATTGTCCATATAACTGAACGCCGATTGCACCGCGCCCGCCGCACCGGCCGCCGCCGCCGTTGCCAGTTCATCGGTCACACCTGTGGCGGCAAAGCACCATGGGTCAACCCCATTTGCGCCCCGCCCCGCGATACCGCATACGCGTGCCTTGTAATATTTATCAGATGTGGTGTCATGCCATTGACTGATTTGATATTTATTCGCGGGCGTGTACCCCGAAACACTTTCCGCCGCAGATGTGCCGGTGCCAACCTGGCCAATGGCAACGACCGACATAAACAGATGATTCAGATTTGAAAACACCAGCGGTGCCGCATTTTCAAACGTCGCCGACAATGTCTTGCCAGAATACGCGCTGTCAGTTTCAAATGCGCCGGTTGAAAACAGCGTCAACGGCGAATATGTCGATCCCAATCCATTAAAGAATTTGACCGCGTCGACACCGGGCAAACTGTTTGTCCCACTTGTGCCATCGGTCGCGTCAACATCATAATATTTGTTCACAAATTCGGCAAACTTTGCCACATATTGCGATGATAAAAATGACAGCAAATCATCAATTGATTCAACGTTCTGGACCCGCAACGGCGAAATCACCGACGCATTGGCAATTATATTTGGCATTGAACGCCCCCCAGACGCGGCGTCACCAACACTCCACAACGCGGCCGCGTTTAACATCGCCTTGTAATTATAATAATCCGCCGCCGCCAGTTCCTTGCCCAATGTCAATTTATTATCGGCGATTGTATATGCCTGGTTGATTTTGCCATCGGCCGCACTGTCGATATACAGCAGTCCGTCCGCCCCGATATACCCGTTATATGTCGTCGTGCCGTCTGTTGCGACAATCACATTGCCGGTCCGCGTCACCGTCAGTGTTTTATCAAACAGTGTCAACGTATCCCCTGTGGCCAGCGCATCGCCCGCCATTGCATAAGAGCCACTGGCCTGGGCCCCTGTAACGGTTTTCATTTTCTGGCCACCACCGGTTCTGAATATTGTCATCTGGCCATTTGGCATAAATCCGATAAAATCCGCCGTGGTGTATCCAGAATCCTTGCCCCCGACAATTTTCGCCAACAGATTATCACTGCCGGTTGCCGTGGTGTTATTCGTCGCGGTGCCAAATCCCGACAAATCCAGGTAATCTAACAACGACGCATCTTCGGTTGTGGTATATCCCGCCAGCGATGTGCCATCACTGCCCGCGACCAGTTTATTGTTGTAATATTTGCTGGAAATCATATCAATCGCCGCCGGATTTGCGGTTGTGCCGTTATTATTAGTCGTTGTCCACGGCAATATGCGGTCCCCCAGTGATGAATCATCGGTTGCATTGATACCATTTGTCGTAACCAGCGCAACGTTCACCGGCCGCCCCCCCAGCACTGGTTCCGACCCCAGGTTATTACCACTGATTGAAATCGGCGCGCGCGTTGATGAATTACGCAGTGTCCGCATCCCCATATATCCACGCGCCAACGCGGTATATCCCCCCATCATCAACAGATAGTTTTGTTTATACGCGTTCATCAACGCAAAGTTATCTTTTAATATACCATCTGTGCTGGGGCTGTAATAATTCAGGTTGGTTGCCAGATTCGCGGTTTCATCCGCCGCGGTTGGCATTGCCGGACCATACGGCGTTGTGAACGCGGCCGACGCACCACCGCCGGTGTTACCGCCCGTATTGTCGTCAACGCGATTTCCGGTCGATCCAGATGACCCATTATCGTTTCCCGGATCAAACACATCGGTCAACAGAAACAGCCCACCAATAACAACGGCGGCACCTGCCGCCGCCAGTGTAATACTTTGGGCGGACGACAGCCCACCAAACAGCCCGCCAGAGCCCGCACCGGTCTGGTTTTTATTTTTATATGCACGAATTTGACGGTCGCAATTTGACGCATCAGCACCATACATCTGTAAAATCTGAGCCGCACGCACGTCATTGTTCATCAGTGCCGTGCACACAATCGACATACCCGTTGAATCCACAAAATTCACATTTGCGCCATTGTTTATCAACGCCTGGACCTGTTGAATATCGGCATTTTTTGCCGCGGCCAGCAATTGCGCCGCAACCATAAATTCAGACGACGCCGCGTGTGCCGCAAACGGCATTACAAACAATGAAAGCAGTAAAATTCTGATGTATTTCATGTAAAATTCTCTCTGTGCTAAGTATCATAACACAGATTGAATTTATCTGTCTATAAAAAAAACAGTCCGCAGACACTGCGGACTGATGTTTTTTTGGTAACGTCAATTACTTTACGCGACGTGTGCCAATCCACTGGCGTGTGATGGTCACAGTGTGCTGTTTCAGCGTATCGGCGGCGACATTTACCGAGGCACATTCTTTGGCAACAATAACTGTATTGTTATCACCGACGATAACTGCACCACTGTTGTCGTTACCAACAGTCACAGATACACCTGCATTATTAGCCCCAGGATTATTCTGGACATCCTGACGTGGCTGCACATCATCACGACGTGGTTGTGTATTGTCACGGCGTGGCTGACGCTGGGGTTGACGCTGCTGGCGTGGCTTTCTGGTCTCTTGCAACTGGCGCGCCGCATTTTGCAGCGAATCGTTCAACGCCGCAATAGAATCCTTTGATGCCGCCAATGCCGCTATAGAATCATTCAGCGCATCAATTTGACCCTCTTGTTCACTCACAACCGTATTGCAATCTTGCTGCGCACGTTTCAGACCCGCATTCGCGGTGCACAGACTGTCAATAACTTCGTTTGCACGCGAGAGAACCTGCTCGGTTTCAGCACGGGCCGCATCACGTTCATCATACGCGTCGTTTTTACTGCTGCATTGGGTGATTCCAAACACCAATAAAATACTTGCCGCGACACCTGCACCAGTGGCCACCAAGACACGTTTATTCAATTTGTTTTTCAATTGCGATATTTGCATTTCAAATCCTTTTATTCTCATTACGCACCATAATATAGGACAAAATATTATTTTTGTCAATAGCAAATATAACTTTTTATCAAAAATAATTTATGCACGTCTTTTTTATGTTGTCGCACGCCCTACTTTTTTGATATAATTCATCCAGACAGAGAGAAATGAAAGCACGCATATTATTCTTTATTATTGGCGGCGCAATTGTGCCATATGGCACATTCGCAGCGTGTTCGGTTGCAAATTTAACGCGATGCCTGGATTCCGTGTGCGCGATAAACGCGTCATCTAATCCGGCGGCGCGGTGCCAGTATTGCGGCACCGAAAACGCCGGCACCCCTGGTGCGACTGGCATGCGCAGCGTTTCCGTCGGTGCGTCCGCAAAGTATACTATTTCTGAACGTGAATTAAAGTCTGCACCATCGACGCCATCGGCACGTTACACATGGGCCACCCAGCAATGTATCGCCCGCGTTACCGATTGCACCGCCGATGATGTATCGGACGCATATGACCAATTGATTGAACAATCGTGCCGCGCGGCGGGCATTACCGCCGAAATGGCATCACTGCGCACGGCGGCGGCCAAAACGGTATCGGCCGCATCATGCAAGACCGACATTTCTGCATGTATGGTTGCCGACAATCATTGCACCGCGGATTACAGCGCATGCGCCGCCGACGCGGATTTTGACAAATTCTTTGCCACATGCAGTGTGGACGCCACCGGTTGCGACGCGCATCTGAGTGCTGTGCGGGGCGAACTGGTTTCTGCGCGTGACACGGCAATTAAAAACGCGACCGCCGCGGTGGACGCAATTGCGAAGTCATACCAGGACGCACGCGATAAAAAACTGGCCACGGCGCGCGCAAATTGCACCGACAACGCCGGGCGCGCGGCATGCATCAAAAGCGTATGCGAACGCAGCATGGCCAACAAGTGCGACAACAATTCGTCTGAAACATCGATGGCAACCAGTTTATGTAAATTCTATGACCTGGCGTGCGCGGTGCTGAACTAAGAAACGGGAATTTGGGAATAAATGACAAACCAAAACGGCATTTTTAGAACAACGATTGCAACCGGCGTTGCGGTAATCGCAATGTGCATATGCGCATCGGCGCGCGCCGCGAACGTTGTTCCGCGTGGCACGTCATCATCGGCCAGTGCCCGCCCCACCGTTACCCGCACGAACCAGGCATCGGCACGTATGCCGACACTGACCGCGAATATGACGCGCCAGAATAATACCACAACGGACGACGCATCTGATAACGACACCACGACGGATAACAACGCAACGGATACCGCAACAACATTGCCGGCCACCGACACAACAACACCCGTTGTAATTGTGGACAAAACATCGCAATTTGACGCCGCCCTGGGCAACGCCAACGCGGGCGGTGCCGACACATCGGCGGACGAACGTGCCGAAATGATACGACGCCAGCGCGCGGCCCTGGACACGGCCGACGCCACCGACGCATCGTCATCATCGGTCGCCCGCGCCACCACATCGGGCAAGATGGCATGTGACACCGACCTGCGCGCATGCATGGCGGAAAAATGCGGGTCTGACTTTTCGAAATGCAGTGGCGACACCGACACCCTGTGGGGGGACAAGATGGACGCATGCCGTCGCAAAATCACGACATGCACATCGGCGATGTATGCCAAATTCGCGCCCGAGATTCGCGCCGACCGCGATATGAACGCGCGCCTGGCGTCATATAATAAAATCATCGACTGTGGCAATCGATATAACGAATGTATTGTTGAACAGTGTGGTGTTACATATTCCAAGTGTTTGGGCAAATCCGCGGGTGACACGGCGATTTCCGCCTGTGCCCAGATTGCACGCGATTGCACAACGGCGGACAACGGCCTGGCCAGTCGCACAATGAACGTATTTGCGACCCTGCGCCAAGGGGCCGAGGTTCAGGTTAAATCTGACGAACAACGCCTGTATGCACTGCGCGACCAGATGTCAACAATGTGCCGTCGTTTGGGCGCGATGTTTGACGAACGCAGTTTGACATGCGTCTATACCGTGAATTTCTGGGCGGGCGATAACCAGGAAACACCATTTGCATCTAAAAAGGTCTATGCCGGCGACACATTTGATTGCACCCAAAATTGGTTTGGCATTGACGTCACCACGTTCAAGGAAAATGCATATCGTCTGACCCGGGAACAGACATCGGCAACATCATCGCTGATGGGATCTGGGGTTGGTATGGCGGTTGGCGCGGTAACATCGGGCGCAATAAATCGCGCGATTGACCGGCACAAGGCAGACCGTGCCCTGAAACAGGCCGAGGATGAACACCAGAAAAACTATGGTGACGACGAATCCGACAAAAAGGACGAAGCGACCGAGAACACAGAAGAAAAAGACCAGAAAACACAAACAACGGACACTGATAAGGCCGAGACACCAACAACAGACGATAAAAAAGCCGACACATCGTCAGATGGCGGCAACGAACAGAATAACAATCAAAATACAGACAAAACTGATAACGCCGACAGCGGTGATTCAGGTGGCAGCGAACAAGCAACCGACCAAGGGTCCGATAATAACGAAAGCGAAAAATAACCAATGAAAAAATTATTGACCGCCATTTTTGCAATCTCTGTTACCGTCCCGGCATTTGCAGATGTGACGGTGACTGGTACTGTCCTGGACGCAGATAACGAGCCAGCGATCGGGGCCAGCATCACAAGGACAGACACGAAGCGTGGTGTTCCCGCTGACCGCGATGGTAAATTTTCAATTGTGGTTCCAAACGACGATACTAAATTGACCTTCAGCTACGTGGGTACGAAAACAAAAACTTTAACCGCCGCCCAGGCGAACGGTCAAAACATCATCATGGAACCGGACACCGAGGTATTGGGAAATCTTGAAGTTAACGGTTGCACAAAAAATTCAGTAGCAAATGCTAAAAGCATCTTGTATAACAAGGCAACAGAAAAATGCGTCCCAACAGAATGTGAATCTGCGCGATATAAATTGACCGGCCAAACAACAGCAACAAAAATAAACCAAAATTCGTGCACCACCGATTCTGCCGACCAGTGTGAGAACGATGACACCAGTTGCACAACAATCACCATCGGTGACGCGTGCGTGGACCAGGCTGGCATGGATTGCATCGACCAGGCCGGCGACCATGTCAGAACCGCAAAATATGAATGGGATGGCAACAAACTAAACTGTGTCATAAAAAAATGTGATGACCACTTTATGCTGGACAATGGCGTATGCACGGCCAGCGACGGTCCGTGCAGTGACGCACAAATCGCAGAAATTGAACACGCCAAGTCTGGCGAGTTAAAACGGGGTAAATGTCACGTTACCGAATGCGACCCGGGATATGAAGCATCCAATAATACCTGTGTTGCGGTTGGTGGCGACTGTAAATCATTGCCCGACGATGCGATATCCGGCACCCGCAAATGGGACGCCGAACAAAACAAAGAAATTTGCATCGTTACCGCGTGCCGCGATGGATACAGCATCAGCACTGATAAATTGTCCTGCAAAACAAAACTGAGCAAGGAAGATTCCCAGGCCCGTGTTGACGAACTGCGCGAAAACGCGAAAAAAATGCACGACAAAGAAAACTCATGGGCCAATAGACTGATTGGGGCGGCGGGCATCGGTGCAACCGGCGTCGGCACGTCCCAGGCATTGTCCGCACTGGCTGAACAACGCGCCGACCAAAATGCCGAAGACGACATGCGTGCATACCTGGCCACATTCAAGTGTGACTATGGCATGGGCAAAAATATCAATGGTGGCGATATGGGAATTGAATTGCCGGGTGGTAATGAACTGACCCAATATGTCACGCAATATAAAACACTGGCTGCGGATTTAAAGGTGCGCAAAGATGCCCTGGGGATGTCGCCTGGGATAGAATCCGAAACAATAATCGATGCGGCGGACACAGGTCTGTATGACAACGCGGCAACGGGCAAAACCGATGGTGCATTTACCAGTTTATCGCGCGCACTGAGTGATGAAACCAGTGCGGACGCGGCCGCGTGGGCAAAGCAAAAGGCGGACACCGCCAGCAAATTAAAGACTGGTGCAACTGTTGCCGGTATTGGTGCCGTGGGCAGTGCGATTGCCAACCTGGCGGTGAATTCGGGCGACGCCAAGAAAAACAAAAGCGACGAAATCATGAAAAAATATGCATCAAAATACACCCAGGAACTGCAACGTGCAATTGATGACGTCGCCCGGACGATTTCACAAAAAAAATGTAGCGATTTTCCTGGGGCAACCGGCACATATCCCAATTGCACATGCTCAGATAACACACAATATTTTTCTGCTGAACAGGGTTGCGTCGCATGCGATGGCGGACATATTGTAAATGCCACAAAAAACGGATGCGAATGCCCATCTGACAAGCCCGTAGAACAAGGTGGCCAATGCATTGCAAAAACACCCGCCTGCAATCTGACCGGGTTAAAAAAAGCTGACGCATGCCAATGTATTGATAACGCAGCATCTGATAATACACAAACATGCAAATGCAATGATGGCTATACAGAACGCGACGGCACCTGTGTTCAAAATCAAACAACCCTACCCCAGTTGGAAACAGCAATCACACTGGACATAAGCAGCGATACATACTTTGATTCAGGTCGTGCAACTGTCAAAAATGCAGACAGCTTAAAAACAGAATTACAACAAAAAATTAACAATCAACAAGGTCTGGATTGGACTAATTTAACATATTGTGTTTTGGTAACTGGGCACACCGATAGAACAAAATTCAGAACGGGCAGTAGCATGAATAATCAAAAATTGTCACAACAACGTGCAGACGCGGTTACGGGAATATTAAAACAAGTTTTCACCCAGGGTGCTCCCAGCTTCGAATCAACAGGAAAAGCCGACACGGAATGCGACACAACCAGACACCCACAACCCAACGATCAAACATGTCGTCACGTCAAGGTAACAATTACCGCAGGCACCTGCGATGGCACAGGCACAAATGCAGGTTCAATACAAAATACCGCGCAACAGTTGTTAAACAATGCCGGCATTACTGCAACACAACAAACAAGCGACCAAAATATCACGGCGGCGACAAATGTCGCCGCTGTTGCAGTTACAAATTCCAGTGACCTGAAAACAAAAATCACATCCCAGGAACGAAATCAAACACTTATCGCCAACGGTATCGAAAGCAAATATTATCCAACCGATCTGACCGCCACCGAAGAATCACAATTGGCAGCCATGTTTGAATTATGCAAATCCGAAAATGGCTATCTAAAATTATCCCAGGCAACGCGTGGCTATTACGCAGTTACCCAAACAGAGAGAAAGAAAATTCGTTTTTACGCACGGTGTTTTCAACCTGATTTTTATGTTACAGATGATAACGACTGTGCCGAAACAGTATCGCCTGGGAATTATCATGGTGTAATAACTGCCGCCGCACAGAGTAAATACCCATACGTAAACCGTGGTTGCACCAGCTATGGCGCAACACGCGCGTCATGGTATTACTGGGAAGCAGACTTTATCAGCAATACCTAGTTTTTATATTCTGCGTTCCTGGCAGAAATAGTCCCACAACTATCTGATAGTATTATTGCCAGCCCCCATTTTAAATTTTCTCGTATTTCATCGGTGCACAATACACGTAAAATATGGCACAAACCCCAGACCTTTCCCAAGACCTTGTCATTCCTGCGCAGGCCGGAATAGGGACTATACAGTGCGAGCGGACGCGAGCCATGTCCAAACATGTGCGTTTTTTGTTATTGGTGACTAATTACCAAATTGCGACATGCCAAGGGAACGCAATGGATACCGGCCGTCGCCGGTATGACGACTTAAAAATAATACCACACCTAAATTTGAACAATATTCGTAGAAACAAGCTTCCAATTACAAAATACTCGTCACCCCGGCGCAGGCCGGGGTCCATTGCCCCGCAGGGACATACAATACCACTACCCCGTCCGCCCGGGGCGTCCACCCCTTCGCCAGCGAAGGGGAATTTTCATACCGTAGGACACGCACCCCTTGTCATTGCGAGCGAAGCGCGGCAATCCATGGGGAACCGTCAACCGGCGTAGGCCGGAATGAATCCAAGCGAAGCGCAGGATACGGCAAGGACGCAGTCCGCAGGCGACACATAAGGTGCGCATACGCGCAAGTCTATCCACCTGGATTCTGGGGTCAAGCCCCAGAATGACGAAGGCTGGATATAGATTTTATTTTCTGAACATTGTTCATATTTGCGTCGCGTTTTTTCTCATAGGCGTCATCCTGTGGCTTGACCACAGGATCCAGGTCTGTGGTGTTGCGAGCGAACGCGAGCACAAACATTGCTCTCTACACTCTGCTCTCTAAGAATACGACACCCCGGCACTTCGTGCCACCCCTCCTCTGGCCAGAGGGGAACTTTATTTCGTTTCCGTTGCGTGGCAAGTTCTCCTCCTGTGGAGGAGTCCCGCGTAGCGGGGAGGTGGTCTTTTTTTTACAACATTACGGATTCTCAAGACCACCCTGTCCTGGCGGACACCCCTCCACAGGAGGGGAACTTTCATTGCTCTCTGCTCTCTGCGCGTTGCTCTCTAATAAAAAACCGCCCGGTGGGGCGGTTCGTTTGGACACCATAATGCAACCATAAATAAATTACTCTTGGCACGCGCCGTATGATACCGCAACCGGATAGTTTTCGATACACACACTGCCCGATGGGGTGCACGCCGCCTGAATCAATCTGATTGTTGGGGCGTCGGCCGGCCGGTAATTTACTTGGGCCGCAGCGCACTGTTTCAAATCAGTCAGCGTTCCACATGCCGCCCGCCATGTCGTGCAATCAGTTACATTTGCCGTCGGCGCAATTGTATCCGGCAGGTGCAGATTCCATTTCACATAGAAATCTTTCAGCGTGCCAATTGAATACGATTTTCCGAATCCGACCTGTTCCAGACCATCGCCAACGCGACAGTTGATGTTACTGCGTTCGACAAATGCCGTAATCGCCGTGGCCAATCCACCCGTGCCAGCACCCGCCGCTGCACCGATACCGATACTTTTCGCCATATTGGATTTTTCACCGTTCAGGATTTCCAAATCATCCAACGCCCCGCCCAGCCGTCTGACATCAGAGCTAAGATCCGTGGCGGTTTGACAACCCTGGCCTTCTGGATTCTGGCAATAAATCATTTCACCGTTTCTTTTAGCAATGTTTATCGGTTTGAACGTGCACTTGCCAATCAGTTCTTCCTTGCTTTTAACATCAAGGGTAAAGTTCTGTGCATAATCGCCATCAATATATCCTTCGGTCTTTAACTGTTCAATACAGTCACTTGTTCCCATCTGGCACTGGTTTGCCAACAGGTTGCCACACTGTTGCAATGTCATGCCTTTACACTTTGGGAAAACGCTTTCCATTATAGCTTGGGCGTTTTGAGCTTTCTCCTGTTCTGTCGACACCCAATGGAGCGTCAATGTCCACGTATTCAATGTCGAAACGTTGCTGATACTTTCGCAATCCGACAATGCCGAGCTCAACTGTGGATACAATGCTGCCAGGTCAACGATATCCTCGCACTGGGCCCGCGACAATGTTGTGAAATTATTGCTGATACGATTACTCGCGTCCAGATATTCGTTCAAGATTGCAATCTTGCCCGACGCCTTTAACTGTTCACCCAGTTTTTTCACCTGGCCATCATTACTGCAATCAAAATTGCGCGCACCATGTCCGGCAATTGCACCGATACCAGCACCAACCAATGTTCCACCACCAATACCGACAACCGCGGCCGTGCTAGTTTGGTTCATCAATGAAAATCCAAACAGGTCCTTGTTACACGTAAATGTGTCACCAGCCTGTTTCCAGGCTTCGGCCATTTTGTCGTCACCGGCGGCACCGAACAACCAGCTGTTTTTAATCTGGCTGTCTTTGTTATACGCGGCAACACGAATCCAGCAATCCGCCGTTGTTGCGTCCCAACGCGCATAGTGGCCACGCTGGCCATCAACGCCGGGGTTATTATCGTTCACCTGGACACCCTGGGGATTATTTTTGACCAAGACATTGCCCTGTTGACTGTTATACGCACCGGTGCGTTTATTGTATTCTGATGTCACACCGCCATTATTGGCGACCGCATTAAACGATGTGCCATATGTGTTCTTGTCCAACAAACGGCATGTGTTTTCCGCCTGGTTCGGGGTCAGACCCGTTTTGCGCAAAACAAAGTTGTAATATTCCGGCTGAATCCGGCGGGAATTGAAATCCAACCACACGTCGGCCGATGTGCGATAAACATTTCTGCAATTGCGACGAACGGTTGCGATACACTTTTCCACCTGGACCGTGCACAATCCCATACCGTTGACGATTGCGTTACGCAAATCTTCGTTAAACAAATCGTTCAGACCGCCCGGTAACGCGCCACCGTTGACACACGACAGAATATCCGTCATACAGTTTTCAACTGTATACGTTGAATTTTTAACACCACCATCTGGGCATTCCGGTTTGGGGTCATCTGGTTTCGGATCGTCCGGCTTTGGATCATCGGGCTTGGGATTATCGGGCGTTGTGCCACCATCAGACGGCAAATCTGGCGACAAATTTCCCACAGAATTTATCGGCAATGTCGGCATCGACGGCATACGACCAATCGCGGTATTTGCATTTACAGACGTACGAATATTCGAGTATGCCGCACGTCCTGTGGCGGCGTCCGCCCCAGAAACCGTGGCAACCAGCCCCAACAGCGCGCCCGATACACCAAACATTTTCAGCAAATTCTGCATAAAAAATCTCCTACTTTTATCCCCATTATTATGCCATAAAAAAGACCTAAAAAAAAGCCCTTTTTAGACAAAAATACCGTTTGATTATAATCTTGACAAAAATAATATATTGTCTATAATAATCGCATGCAAAAAGTTACAGACTTTATCAAATCTCGCCGGCACATAATCACATGGACAATCACATATGTGTTCATAATGTGGGCGATTTTGCGCGGTCTGTTTAATTTCAATATGTTTTCATCGCTGCACTGGTCATATTTGGCACACGCACACCTGCGCGGGTTCGCCGGTTTTGTGTTTGGAATTTTAATTCTGGCCGCGGTGCCGATGTATATCGCAACAACCACATTGGTCGCGCGCAGCGGTGCACCACTGTTCACGATACCAATTCCCAAATTTTTAAAGCGCGCGTTTGCACCGCCCGCCGCCGCCGATGCACCCGCCGACGACACACCCGCACCCGCGGACGACACCCCGGCCGCGAAACCATTACCAGACAGCCTGCCCCTGGAACTGCGTGGGGCGTTCCTGCGCGCACGCGGGCGCGTTGGGACCGAACAGATTTCATCATTTGACATGCGCGCGATGGACAATGTCGCATCACAAATTACAACATCACAAAAACCAACCACAGATATCGCGGGCGATTTGCCACTGCCCACGGACTTTGACGATATTGGCACGTTTGACGATTTTTCGCCTGACGCCGCAACTGGGCACGATATTTCCGACACCCCTGCCCCGGTATTTCATGAAATAAAATTTGATGGATTTGACGACGACACTGCGGTTGAAATTCCACACGACGATGTGCCGGCCACGGCGGACACGACGCCCAACACAGTGGACGCAACCCATACAAGCGGCGCACCGACGGTAACCGATTTTCTGGGCGCGCACAACATGCCGATTATTGCGACCGACGATGACGTAGTCGTCACCGACAAATACGCAATCGCAACACATGACGACCCCAGTTTCTGGGTTGCCGATGGCGACACATGGTTCGCAACCGGCCGGCAAAAGCCATCGCCCGTCGTCGCCGCAACCCGTGTTGCCGCCGCACGGGGCGTCGTGCCAGTATTATATATGACATGTGATAATATCATGAACATCGACGCCCGCCGCGCAGACTGGGAAAAAGCCGGCGTCGTGATCACAAACGACCTGGATGTTTTGATATAAAAAAAAACGCCCGAATGGGCGTTTTTTAGAATTGTGTATCATTGCATGTTTCTTTGGGTTCTTCCCAAGATTTACAATATTTACTACCGAACAGCGGACTGCCTGTTTTGCCACATTTTTGTGCACGAACGCATTTATGGCAATTCAGTGTTTCCCATTCAAATGTGGATGTAATTGTTTCCTTGTAATTCCACTGGTTCAATTGCTTGGACCCAATCAATTGACGCTGTGCACCACCGTCCTCGCCGTTAGCTCCACCGCCTATATTGCCGGCTAAACCTATGCCAGCTACTGCAACACCTGCACCAGCAACAGCCAGGCCAGATGAAGAGAGTCCCATTGCGACCACGGCCGCTGATGCACCACCAGTGAACGGTATCGCGACCGCTGCGCCAACAATTGCCGTTGCCGCCAGTATTTTGCCAAACGCACTCTTGGGTGGATTTGGTGATTTCGGTAACGACGAGGCTTCTGCAAATGTTACACATGCCTCGCGCGCAATTTCACGACGCGCATCCAATGCATTTTTACCCTGGATTTCCGCCATACGTTCACCCAACGTCGCATAATCTTTCAACATTTGGGTATTTAATTTGTCATATTTTGCATAATAATTATCCTTGGCAACTTTCAGCGCATGCGTTGCGATAATCATACGCATTTGCTTGGTCAGTCCTGGGAAACGCACGGCATCTGCGGACTTGCTGCCAAGACGATCGCGAACCTCGCGACCATTGCGCTTCATACCCTGGACCTCGCGTCCGGTCATACAGTATTGCACTGTTGGATCGGCCTCTATTGCGCCGATTGCAACATCAATGTTTTTCTGTAACACCGCCAATTCAGATTTTACCTTTTCCTTTTGGGCGGCAGACATAGAACCACCATCAATTTTGTTTAAATAATCATCAACGCTTGATACTTTGCCATCTTCGTCAATGTCAACACTTTCCCAATATATTGTTCCATCCAATACGCCCGCGAACGGGGTAACCGGTCCCAATTCGGTGCTGGTCGAACCTTCGACGCGTCCCAATTCAGAATCCAGAATCTGGGATACATCCGTGCGACATTTGGAATAATTTATATCCAACGAATCGCTTGAATTGGAATATTCGCAAATCTTGTATTCTAATGAACGCGCGCCAATATTGTCGTCAGTGGTCAAACCGTTGCAATTTTCGGTATCACCACAGACCTTTATCATTGCGGCATTGGCGGCATTTTGACACTGGGTCAGCATGTTGTTATCAATATTTAACATGATACCCTGGACCATATCAGCCAACTGTTCATACACCGCGTCACCACGAACCTCACTCTCGCCATAAACTTTTTGACAGCCAACCAACTTGTCATATGGACACATACGAATAATCGTGTCAGTATCCAATCCTACACATTGAGCATAATCCTTGCCACAGCGGTCATCAGATTGCAGACAAGACTTGACTTCCTTGGTGCAGGCATCGACGCGCATAGATGCCAATCTGGCGACCACGAAATCCCAAATCTGTGACTCTGCGGCCTTGGCGGCAGAAGAAGCATCAATACCACATGCGTTCAGTGGAATCTTGCACAGATTGAGCATGGTTTCCGGCCGGGTCAAGCACATGTCATAAGAACCATCGGGATCATTAGGATCCATGGTGTCTTTACAAGCCTTTTGGAAACAATCTGAAATAGAAGAAATACAAGATTGTCTGGCATTGTCTTCTGCAATAAGTTCAGCAGATTTGATTTGAGGTGCGACCTCGCGCAAAAAAGTATCCCAGACCTGGTCCGCAACCGCTACACACTGTTTAGTTACGGTTTCACATAGGGGCTTCTTTGCAACCAGCGTGTCATACGTTGATGTTGAAATTTCAATCGTCGTTGTCGCGCCAGTAATCGCATATGTTGTGTTTTTGCTGCGACGGCTTTTTCTGACGTTGGTGTTATCAGATGCCACAACCGATGCGCATTTCGAAAAATCATCGCCACAACCACCGGTCGAAATCATACAGTTTTTAAATTCAACCGTGCATTGCCCCAGATCATATTTGTTTGCCGTGCGATATTGTTCCAACGCCGCCTCGCGCAGGGCCTTTTCCGCGGCCGACAATTTATTTGCACTGGCGTTTTTCTGTTGCTTTAAACTGTTCTCATACGCGGCGCAATCAGACTTTATCCGCTGGGAATACATCATTTGCAACATGGACATTTCACCGGCGCATTCTGGGATTTGTGCCACGCAAATCTGGTGCGACACGCGATACAATGCGTCACCGGTTTTACCCTCTATCACATTAGTGCTCTCATCTGCCCACACGTCATCATCGCCATCAAAATCAACCGTCGAATTCCACATCGTTAAATCCAACGACTTACGCGCACTTTTCTTGTCATTGTCCCCACGCAGGTCGGCCGCCACCGCATTTGCTGTCGCCATTGCCGCGTCGGCATCGGCACCCATTTCAATGCGTTCAACGCCGGTGGTTGCCATTTGATATGATTGCTGGTCTAACTTCTCTATCTCGGCCAGGACAGAATCCAATTCGGCGTTTCGGTCACTGCACAGGCAACGACCGCCACTGGCGTTATCAATCATACAGAATGAATCCATACAACCGTCGTATTTCTGTTGGCATGCCTCGCTGACGACAATGTTTTTGGCGGCCGACGCGACCTTGGTCCCGGTGCCAATAACTTTTTGTGTGGTGCCGGCACGCGCAACGACGCCCTGGGTTGTGGGCTGGGTTGTTGCACTGCGCGATACGGTCGTGCGACCCGATGTCGCGCTGCGCGCGGTCAACGTGCCCGATGAATTGGTCACACCACGCGGCGATGTGGTTGCACTGCGCGCGGCCGATGCGCCAGACGCACCGGAATTTGCAGCATTTTGACCACGACGTTGAACCGGGACGGCGGCATTTGCCGCGGTAAAGAAACCGGCAACCAACATTGAAAAAATTGCAAACTTTCTCATATTCTGAATCCTTTGAACCTCTCCCTGTCGTTTGATTTTATCACAAAACCCGCCATAATAAAAGCATCTTTTTTACTTATTCCTATACACCGCTTGACAATTTTGCGTTTTGTGCTACATATAAAACATAAACACCAAGGAACCACAGTTATGGAAAAATTCTATATTCCCGCATACACGATTACAAACGAAGACTGGCGTTGGGCACGCAAAATAACCCAGGGCGCACAACACGTCCTGACCGTCGCCGGCAGTGGCGACCAGGCCCTGACATACCGCCTGGGCGGGGCAAAAACCGTTGACACATACGACATCACAAAATGCGCCGGCATTATCCAAGAAATCAAAACCGCCGCAATCCCGATTATGCCACGCGACGAATACTATCAATTATTGCGCGAATTGCGTTACAGCACGAACGCACTGAATATGGTCAGTATGGACCCTGTGACCCCGCGCCTGCGCCCGCAAACAATCGATTTAATGCGCAGCCGCATTGGCGTTATCAATTTCAGTCGTGGCACATCGGTCGACGCATATCCGCAAAATCAATTCACAGACGACGAATACAAACACCTGCAACAAATCATCCGCGGGCCGTTTGAATTCTTTAACTGCGACATCACGGAATTAAACCTGCGCGCAATAAAAAAATACGATTTAATCGACATATCAAACATATTTGATTATGGCTATGAACGACGCGACCAGATTGATATTTTGGCGCGGTTGACCAAATGCCTGATGCTTGGCGGTCGCATTATTTCAATGCCACAATCATCAAACATCAGTTACGAAAATTTCAAAATCGAATTAAAAACAGGTGAAGTATTACAGCATGAAAAGACAGAGCGCAAAACCTGTTTTGACCGCATGCATGTATTCCAGCGCACCCGATAACCCACGCGCCATAAAAAACAACCGCCCAATCGGGCGGTTGTTTTGTTTGTGAAATAAAATTACGCACTACATAATCTTATTTGCTGGTTGTGCGGCGTGCCTTTGGCGCAGCCTTGGTTGCCTTTGCAGCTTCCTTGGCATCTGTCGCTGGCGCGTCTGCCTTTTCCTTTTTGGCGGCCGGTGCCTGGGCAGCGGCTTCGTCTGTGGCGGCAGGCTTTACAACCTTTTTCGCATTTACATCGCGGTCAACCAATTCAATAATCGCCATCGGCGCGGCATCACCATAACGGAAACCGGCCTTTAATACGCGGGTATATCCACCCGGGCGTTTTGCATAGCGTGGGCCCAAAACTGTGAACAATTTTTTCACGGTGGCCGCCGAGCTGTTACCCAGTTCAGACGCTGTCAAACGACGATTGGCAACTGTGTCAACCTTGGCGCGAGTAATCAGTTTTTCAACAACGCTGCGCAAATCTTTTGCCTTGGGCAATGTTGTTTTGATTTGTTCTTTTTCAATCAAGTTTTTCGCCAAGCCAACCATCAGTGCTTTGCGTGCGTTTGTGTCGCGGTTAAATGTGCGACCTGCTTTTGCGTGTCTCATCAGATTACTCCTTTGTATTTTTGTTTCTGCCCCAGACCATCTGGGGATTTTACTGAGACGCCACACCCTGATTTACACCAGCAGCGTGGGATTTAGTTTCCACAAAACGGAACAGAATAGCTTGCCACTACCCCGTCCGCCCTGCGGCCACCCCTTCGCCAGCGAAGGGGATTTATTTATAAGGGTCTTCGTACTTCTTGGCCAACTCTGCAATATTTTCTGGTGGCCAACCCGGTACTTCCATGCCCAGTCCCAGACCCATAGCCTCTAACTGAACCTTGATTTCGTTCAATGACTTGCGGCCAAAGTTCGGGGTCTTTAACATATCTGCTTCGGTCTTTTGGACCAATTCGCCCAACCAATTGATTTTGTCGTTCTTCAAGCAATTATTCGCACGAACAGACAATTCCAATTCATCAACATGCTTTAACAATTTCGGATCAAACGGCAATGCGTCCTTGGCCTTTTCTTCTTCGGTCGGAGCATTGATTTGCGCCGGATCTTCAAAATTGATAAAGACAACCAACTGGTCTGTCAAAATACGCGCCGCAAATGCGATTGCATCTTCGGGCGAAACAGAACCATTGGTTTTGACGGTCATTTCCAATTTGTCATAGTCTGTCGACTGGCCAACACGGGTTTCCGATACAGCCGTCGCAACATTCAAAATTGGCGAGAAAATTGAATCAACCGGAATCACACCCAGTGGCAGACCATCTGCATGTGCAGACGCCGGCACATAACCGCGGCCGGTTGCCAATGTGATTTCCATATCCAAATTCGCGTTTTTATCCAGTGTGCAGATTTCCGCGTCTTTGTTCATAACCTCGACCCCGCCAGATGTTTCAATCATACCTGCGGTCACAACGGCCGGCCCCTTGACTTTCAGGGTTGCCTTGTGTTGACCTTCGGTCAATGCTTTGAAATAAACACCTTTCAGGTTCAAGATAATATCTGTGATGTCTTCGCGGACACCTTGCAGGCTGGAAAATTCGTGTTGCACACCGTCAATCTTGATATAGATTGGGGCACAACCCTGCAATGACGACAACAGCACGCGACGCAACGCCGTGCCCAATGTCAGTCCAAATCCTTTTTCCAATGGTTCAGCAACCAGTTTTGCTAAATTTGGGTTATGTTCATCAACCGTGATATTCAGCTTTTTCGGCTTTATCAGGGTCATCCAGTTCTTTTCAATCATACCGTTTTTCCTTTGGGCTTAGTTTATTATTTTCACCGTTCGGTTGCGCAAATTTTTTTTCGCGCGTGCGTATTCTATACCCAGCCCCCATAAAAGTCAAATAAATATTAGAAACGCACGATATTTTTGCCCCCTGGCGTCACATCAAAAAAGTTGACAATCAAGAATTATTGTCCTATGATTACGACACAAAAATAACCAAGGATTTTAACTATGAAAAAAATTGCTGTATTTTGTTTGCTGACTGCGTCATTGATGGCCGGCGCATACGCATGTCCGTGTCGCGAAACAACAACCGAAACAACGTATGAATCAATTCAAATAAGCACTGTTGAAATTTCAGACGACGCATACATTCCCAAATCAAAACCGGCACACATTGCCGCACCTTGTCGCGTTCGTTCATCTATTGACCTGGCGTCACGCGCACGTAATTGCAACACTGGCGCGGCACTGCGCCCGGTTCGCGTAAAAAAATATACCGAGGTCATAGACCATTACCAAGAATATCAACCCGTTGTGCAATATGTCCCCGTCGGCACGCACACCACCCGCCGCGTGATTGAATATTAAAAAACGGGGCCGCGCCCCGTTTTTTAGAGTTCAGATTTCAGAGAGCAATTTAGACTGCGACGGTAAAAAAGCAAGCGCGCCGGTGGCGCGCTTCATTGCTCTCTGCTCTCTGCGCATTGCTCTCTTGTAAAAAACCGTCCAAAATTGGGACGGTTTTGATGTGTTATTATATTTAATTTAGACGCGGCGCACTTTCTTTGGACGGCAACCATTATGTGGAATGCGCGTTGTGTCGGTAATGGACTGAACAACCAAGCCCGCATTTGCCAAACCGCGAACAGCAGATTCACGACCCTGGCCAATGCCACGCATCAGAACGTCAACAGTCTTCATGCCCATTTCGGCAACTTTCTTGCCAACTGCGTCTGCGACGACGGTCGCTGCATACGGTGTGGACTTTTTTGCGCCCTTGAAATTATTCGCACCGGCGGTCGCCCATGTCAGCACAGCACCAGACTGGTCTGTGATTGTGATACGTGTGTTATTATTTGTCGCAACGACGTGTGCAATGCCGTGCGATACTTTTTTTACTACTTTCTTTTTAGCTTTTGTTACTGCCATTATTTTTTACCTTTGTTAGATGTCTTCAAATAACTGTCGTGTTATTCTCTACCTTATTTATCTGTGGATTAATTTAATAGAACGTTACAGATGTGAGATGGTGGGCGACGGGAGTGTACAAGTAGTACATGACCAGAGCCCAACGCTCACAGATGTGGCGTTATATTAAATTTTATTTACCCTTGGTTGCGGAACCTGCAACAACCACGCGTTTGCCCTTGCGGGTACGTGCGTTTGTCTGGGTGCGCTGACCACGAACCGGCAGACGATTACGATGGCGGATGCCACGATATGCCTTTAAGTCCTGTAAACGTTTGATGTTCATTGCAACTTCGCGACGGACATCACCTTCTACCTTGAAGTTCTGTTCAATGTAACTTGAAATTTTAACAACATCTTCGTCAGTCAAGTCTTTCGCGCGCAGACCATCTTTCAGTTTCAGTGCCTTGCAAATCTGGGCAGATTTGGCCGGACCAATACCGTGGATATAGCGCAGCGCAATTTCAATACGCTTTTCTGTCGGGATGTTAACACCTGCTATACGTGCCATTTTCTATTTTCCTTTTTATTATTACCATGGTTTGTGTGTCGCCACACGCCCCGCTCTGCTGTCCCCTGGTAATCTGCCGTCAGATTATCAGAGTATTTTATTTTGCCGCATAATTTTATACAAAACGTGGCAAAAGTCAAATCTTTGTTTTAGGTGCGCCCCCGTCTTTAACGGAAACGGCCCTTCCTTTGCGCCGATTTAATGACGCTGCGATATTTATTTGCAACCAAATACGACTGCACCTGGTTCATTGTATCCAGAACAACGCCCGCCACAATCAGAACACTGGTTCCACCAATCATCAGCGGCATACCAAAATGCGTGTTCAAAATAATTGGTACAACGCAAACAACAATCAGATACATAACACCAATCGCCGTTGTGCGCGACACAACAGAATCCAAATAGTGCACGGTCTGTTCGCCTGGGCGCACACCCGGGATATAACCGCCTGCGTTCTTCAGGTTTGTGCTGGTTTCTTCGGAATTAAATATCACCGCGGTCTGGAAATACGCAAAGAACGCAATCAATATCGTGTACAAGATGATATAAGACCACGCACCATACGTAAAGAACGCCATGATATTTTGAACAACCAAATTCTCGCTCTGGACAAAGCGTTGAACGAACGCCGGCAGCATCATGATACTGGCCGCGAAAACCGGTCCCATAACGCCAGACATATTCACCTTTATCGGCAGATACGACGCATTAGTGTTTGTAACGCCATTTGCCATGACCTGGCGCGGATACAGAATCTGGATACGACGCTGGGCCTGTTCAAAGAACGCAATCAACGCGATGATACCAATCACAAATGCAACGACCAACATAATCATTGCCGGCGACATCTGGCCAACCGACCCCAGCGAGAATATCTTGGCGATACCACCCGGAACCTCGGCAATAATGCCGGCAAAAATCAACAGCGACGCGCCCTGGCCGATACCACGCGCGGTAATCTGCTCTGCCAGCCACATAACGAACACCGTGCCCCCAACCAATGCGATAATGGCCGACAATTCAAATGCGAAACCGGGGTTCACAACCGCCGCAACACCATTTACTGGTGCCATGATTTCCAAACCACGCACAACGGCCCAACCCTGGACCACGGCCAGAAACACCGCCAGGTAACGTGTGTATTGGTTGATTTTAACGCGGCCGGATTCGCCCTCTTTGCGCAGTTCGCTAAGCGATTTGCTGGTTGCGGTCAACAATTGCAATACAATCGACGCAGAAATATACGGGAATATGTTTAATGCCAACACGGACATACGCGACAGCGACCCGCCCGAGAACATATCAAACATGCCCATCATACCACTGCCCTCGCCCGAGAACAAATGCAACACAGCCGATGCATTTACCCCCGGCAACGGTATAAACGAACCAATACGATAAACAATCAGCGCACCCAATGTGAACAAAATGCGCTTTTGCAAATCAGACAGGTTTCCAAAAAAATCTTTCAAGAATTTCATGCGTTGCTCTTGTAATCAGATAAGGCATCCCGGTTTCCCGGGATGCGAGATGCAATTATTTATTTTTAATTGTGCCACCTGCTTTGACGATTGCCGCTTCGGCCGCCTTGGACCATTTGTCGGCAATAACGTTCACAGACGATTTGATTTCGCCCTTGGCCAAAACCTTTAACCCAGACATTTTGCGGTTGATAATTTTTGTAGCCATCAACGAATCAATTGTGATTGGGGATTTTGCATCAATCTTGCCAGATGCAATAAACTTTTCAATATCGCCCAGGTTGATTGTGATGTATTCCTTGGCAAACGGATTGTTAAACCCGAATTTCGGAAAGCGACGCAAAATCGGCATCTGACCACCCTGGAAAGTCGCCTGTTTGCGTGAACCGCTGCGTGCTTTCTGACCCTTGTTACCACGACCAGATGTTTTGCCATAACCCGACGCCATACCACGGCCAACACGTTTAACATCACGACGTGCGCCAAAGTTGTCCATCAATGCATTCAGTTTCATAATTTTTTCCTTTATCCTATGACCAGTATATAGTCTTTTTTCGCATGCGGACAAGTACTGTCCGCATACTCGGTTTTTCATTTATTATTTTTCGACAATTTCGACCAGATGGGAAACCTTGGCCACCATGCCGCGAACGGCCGGTGTGTCACCCAATTCTTTGGTCTTGCCAATGCGACCCAATCCCAATGCGGCAACAATCTTGCGCTGAGATTCCGGGCGACCAACAATGCTTTTAACTTGCTTTACAGTTATTTTAGCCATAATTATTCTCCGTTGTTTTCAGTGCCCAGATTATTTATCTTCGGTTGCACATTCACATACTGCATCATCAATTTTCTTGCCATCACGGCCAGCAATGATTTCTGCAACTGTTTTACCACGACGCGCGGCCACTGTCTTGGGCGAATTCATCTTCGAGAACGCCAAGAACGCAGCGCGAATCATGTTGTTTGGATTGTTAGAACCCTGGGACTTCACAACGACGTCCTGAACGCCCAAGCATTCAAACACCGCACGCAACGCACCACCGGCAATGATACCAGTACCAGGAACAGCACTGCGCACAACCAGTTTGCTGGCGCCGTATTTCGCGCTGCAATCATGGTGCAATGTGCGACCTTCTTTCAGCGGAACGCGAATCATTTTCGCCTTGGCTGCCTTGGTTGCTTTCTGCACCGCAGACTGAACTTCCAATGCCTTACCCTTGCCAAAGCCAACACGACCAGCCTTGTCACCAACCACAACCAATGCCGAGAACGACATGTTGCGGCCGCCCTTTACGGTTTTGGATACGCGGTTGATGGAAACCAGTTTATCGACCAGGTTATCCGTTTGCAATTTTTTATCATCAAAACGTGCCATCTTATTACTCCGTATATTCCATTAGATTCTTACGCCGCCTGCGCGGATTGCTTCACACAGTGCCTTTACACGGCCGTGATAGCGATAACCGCCACGGTCAAAGTAACAATTGTCGGCAATGCCTGCCGCCACAGCACGCGCTGCAAACGCCTTGCCAACCAGTTCTGCACCAGCGACATTCCAGCCTTTGCCCTGGAAATCTTTTTCTTTGGATGATGCCGCACATACTGTGTGACCACGAACATCATCAATTGCCTGGATTTCAATGTGACGGCCCGAACGGAAAACCGACAGACGAATCTTGCCAGGATTTTTTCTTTTCAACGCACCACGATTTGCCAATGTGCGTCTTTCTTCACTAGACAAATGTTTCAACATTTTGTTTCCTTTTTTTCAATCCCCGTAACAGCGGGGATTACCGTTTATTTATTATTTCTTTTTACCTTCCTTGCGGCGGATTACTTCGCCCTTATAGAAGATACCTTTGCCCTTGTATGGATCAGCCTTGCGAACCTTGTGAACCTTGTCTGCAAATTGGCCAACCAAACATTTATCAATACCATTGATAGAAAATTCTGTCGGTGTTTCGCCCATAACAACGGTCAAGCCAGCCGGAATTTCCATAACAACGTCATGAGAATAACCCGCGACCAAAACCAATTTGTTACCAGAAACAGATGCCTTGTAACCAACACCCTTCATATACATAGCCTTGGTAAAGCCTTCGGATACACCTTCGACCGCACTGCGAACGTTACGGGCCATTGTGCCCCACATCGCGCGCGAGATTTTGTCTTCGGCATCTTTTGGTGTGACAACAACGTGCCCATCTTCGATTGCGACATGAACCAAGCCGGCATGTTTTGTATCCAACGGCAATTTAATTTCACCCTTGGGGCCCTTGACAACCAGAACGTCACCAACAATCGCCGCTGACGTGCCATCTTTCAATTTTACTGGATATTTTCCTGCACGAGACATAACTTCATCCTTACTTCTATTAGATAACCTTGCACAGCACTTCGCCACCAACGTTCATCAAACGCGCCTTGTGATCAGTCATAACGCCATTTGGTGTGGAAACGATTGCGATACCCAGTCCGCCCATAACCTTTGGCATTTTTGCACTGCCGGAATAAACACGGCGACCTGGTTTAGATACGACGGAAATTTCCTGGATTGCGCCATTGCCGCCGACATATTTCAATTCGACAACCAAATTGGCACGATGTTCGTCAATCTGTTCTTTGTGGAAATCTGTAATAAAGCCTTCGTCTTTCAAGACGGCCAAAACTGCAGCACGCAGTTTGCTGTTTGGAACGGTGATTGTTTCTTTACCAGCATTCTGACCATTGCGAATGCGGGTCAACATATCGCCGATTGGGTGTGATAATGACATCTTTTACTCCTTCGTTACACAGGACACCCTGCCCCATGCACTTTTGTTTAACCCCAGCTGCATTGTCCACAACTGGGTTGTTTTTTGTTTACCAGCTGGACTTGCGAACGCCTGGCAATTTCCCTTCGGACGCCATGGTGCGCAATTGCTGACGACACAGACCGAACAAGCGAGAGAACCCGCGTGCACGACCAGTAACCGAGCAACGATTGTGTAGACGTGTTGGATTCGCGTTACGTGGCAATTTTGCCAACTTCTTCATCGCATCCATACGTTCATCAGGTGTTGCATTCACAGACATTTTCGCTTTAATCGCTTCGCGCTTTTTAGCATACTGGGCGACCATCTTTTCACGTTTTTTCTGTTTATTTATCAACGCTAATTTAGCCATTTTTATACCCTTTTATAATTATTTCAAAACCAACGGCAAGCCGATTTTCGTCAGCAACGCACGTGCCTCGTCGTCAGTTTTCGCTGTTGTCGCGATGACGATGTCCATACCGCGAATTGCGTCAATCTTGTCCACGGAAATTTCCGGGAAAATCAAGTGTTCCTTGATACCGAACGCATAGTTGCCACGACCATCAAATTTAGATTTTGACAAACCACGAAAGTCCTTGACACGCGGCAATGCAACCGTAATCAGTTTATCCAAGAAGTCATACATTCTTTTACCACGCAGTGTGACCTTGGTTCCAATAGGCTGACCTTCGCGCAGACGATATGTCGCGATGGATTTTTTTGCATGTGTGATAACAGACTTTTGGGCTGCAATCGCGGTCAAATCTGCCGCGGCAGAATCCAATTTCTTTTTATCGCTGACAGCGGCACCAACCCCCATGTTCAAAACAATTTTGGACAATTTTGGCACTGCGAACGCATTTGTGTATCCGAATTCTTTAATCAATTCAGGTACAATTTCTTTTTCATAAATTTCACGCAATCTGCTTTGCATTTTTTATCCTTACACTTTACGTTCCCGTAACAGCGGGAACCGATTATTCTTATAATTCTGTGCCAGACTTCTTAGCAACACGAACCTTTTTGTCGCCGGACATTTTATATCCAACGCGGGTTGCTTTTTTCGTCTTTGGGTCAACCAACGCAACGTTGGAAACATGGACCGGTGCTTCGCGGTCAACAATGTGACCTGGCTGGTCCTGGGTTGGTTTGACATGCCATTTGTGGCGGTTGACACCTTCGACCACAACGCGGGATTCTGTTGGGCGCGCTTCCAGCACTTTGCCTTTGACACCCTTGTATTTTCCCGAAATAACTACGACTTCGTCGCCTTTTTTGATTTTCATCTTTATAACCCTTTATTTCAGACTATATAACTTCCGGTGCCAGAGATACGATTTTCTGAACATCGTATTTGCGGCGAACTTCACGTGCAATTGGCCCAAAGATACGTGTGCCAATCGGTTCAAAATTGTTTTTGTTTATCAAAACAACCGCGTTATCGTCAAAGCGGATAATAGATCCGTCCGGACGTTTTACCGGGAATTTTGTGCGAACGATGATTGCACGTTGAACTGTTCCTTTCTGGACCTTGCCACGTGGAATCGCTTCTTTGATGGCGACGACAATTTTATCGCCAACTGTCGCATAACGACGGTGGGAACCGCCCAAAACCTTGATGCACATTGCTTTACGTGCGCCAGAGTTGTCAGCGACTGTCATAACTGTTTCATTCTGAATCATAACTTTTTTCCTTGTCCTGCGCGCGGGGCAATCCCCCGCCGCTTTGTTATAGGGCCCGACTGTCCGCATGTTGCGTGCGCAACACCGACCTCAAAGACCCTGTCCAGGCCAGTCTTAGTCTGCGACCTCGACTGATTCGTCCTTGGAAACGCCAACGCGTCCCTTGACCACCCAAGATTTTGTCTTGGAGATTGGACGATGTTCTTCAATTGCAACGATGTCACCAACCTTGTATTCGTTGTTTTCATCGTGCGCCTTATACTTTTTGTTCTGCTTTACGAACTTGCCATACAGCGGATGACGGAAACGGCGTTCCACTTCGACGACGACAGTTTTGTCGTTCGCTGTACTTTTAACTGTTCCCTGCAGTATACGTCTTGGCATAACTTGTGTCCTTATACATTTGCCCAGCGCTTGTTTTGCGGCGTCCATTCTACACTAAAACGCGCAAAACAGCAACTGATTCCTTGGGTTCATCTTACCGATTTCGGTGTATGATAACTAATTTTTTAGAAATCTCAACAAAAATCGACAATTTTTTATTTTTTGTCCGCATTCAATTTAGTCTTGACGCGTGCGATTTCACGACGAGTCTGACGAATGACATGCGATTTGGGCAACTGACCCGCAGCGTGTTGGAAACGCTGGTTCATTTGCTCTTTCTTTAAATCAGCCAGTTCGCTCTGCAAAGCTTCGACTGTCAAAGATTCTTTTGCAACTTTCTTTTCTGCCATTTTATAAACCTTTTCTGTTTAAATTAGTTAGCTTTGCGTTCAACAATTTTGGTTTTAACCGGTAACTTTGCCGCAGCCAGTGCAAACGCCTCGTATGCGATTTCAGGTTTAACACCGTCAATTTCGAACATGATACGACCTGGTTTTACACGGCAAATCCAGTATTCAACCGCACCCTTACCTTTACCCATACGGACTTCGGCTGGCTTCTTGGTCACAGGAACGTCAGGGAAAATACGAATCCACAATTTACCCATACGTTTCATATGACGTGTGATTGCGCGACGTGCCGCTTCGATTTGACGCGCGGTCACGCGTTCTGGTGTCATGGCTTTCAGTCCAAACGAACCAAATGCCAGTTCGCTGCCGCCCTTGGCGACGCCGTGAATACGGCCTTTGTGCTGTTTGCGAAACTTTGTTTTATTTGGCATCAACATAATAAACTACCTTTTATTGCTTTGCTAATTTTTGTTTTCTCCGGCACCATATAGATGCCAGCAAAAATTACTTGTTTCTCTTTTCGCTGCTGCCGGCATATTCAGTTGGGCGTGCCATTTCAGAAGCCAGCTTTTCCTTGTTCACAACGTCACCTGTGTAAATCCAAACCTTTACACCGATAACGCCATAGGTTGTTTTCGCCTGAATTGACGCATAGTCAATATCAGCACGCAATGTATGCAAAGGAATACGACCTTCGCGGATTTGTTCGCTGCGGGCAATTTCTGCACCGTTCAGACGACCACTGCACATTACTTTGATACCCTGGGCACCTGCTTTCTGTGCATTTTGAACCGCCTTTTTCATTGCACGTTTGAACGAAACACGACCTTCAATCTGCTGGGCAATGTTCTGTGCAACCAACTGGGCATTCAAATCTGGTCGACGAACTTCGTAGATATTCACAACAACCTGGTCATTTTTAACCAATTTTTTTATATCGTTACGCAGTGCTTCGATGTCGGCACCATTTTTACCGATAATCATACCCGGACGTGATGTGTGAATTGTCACAACAACCTTTTTGGCAAAGCGTTCAATGACAACCTTGGCCAGACCGGCTTTTTTCAGTTTCTTTTCAATAAATTTGCGAATTTTAATATCTTCGGCCAACAGGTTCGCATAGTCCTTTTTGCCCGCTATCCAACGCGAATCAGTAATTTTATTGATAAATTCGCGCAATGAGATTGGTGATACTTTCTGTCCCATCTTATTTTTTCCTTACGTTTATGGCACATGTTCTTGAAACCATATAGGTTTTATTCAGGGTTACCCCATACCACGTGCCACGGTTTTACTATTTTGCCTTTTTCGCAGTTTTTTCTGCTGTTTTCTTTGTTGGCGCCGCACCAGATTCCAAAACGATTGTCAAATTAGAAAAAGGTTTCAAAATTGGACGTGCACTGCCACGTGGACCAGCCATGATGCGTTTCATTGTCAAAGCCTTGCCACACCAAATTTCTTTAACAAACAATGTGTCTGCCGACAGATTTTTGTTGTGTTCTGCATTTGCAATCGCGGACATCAAAGTCTTCAAGACTTCGCCAGATACGCGTTTTTTAGAAAATTTCAAGACATCAATTGCGCGATCGACCGGCAAACCGCGGACGGTATCGCAAACCAGATTTAATTTCTGGTGGCTGACGCGAATCATTTTATTGAACGCGCGAACCTGATTATCTTTGATTCCATATCTTGTCGTTGTCATAACTACTTACCTTATATTCTTGCAGATTCCATATAGAAATCATTATTTCTTGGCAGCGGCCTTTTTATTCGCCGCATGACCTTTGAACGTGCGTGTTGGTGCAAATTCACCCAATTTGTGCCCAATCATATCTTCAACAATAGACACAGGGATAAATTTATTACCATTATGGACTTCAAAAGTCAGCCCAACCATCGGCGGCACAATTGTGCTGCCGCGTGACCAAGTTTTAATTGGTTTACGGTCATCTTTTTCATTCGCCACAGCGGTCTTTTTCAAGACAGATGGGTGAACATACGGACCTTTCCAAACTGAACGAGACATCAATTACTCCGTTTTTCTGTATTCCCCTGCACCATATAGATGCAGGGCTATTTATTATTTCTTCTTTGCCAAATGTCTGCTGCGGATAATCATCTTTGCAGTACGTTTGTTGCTGCGAGTGCGATATCCCTTGGCTGGAATACCAGTACGCGACACAGGTTCGTGGCCCTTGGAATGACCATTACCACCACCCATCGGGTGATCGTTCGGGTTCATCGCCATACCGCGGACAGATGGACGGATGCCCAACCAACGTGCGCGACCGGCCTTGCCCAAATTGACATTGCGTTGGTCCGGATTGGAAACGCTGCCAACTGTGGCCATACAATCGGAATGAACTTTGCGCAATTCACCACTGTTCATTTTAATCTGTGCATAAACGCCGTCCTTACCCATTAACTGAGCATAGCAACCGGCACTACGCGCCAATTGACCGCCAGCACCCGGTTTCAGTTCAACGTTGTGCACAATCGTTCCGATTGGCATATTTTTTAATGGCATCGCATTACCCGGCTTGATATCTTCACGTGTGCCCGAGATAACAACATCCCCAGCCTTTAAATCACGTGGTGCCAAAATATATGAACGCACGCCATCTTTGTATTCAATCAATGCGATAAACGCAGTGCGGTTCGGGTCATATTCCAAACGAACAACTGTCGCAGGAACGCCTGTCTTTTTACGATCAAAGTCAATCAAACGATATTTACGTTTGTGACCACCACCCTGGTGCATAACGGTCACATGACCAAAATTGTTACGACCACCCTTGGATTTTAAGCCGACTGTCAATGCCTTTTCCGGCGCGCCGCGATGCAATTCGCTGCGGTCAACCTGGGTCAAGCCACGGGTTCCCGGGGTCATCGGCTTGTAATGCTTTAATGCCATTTTTTTCTTACCTTATGTTTCCTGTCTGGGCACTAACGTCCAGAGATTCCGGATTCTCTGCCCAGACGATTTTTACTTATGCGTTTGCCGCCAAATCCAATTTCGCATCGGCTGGCAAAGACACATATGCCTTCTTTACAGTGCGTTGTGTGCCGCTGCAGCGACCACGGAAGGATTTAACCTTGCCCTTGGCAACAACAATGTTCACCTTGGTCGGCTTTACATTGTAAATCGCCTGAATTGCACGTGCCACATCTTCTTTTGTGGCGTCCGCTGCAACTTCGAACGCAATACCATTGCTCTCGGACAACTTTGCAGTCTTTTCCGAGATTATCGGACGACGCAGTATATCATAAATACCGGCGGTCGCAACGATTTTCTTTTCAACTTTCTTTTCTGCCATTTTATTGACCTTTTATTTTATGCCAATCTTGCTTCTACCGCTTTGACCGCGTCAGCCGTCAAAACCAATTTTTCATGTTTCAAGATATCCAAAACATTCAAACCAATCGTCGGCAACGCATCAACGTTCGCGATGTTAGCCGCAGATTTCTTGAAGTTTTCGTCCAACTTGTCCGCACCAACGAACAGAACTGAATTCAGACCCAGTTTCTTTAACTGTTTCGCAAATGCGCCAGTCTTTGCCGCTGACAACTTTTCAGAATCGATAACGACCAAGCTGCCGTCTTTTGCCTTGGATGACAACGCCATCTTCAGACCCAAGCTGCGAATTTTCTTTGGCAAATCGATAGAGTGGTCACGGACAACCGGTCCATGAACAACGCCACCGCCACGCATGTGAACATTGTATTTTTCACCCTGGCGTGCATTACCAGTTTTCTTTTGTTTGAACGCTTTTTTGCCGCTGCCTTCGACATCAGATACGGTCTTTACCGCATGTGTGCCGGCACGGGCGTTCGCGCGCTGCCAGGTAACAACCCGGTGCAGAATGTCTGCGCGTGGGTCCAAACCAAAGATGCTGTCGGCCAATTCAACTTTGCCAACCGCTTTGCCATCAAAATTTATAATGTCTATTTGCATTTTAATTCACCTTACTTTGCTGTTGACCCATTGTTATTCTGCAACAGTTTCTGTTTCTGCCGTTGCTTCTGTCACATTTGCAACAGTCGGAACTGGCAAATCTTTCTGTTCTTTCTTTACCGCATCGGTAATCAGAACGAATGTGCCGTTTGCACCCGGAACCGCGCCTTCGACGAAAATCAGATTTTCAGTCGCGTCTGTTCCGAAAACTTTCAGATTCTGGACAGTAACTGTTTCATTACCCATCTGACCGGCCATCTTTTTACCTTTCAGAACGCGGCCTGGCCATTCACGCATACCAGTACCACCCAATGAACGATGCGCCTTTAAAACACCGTGGGTTGCTTCTTTACCACCGAAGTTGTGGCGTTTCATTGCACCCTGAAAGCCTTTACCTTTGCTTGTCGCTTGGACATCGACAAATTGACCGGCAACAAAATGAGACGCAGACAAAACTGTCCCCGCTGGGATAACACAGTCATCCGATACGCGGAATTCGACAACCTTGCGATACGGCTTTACCCCTGCCTTTTCTGCTGCAATTGCCTGGGGTTTGGCAACATGCTTTGCCTTGGCTTCGCGCATACCCAAAATATTCGCGACATAGCCGTTCTTTTCTTGCGTGCGATTTCCAATGACGGTGCAATCACCCACAGACAAAACCGTTACTGGGTGGGCTGCGCCGGCATCATCATACAGACGCGTCATTCCTATTTTTGTTGTAATCAATCCGCTACGTTTCATTTTTTATGCCTTTTATTCTGTCAGTAGGTCGGCTGCCCTCGTTCAGAATCCGGGGACCGACGCTAACAACGTTTCAATTTTACAATTTAATTTTTACATCAACACCAGATGCCAAATCCAACTTCATCAAGGCATCAACTGTCTGAGGGGTTGGATTCACAATATCTACGACCGCCTTGTGATTGCGGATTTCGAACTGTTCGCGTGATTTTTTATCAACGTGTGGCGAACGGTTGACTGTAAATTTCTGAACCAATGTCGGCAAGCGAACGGGTCCAACGACATCTGCGCCTGTGCGCTTTGCTGTTTTGACGATTTCATCAACAGATTCCATCAATACGCGATGGTCAAATGCTGTCAATTTGATTCGAATTTTAGATGCAGGTACCATTTGTTCGTTTTCCTTATGTTTATCCGGGCCGGTAATCACTGGCGTTATTTTATCCAGTTACACCGACCCGCGACCTGTTACTTATTTAACAATTTTAGATACAACACCAGCGCCAACTGTGCGTCCGCCTTCACGGATAGCAAAGCGACGGCCTTCGCTCATAGCAATAGGTGCAATCAATTGCACAGAGATACGAACGTTATCGCCTGGCAGAACCATTTCTTTGTCTGCTGGCAATGTGATTGTACCAGTTACGTCTGTTGTGCTGAAGTAGAACTGAGGACGATAGTTGCTGAAGAACGCTGTGTGACGTCCACCTTCTTCTTTCGTCAAGATATAAACTTCGGCTTCAAATTCTGTGTGTGGTGTGATGGAACCTGGTTTGCAGATAATCTGGCCACGTTCAACATCTTCCTTCTTGGTTCCACGCAACAGCAAACCAACGTTATCACCGGCTTCACCCTGATCCAACATCTTGCGGAACATTTCTACGCCAGTAACTGTTGTTTTCTGTGTTGGACGCAAACCAACGATTTCGCATTCGTCACCAACCTTGACAGTGCCGGATTCGATACGGCCTGTAACAACGGTACCACGACCCGTGATCGAGAATACGTCTTCGATTGGCATCAAGAACGGCTTATCAACTGGACGTTCTGGCAGTGGGATGTATTCATCCAACGCCTTTAACAACGCGTCGATAGATTCTTTGCCCAAACCGTCGTTTTTGCCTTCCAATGCGGAAACAGCAGAACCACGGATGATTGGTGCATTGTCACCGTCGAAATCATTTGCGGACAACAGTTCGCGGATTTCCATTTCGACCAATTCCAACAATTCAGGATCGTTCGCCAAATCGCATTTGTTCAAATAAACAACAATTTTTGGAATACCAACCTGACGCGCCAACAAGATGTGTTCACGGGTCTGAGGCATTGGACCATCAGTTGCAGCAACAACCAAGATAGCACCGTCCATCTGGGCCGCACCGGTAATCATGTTTTTAACATAGTCCGCGTGTCCCGGGCAGTCAACGTGCGCATAGTGGCGATGTTCTGTTTCATATTCAACGTGTGCAGTATTGATTGTTATACCACGTGCACGTTCTTCTGGTGCGTTATCGATTTTATCAACGCCCTTTTCTTTATCGGCGCCGACACCATAGTAATGAACGATAGCAGCAGTCAATGTTGTTTTACCGTGGTCAACGTGACCGATAGTACCAACATTCACATGCGGTTTGGTTCTTACGTACTTTTCTTTTGCCATAGTTTTTTCTCCTTAGGCTTTGGCTTGTTAAAACGATTTCGAAATTTGATTTCCGATTTTTTGGATTTCAAACCCAATAATAAACCAGAAATCAAAAATCACAATCTTTTTTTTATTATTTTTTTCTTTACTTCGTCAGCTTTTTGATAACCTCATCTGCGACGTTCTGCGGCACTTCGTCATAGTGCGACAATTCCATATATGGATTTGCACGCCCCTGGGACAAAGAACGCAAGGTCTTGACATATCCGAACAGATTTGCCAACGGAACATAGGCTGAAATCTGCTGGTTACCAAACTGCGTTTCAATGCCATTGATTTGTCCGCGGCGGCTGTTCAAGTCACCGATAATGTCACCGACGTATTCTTCCGGTGTATTGACCGAAAGCTTCATAATCGGTTCCAGCAACTTTGGCGATGCTTTTTTCATAGCTTCGCGGAAGCAAGCACGCGCCGCAATTTCAAAGCACAATACATTGGAGTCAACTTCGTGATATTTACCATCAACCAATGTAGCCTTGAAATCCACTGTCGGATAGCCAATCAGAACACCTGTCTGTTGGGCTATCTTTAAACCCTTTTCAACACCCGGGATGTATTCTTTTGGAATCGCACCACCGACAATCTTGTTTTCAAATTCGTATCCTTTGCCCGGTTCCAACGGTTCAAATTCAATTTTAACCTGGGCATACTGACCCGAACCACCAGACTGTTTCTTGTGGGTGTATTCTTCGGTAACCGGTTTGCGGAATGTTTCACGGTATGCAATACGTGGTTCACCAACGTTCACATCAACCTTGAATTCGCGCAACAGACGATCAACCAAAATTTCCAAGTGCAATTCACCAACACCGGCCAAAATTGTCTGGCCAGATTCTTCGTCAACCGACACGCGGAACGACGGATCTTCTTTGGCCAACGCCTGCAATCCCAAGGACATCTTTTCAATGTCGGCCTTGGTCTTGGGTTCAACCGCAATGCTGATAACCGGTTCTGGAACGTGAATATTTTCCAAGATAATCGGATTCGCTTCGTCGCACAGTGTATCACCAGTGATTGTTTCTTTCATACCAACCAATGTGATAATGTCGCCTGCGGACGCTTCTTTGATTTCTTCGCGTTGATTAGAATGCATCAACAACATACGACCAACACGTTCACGTTTGTCACGGTTAGAATTGTAGATATAAGAGCCCGATGTCAATTTACCAGAATAGATACGGATGAACATCAAGTTTCCAACGAACGGGTCATTTGCAACCTTGAACGCCAGCGCGCTGAACGGTTCTTTTGGATCTGGGTGACGTTCGGTGACTGTTTCACGGTCCATCTTGGTTCCCTTGATTGCCGGGACATCCAATGGGCTGGGCAGATAGTCAACGATTGCATCCAACAACGGCTGAACACCCTTGTTCTTGAACGCTGTTCCGCACAATACCGGGTTAAAGTTCTGGGCGATTGTTCCCTTGCGAATCAACTTTTTGATTGTGGCGACATCTGGTTTGTTGCCTTCCATATAGGCTTCCATAATATCATCGTCCAGTGTCACAACTTCTTCAATCAATTTGTTGTGCAATTCTTCGGCTTTTTCGCGCAAATCTTCTGGGATTTCTTTGATGTGTGGGTCCTTGCCCAAATCATCTTCCCAAACAATGGCGCGCATTTCAACGACGTCAACAACGCCACGGAAATCAGATTCTGCGCCGATTGGGAAATTGATGACCAACGGATTTGCACCCAAACGTTCACGAATCATATCAACACAGCGGAAAAAGTTTCCACCAATACGATCCATCTTATTGATAAAGCAAATACGTGGAACATTATAACGATCCGCCTGACGCCATACAGTTTCTGTCTGGGGCTGAACACCGGACACAGATTCAAACACTGCGACCGCGCCGTCCAAAACGCGCAGCGAACGTTCTACTTCCATTGTAAAGTCAACGTGTCCCGGGGTATCAATCAAATTGATACGGTGATCACGCCAAAAGCACGTTGTTGCCGCAGACGTAATCGTGATGCCACGTTCTTGTTCCTGTTCCATCCAGTCCATCGTCGCGCCACCATCGTGAACTTCGCCGATTTTATATGTTTTTCCTGTATAGAAAAGAATACGTTCTGATGTTGTTGTTTTACCCGCGTCAATATGGGCCATAATGCCGATATTGCGGTACATATGTAAAGGTGCGGTTTTTCCGACTGACATAGATTCTTTCCTTGTTTATGTTTTGTTTTAACCCAATTTGTTGTTTTGTTGATAAAATTACCAACGGAAGTGCGCAAACGCCTTGTTCGCATCTGCCATTTTATGCGTATCAATCTTTTTCTTGAACGCACCACCCTGGCCTGACAATGCATCACGCAGTTCACCGAACAAGCGATCTTCCATTGCGCGTTCGCCACGTTTACGTGCGAACATCACCAACCAACGCAACGCCAATGTCTGTTGACGCGCCGGACGAACTTCGACAGGAACCTGGTAAGTTGCACCGCCAACACGACGGCCTTTAACCTCAACTGATGGTTTCAATGCATCAACCGCTTCCAAGAATGCGGCCAATTCATCGCCGTCTTTTGCAACTTTCTTCAGTTTTTCCAGTGCACCATACACGATATTTTCGGCAACTTCTTTCTTGCCGTCCCACATAACAATATTAATACATTTTGCAACAACCAGATTGTTGTATTTGGAATCTGGCAGAATTTCGCGTTTTGCTGCACTTTTACGTCTTGACATTTTTGTTTTCCTTTTATTTCTTCATCTGTTCGTTCAGATTACTCACATGACAGTGCCATGTGCATGGGTTATCTTATAATTATTTGCCGGCTTTGGCACCATACAGGGAACGACCCTGCTTTCTGCTGTCAACGCCCTTGGTATCCAAAACACCACGAATGATGTGATATTTCACACCAGGCAAGTCCTTTACACGGCCGCCACGAATCATAACAACGCTGTGTTCCTGCAAATTATGACCTTCGCCTGGAATGTATGCGGTCACTTCGCGACCATTAGCCAGTTTAACACGTGCAACCTTACGCTGCGCCGAGTTAGGTTTTTTTGGTGTGGTTGTGTACACACGTGTGCAAACACCACGTTTCTGCGGAGCCTCCATCATATCAGGGGCCGTTGACTTAACAACGACCTTTTTACGAGGTTTCCGAATCAGTTGATTTACTGTTGGCATTCAAAATCTCTTTGTTTGTTCTTCTTTTTTTGCTTGCACAAAAACCGCCCCACAGATTTATCTCAACGGAAATTCCGCGATTATAAACCTGTCAAACGTGCAGATTTCTGTGTTTTTCACTTTCCTTGTTTACACGGAAAGCGAACATACTATAATCACACAGCCCAACATTGTCAAGGATTTTTATAACACGCGCATTGAAAAACCGCCTGTTTTTAAGGGTTATTCGCCGCCACACAAATGACAAACAATTTATTTGTGTAAGACTAAAACTGGACAAATAAAAAATATAGAAACCAATCAGAATTTTACCGAAAAACCGACACCCAATTTCCAATAGTTATCATAGTCCATCAAATTGTTATCGGCGTCCCTGGTTTCAAAATGATATTTAACATATGGATTTATTGACGCGGCGGTGGACATATTATACACAACCTGGGCACTGATGGCGCGATTATATATTGTCTTGGGCCGCGAAATTTGCAAGAACGCATAATCCAGCCCCAAAATTGCCGCAACATCGTCCAAGAAATAATACATAACCTGGGGCGAAATTTTAATATTCCAAAAATTTCCATCGCCGTCCTTGACAAACTGGGGCGACAATTTGACCGACCATTGCGCGCGTCGCCACCGCACACCGTGCAATCGCATATCCAGCGTCACGTTATTTCGCCCATATCGCGCGCCATTGTCGGCACGCCGGGTCCACGCCGGACCGTATGCCAGGCCGGCCTCAAATTTCAATGGCGGGGTTGTCCATATTTTATACAGCACGCCAATTTGCGTATCGGAATAATCGTTATCCGTGCTGAATTGCACCGTGAAATTGTCATCGGGACTGTAATCCAATGTCAAACTGGTATTATGTATGCGACCGGCCGAAAAATCCGTCTGGGAATGTCCATCGCGCGTGCGCCCCGTGACAAATGCCGCGCCAAAGTGTGCCGAAAATTCACCGGGGTGCACAATACGACTGACGTCACCAATGTCGGCGCGCGCCGCGCCCAAACCGACACCAATCATCATTATAAAAAGCCAGCGCACACGGACCATCATTTATCCCCCAGGTTACCGTCCGCGCCCCAATCGCACAACAGGACAAAATTCAAAACAAAGACCCGCGCAATCTGCGCGGGCCAATACCTTTCTCTAATTAAATCATTAGAACTGGATACCGAATTTGCCACCAAATGCAAATCCTGCATCTGTGGACCATTCACCGGCAGCTTTGTGGGACATTGCGCGTCCAACATACGCGCCAACAAACGAGTTTTCACAGAAGTTATAGTTCACACCAACTGTGCCTGTCCATGTGCCAGCGTTTTCAACTTTGACTTTACCAAACATCTTGTCATCAGTCGTGCCGGTATATTCAACACCACCAACCAATGCCCAGTTGTCGTTCAATGTCAAGAACGCATCTGCGCCCAAGCGAACTGTGTGCCAGCCGTCATCATTCCAATTGAACGATTCACTGTTCACATAATCCATTGCAACGTGACCAGCCAGTGTCAAATTACCCATTGTTTTACCAACCTGGGCACCAATTGACCACTGATAGTATGTCAAATCCTTATCCAGGAACGAACCTTTGTATGGCATAACTGGACCAACACCATAACTGCCGGTCAAATCAACCATCCAGCCATTCATATCCATTACGCGATAGGACAAACCCAGGCCCATTGTATCCCAATCAGAAGAATCAAACCAATCGGTTTCATTGACAGATGTTGCAACCGCAATCGCCAATTTATCTGTGATTCCATATCCGAATTCTTCGGACGCTGCCCAACTGGTTGTCGCCTTGGAATTAGACGCCACCGCAGTCACGCTGTAAAATTTGCCCTGGTCTGGACGATACAGCGGATTATCATTAATCGCCGCAGCGTTCGCAGCCGAAACCGCAAATACAGCCATCAAGGAAGTTAACGTTAATTTTTTCATAATATATCCTTTCCTTTGGTTAAAGAACACTAGATTGCTTTCTAGTTATAAGCATTTTACTGTGAATATATACCCATTTTCAACAATAAAGATTTTTGCAAAAGTTCCAAATTTATGTTATAATTCGCGAGTTCGCGATTCGGATTTAATTCCCAAAACATATAAAAAACGCCCTGTTTTCCGGGCATTTTTCATTTTTATACAATTTTCGCACAAAATCAAAAAACATTAATTTTTTTAACGATTGTCGTATTTTTAGTTTTTGTTTCTGACTTTTTTTATCTCGCGCCAGTCGGCATGATTGCGCAAGTGTTCTTGGTATGAATTTGAAAACTTGTGTCCACCGCGCCCATCGGCAACAAAAAACAGGTAATTGGTATCCGCCGGACGCAACACTGCACGAATCGCCGCCTGGCCAACATTGGCAATCGGTGCCGGTGGCAGACCATTATTTGTATACGTGTTATACGGACTGTCCACGCGCAGATGCCCCCGCAACAACGGTGCACCCTGCATATCGCCCAATTCGTTTGTGATTGCATAAACGACGGTCGGGTCCGCCTGCAATCGCATATTTTTGTTCAGACGGTTTAAATACACACTGGCCACAATCGGCATTTCCGATTCGCGTGGTGTTTCCTTTTGAACGATTGATGCCAATGTTATAACCTGGTTCCAATTTTTCAGTGGCTTTGGCATAACGCGCCCTGCCTTGCCCCAGGCGTCCTGAATATTTGACATCTTTTTGCGTGCCAGTTCCAACAACGCCAAGCGTGATGTCCCACGCGCCACCCGATACGTATCAGGGAATATATCGCCATCGCGCAAATTGCATACCGGCGCATTGTTTCCGACTGCACATTCCACATCGCCCGTCAATGCCGCACTGGTCAACAATAATTGTTTGGTCTGTTTTATGGTCAGCCCTTCGGGGATAACAACCTGTGTTGTTGCAATATCGCCCCGTGCCAACATTCGCGCAACGCGCCACACACTGGCCCCACGTGGAATATCATATACCCCGCTTTGGATTTTACCGCCGTGGACGCGCACCGCAAATTTGAACAAATCAGGCGACGGAATCAAATTCTGGGCCGCCAGCGCACCCGCGACCGACGCAACCGACGTGCCACGCGCCAGCGTGAACGTTGTATTTTCACGAATTGGCGACTGGATTCCAAACGTATATATTATACCAACCAGTCCCATTGCGATAACAGCACCGGCCAACTTTACTAATTTTTTATCATATAATTTTTTACGACGCATAATGATGTATTATTACAGATAAAAAATCAATTGCCACTGATTTAATCTTTTGGACTTTTCTCGCTGGAGCATCCACGCTGCGCGCACAATAAAAAACACCGCTGACGCGGTGATTTTTTATTGTGGTCAGAGTGACTGGGCTGCGCTATGCGCGACCTTGGCTCGTTCACTGACGTTCACCGGCATACTGCCGTCTGCCTCGCGCCGGCGGTTCGAACCGCTTTTTTCGCTGGTTCGAACCCACGCTGCGCGCACAATAAAAAAACACCGCTGACGCGGTATTTTTTTATTGTGGTCGGAGTGACTGGGTTCGAACCAGCGACCTCTACGTCCCGAACGTAGCGCTCTACCAGGCTGAGCTACACTCCGAAAACTGGCGTTTTTCTCTATGCGCGTTGGATTATGCAACGCACTGAATAAAAAATCAACTGTTTTTATTTTTTCTTTATACTTGTAAATATCATTTTTTTTGCCATATTTATCAGAGCAACAACGAAAGGAATAAATATGTTTGCATTACGATTTTTGCCAAAAGATAAATTTGACAGTTATGATGATTATCGCCAGAACGCCGTTGTTCACGTCCCTGATAACTTTAATTTCGCATACGATGTTATTGACGTCCTGGCCAACGAAGAACCTGACCACGTTGCCCTGTTGTGGACTGATGACAGTGGCGAGAAAAAAAGATTCACATATCGCGACCTGTCACTGATGTCTAATTCGGTGGCAAATTTCTTGGCCGCGCGTGGATTAAAAAAAGGCGATACTGCCCTGTTATTTATGCGCCGTCGTTGGGAATATTGGATTTTAATGATGGCTATGCACAAACTGGGGGCGATTCCAATTCCGTCCACCAATCAATTAAAGGCCGAAGATATTAAATACCGTATTGATACGGCCGGCGTTCAGGCAATCATCGCATTTGATGACGGCACGGTGATGAACGAAATCACGGCCGCCATTGGCGACAGTGCGATTCAACTGATTTCAAACACAGAAATTGCGCGCGCGATTGATGAAATGCCAACAACATTTGAACGCGTCCCAAACCAGAATTCTGATACAATGGTGATTTATTTCACCAGTGGCACAACCGATTTGCCAAAAATGGTTGCACACGATTTTACATATCCATTGGGACACATAAACACGGCCGTGTTTTGGCAACGTCTGCGTGATGGCGACATACATCTGACGGTATCAGAATCCGGGTGGGCAAAATGCTCGTGGGGGAAAATGTATGGCCAATGGATGGCAGGCGCGACTGTGTTCGTGTATGACTTTGCTGGGATTGCGACTGCACACGATTTGCTGACCGCGATGTCTGAAAATCACGTGACATCGTTCTGTGCGCCACCAACCGCATACAAGATGCTGATACACGGCGACCTGTCCAGGTATGATTTGTCATCTTTGACCAAGGTTGACATCGCAGGCGAAGCATTAAATCCCGAAGTATATGACAGATTTTTGGCCCAGACCGGCATAAAACTGCGCGAAGGTTTTGGCCAGACAGAAACCTGTGTAATGTTGTTCACCAACGAATGGATTGAACCACGCCCCGGCAGTATGGGTATGCCGGCGGCCGGTTGGGACGTGGAATTACTGGACGAACGCGGTCGCCCGGTCCCAGATGACACAGTTGGTGAAATTTGCATTTCACTGAAAAACGGTCGCCCAGTCGGCCTGTTCCAGGGCTATCACAATGCCGAAAAATTGACGGCAAGCGTTTTCCGCGACGGATACTATCATACCGGCGACGTTGCATATCGTGACGCCGATGGATATTACTGGTTCGTGGGCCGTAATGACGACCTGATTAAAACATCAGGTTATCGCGTCAGCCCGTTCGAGGTGGAAAGTGTTCTGATTGAACATCCCGCCGTGCGCGAATGTGCCGTTACCGGTATTCCCGACGCATCGCGTGGCATGGCGGTCAAGGCGACAATCGTGCTGAACAAATATTTTCAACCGACCGAATTTCTAAAGGGTCAATTGCAACAGCACGTTCGCAATCGCACCGCGCATTACAAATGCCCCCGCGTGATTGAATTTGTGGACAGCCTGCCCATGACGATCAGTGGAAAAATACGTCGTGCCCTGATACGAACAATTGACAGCACGAAAAGCACCATCATCGATCCAATTAAAACCACCATCGGTTTTGGCAAGGACGATGACAAGGACAAAAAATAATAAAAAACGCCCGTTCGGGCGTTTTTTATTGGCGACAAAAATCCATTATGATATAATTCGCACGTGTGGCGTGTTGCCGCACTGGGTTTAAGCACCCATCAGAAAGCGTCAGTGATGACGAAAAAAATCGCCAACCCAATTGATTGGGGTTGGGGTGTGTCGAATATATTGAATAAGACACGCAATCCTTTCTGATTGTGCTTAAACTCCAACCCACCAATTTTTTTGGTGGCATTTTGTTTATATAACCAAGGGGGAACACAAATGAAAAAAATACTTACCGTGCTGTTTGCACTGATACTGGCCGCGTGCGACCGCCCAATCGCCACAACGGTGCTGCGGCCCGAGGCTGCGTTGGGGGACTTGACCGGACCAATCACACTGCGCATATATGATGTTGATAATGTTATCGCGACCATACACGGCCAGGATATAAAATTAGTTCCCCGGGGGATAATGGATGACAACAATGATGCAATTCAACCAGAATTAGCATGGGATTGCACATACGATGACCAAACATTTACAATCCATGGAATATATGACACCGAAAATAAAATTGTGCTTTTTAAATATATTACGAATTCAGGCGGCCCAAGGTATAATTACACAACAACATTTGTCCCCGCAGATTTCAAAGACGGCGTTCCTGTCCGTCGTGCCGGTGACATTACGAACAATTGTGACACGGCAATGAAAAAATGCGATAACGGGCAAGAAATTTATCTAAGTTGCCCGAACTTTCGTAACGCCGCATACGAATATATAACACTGGTTAAATGTCCAAATGATAGCAACATAATATGCATGGACAATGGCATATCGGCACCACAAACAATATCCGCTGTTACCGACAGAGAAGGCTTTGATACCGTGGATTATTTGGGCACCAATGGTATTGTTGTCGGATATCTGCCATCAGAGAATATATATGTGGCCCGGGACCCCAGTGCATCGAGTTTCGCTGGCGCATGCACCCAGACAATTAAACTGGAACAACATAAAATCTGTGCCCGTCGCATAAACAGCATTATCGTCGTTTCCGAAGATGGCGGTATAGCCGTTGACATCGCACAAAAGCAAGTCGCCGACCGTGACGGACGCGAAATTACGCATAATTACGTAACACTGACCCAGGAACAGGCACTGTGCATCACGCCAAATTGGGATTATACAAACATCAAACACTATATATATGGCACAGAACCCCACGAGGCAGACGCATGCGACGCGTTGCAAAAATTGGAAAAATTACGTTCTGAACTGAACAAATAAAAAACGCCCGTTCGGGCGTTTTTTAGTTTGCTTTTTTACTGCGGACGTCACTCCATGTCTTGCCAGCAATCTTGTTTGGGATCAGTTCAAAAAAGCCCCACATATAAATCGCCAGCGCGACAGCCAACACATCAATGCCGGACATAGAAAAATCGCCAAATGCAGCCTTTATCAGTTCCCCAACTAATAAAAGCACAAAAAGCACCACAAACGTCAATACGGATTTGACAGACTTACTCATACGCCACCGCCTTTTACTTTACACGTTTCAAGACCAACGATGCGTTTGTTCCGCCAAATCCGAAACTGTTGCTGATTGCAACATCAACTTTGCGTTTCTTGGCCACATTTGGCACCAGGTCAAAGTCGCCAACTGCATCTTCTGGATTTTCCAGGTTGATTGTTGGTGGCACAACGCCGTCACGAATCGCCAGCGTGCAGAATATCGCCTCTACCGCGCCGGCGGCACCCAACAGGTGTCCCGTCACAGATTTAGTTGATGACATTGATACCGGCGCGTCACCAAACAGGCTTTTAACCGCCATCAATTCGCCAATGTCGCCCAATCCCGTTGATGTGCCGTGCGCGTTTATATAATCAACGTCTGACGGGTTCAGTCCGGCGTCATTTAATGCCGCACGCATTGCGCGCAGACCGCCCTCGCCCCCTTCGGCCGGCGCAGTGATGTGATACGCGTCACCCGACAGGCCGTATCCAGCAACCTCGGCATAAATTTTGGCACCACGTGCAACGGCGTGTTCGTATTCTTCCAGAATTAAAATGCCGGCACCTTCGGACATAACGAAACCATCGCGGTCTTTATCCCACGGACGTGACGCCGCCGCCGGATTATCATTACGTGTGGACAATGCCTTCATTGCATTAAACCCAGCAATGCCTATTACGTCAATCGCGCCTTCGGTTCCACCAGCAACCATAATGTCAGCATCGCCGTGTTCAATCAGACGCGCAGCCTCGCCAATAGAATGAGCACCAGTCGCACACGCCGTCACCACCGCCAGATTTGGGCCCTTTAATCCGTATTTAATAGAAATGTGACCAGCCGTCATATTGATAATAGATTTTGGAATAAAGAACGGGCTGATGCGACGCGGACCGCCATTATACAATTCAATACAATTTTCATAAATAGACGTCAGGCCGCCGATACCAGCCCCCACAGACACGCCAAAACGTTCCTTGTCCCCGTCATAATCAATCAGTCCCGCATCACGCAATGCCTCGTCCGCGGCAACAACACCGTATACAATTGATTTATCCATTTTGCGCAATTCTTTTGGATTCAGCACAGCCTCGGGATTATATTGACCTGGTTCTGTCCCGTGAATTGGCAAACCCGCAATCTGTGTTGCCAGCATTGATGCATCAAACGTATCAATTTTACGAATCCCAGAATTTCCTGCGACAACATTTTTCCATGCAACCTCAACACCTGTGCCGCACGGCGATACAATACCCATACCGGTAATAACGACTCTTCTCATATAATTTTTCCTTTGTCATGATTTAACATACTCTTATGATAAACTCTTTGTCCTGTAAAATACAGAAAAAAATCCGTCGCCGAGTCATACCCGTGCGACGGACATTTTTTATGAAACGCCGGATTATTTCTGGTGCGCTTCGATGTACTTAACAGCATCACCAACTGTGTTCAGCTTTGCAGCTTCTTCGTCAGGAATTGTAATATCGAATTCTTTTTCAACTTCCATAACGAATTCTACAACATCCAAAGAATCAGCACCCAAATCGTTGACGAATGTAGAAGCTTCTGTGATTGTGTCTTCTTTGACATTCAGTTTTTCAGCTACGATTTTTTTTACTTTTTCAAAAGTTGTCATTTTTTATCCTTTGTTTCGGTTAAATTTGTGGCCCAATATGGGACGTCATTATTTAACGCTATCATTTTATGACATTGGTGTCAAGAAATTATAACAAACGGTAACAAAGGCTTGACATTTTACCTATTATATGTTTAGGCCATAATTTCGTTCAGCACAGAATTCATATTTTCGCGAAAATCTTCGCGGTCAGGCGACCAGACCAATCTGCGCATTAAAAATTTATGAACATCATCCATAGTCAGTGTCGGTATTCCAGCCGCAACCGCAACCGCACGCCACGCACGACGTGGATCGGTCAAATGCCCACGGCCACGCCCCGGGAAAACCCAGCGACCATTTTGCGGCAAATCCTGTAACAGCACAACCGCCTGGTCTGACAGTGGCATATCGTTCCACATATAATGATTGAAATCCAGGTCACGCCACTGCATTGCAAACACGCGTGACTTTGGCGCAAATCCATACACCAACATCAAAAACGCCGCACGCAGAACAGGTGATTTTTCCGCATTTATCGAATCCATCAATTGATGAAACGCAAATATGTTCAGCGGACGCACACGACGGTTTTGCGCGACCTTGGGCAAATCAGAAATTATGTTTTCCACGTACCCGTTTTCTGCGGCATATGCGAACATGCTCTGTAATAATTCCTGCATGCGACCACGTATTGCAACGCCATCGATATTTGATATCACACGTTCACAATCATCGCGCGTAATATCGGACATGTTTTTATCCGCCAGACGCCCCAGATGGCGCGTTATCGCACGACGCAATTTTTCACGCGACGCCGGCACGCGACGCACGCGATTCGTCATATACAAATCAACAAATTTTGAAAATTTAATTTTGCGACGACGCGTCGGCACCGGTGCATCAGCACGCGCCAAAATGTCAGCCACGGCACTGCGCGCATCTTCGATATCCATATCCGGATAATTTCCGATGATAAAGCGACGATCGCGCCCACGCACACGATGACGAACAAAGAACGTCTTGACCCCACGGCTGGTCACATACATGCGTAAACGCGGTTCTGACAAATCCTGAACAACATCAAAACCCGCACTGGGTGCCGGCAGGTTGTCCAATATGAACGGATTAAAAAAGAACTGGTGCGCCATGGTGTGTGCCCCCGCGTTGGTTGATTATTTTACATTTGCGTATTTCTGGGCCCAAAAGGTATCACGTTTTTGACGCCAAAAATCCAAAATTTTTTTCTGGTAAAAATAGCGCACATTTTTACCATGATTTTTGCAACCACTAAAAATACAACAACCTTCTTCGTTCAAGAAACAACAATCTTCGCGCGCTGTCAGTGGTGCAGAACGCAATCCCATAATTGCCCCCGCCATTGGCGATTGATATGTGTATTCAACAACGCACGCCCATGTGTCGTCGGCCGTTTCTTTGTCGTCAACCACCGCGGTCATCGCATCGCGCGCCACTTTCAAATCCGCCAACGCATCATCATAATGATTCAAGACCGCCTGGTAATCTCGTCTGTCATGCGCACGCTGGGCCGCAGATGTCTTTAAATAATATTTCAACTTCTGTATCAACATTTTATCTTACCTTACTGTATATATTTTCCCAAAATATTGCTTTTTTATTCAGTGCCAATTCGCATACAGTGTACAATTTTGCGCACTCATTATTCGCGGGGCGCAACGGGCAATTCTGTTGATTGCACGAAACACCGTGAATAAAGTGCGGGCATGTGTGTGTTGTTGTGTATTTAACACCCGGCACCTTTTCCAGAATCTTAAACTTTACACAACCAGATACGTCGGCCGGATCTTCGTAATAATCCAAATCAACACTAATCCGGTTTAATGCACGGGCATATTTATTTTTTGCAACCCCATATTTCATACACAGCGTGCGATATTCGCCCGCGTTCTGGCGTCGAACACCAGCCGGCGTTTTCAGCCAATATTTTATTTTTTTAATGTTCATTTATTTAATCCTTTATTTGTTTTTAGCGCGCCCCGTTGCACGTGCCAAAAACGCATCACGTGCAGCAACGGCGGCGTCATAGCGGTCCTTGGCCGCAAAATATGCGATATTTTTTTCATAAAAGGCACAGTCCTTGCGCGGACATTTTTTGTCGCCTTCGGCAAAATACCGACAATTATTCTCCCTTACCAACATGGGTGTATATCTGCTCAGGTCATCTCCGCCCAACATATTGTTCGGATACGTCAGATATACAACACACGCCTTTCTTAAAACTTCTGTTTGGGACATTCCATCGGCCACGATACGCAACGCCTCGCGCGCCTGTTCCATGTCACGCCCCGTCTCGAAACATTTCAGTTCCAGGTCTTCCAACACGGCACTATTTTGTGCGCGCTGGGCGGCACTGGTTGTTAAATAATATTTTATTTTGGCAAAAAAATTCATAATCGTCCCCCAATTGTTATTTTGTTTTTGTTGATATCCAATCCTTGCCAGCAATCGCACGATATGCCGCACATGCCGCATCATAGCGATTTAAAACATCGGCATAATGCGCATTTTTCTCGCGATATGGGCAATTGCGTTCGCATGGCATCGCAAATTTTGTGCATTTTTCATTTACAGTAAAACTGTGCGATGGTTCATCCAGGCCCAATATTGGCCAATCACCAGCCCCATAATACGCCGACACAAAGCAGCCCATTTTTACCAGCGGGCCACTGTTTGGATTGATACACACATGTGTCGATATCGCAGATTTCGCCAACGTCAATTCATTTTCCAAATCGGCGCATTGCGCATTTAAATGTGCAATTTCCGTATTCCGTTCTTGCCGGGCACGCGCCGCCTGGGCAATACGCAACGCACAACGCTCTGGCCAGAATTCCTTTTCCCTGACCAGGGCCGTCCCATACGCACGAAACGCGTCAAAATATTTATGATTTTCACCCAGATACGGACATTCTTTATCCATGCACGGCCCCTGTATTTCTGGCTGGAACGCCGCGCAACGCGTATCTGTATTATCCAGTAAATCATCAAATATTCCGCGTGTCGCCCCAATATGCTCGCCACTGCATACCAGCGCATGTTCCATATCCTTTACACGCGCCTCTTTTTCCTTGGCATCATGGACCAACTGTTTAAAATCCGCCCTATCTTGCGCACGCTGTGTGGCATCCGTATTCAAATAATATTTAATTCTTTTCAACATCATTTTCGCCCCCTTGAACTTAGCGTTCATTTAATGGTTTCCACTCGCGTTCCGTCATCAATCTGTATGCCTCGCACGCCTTTCTGTATTGCGCCCGAACATTGGCATAGTGTTGATTTCGCGCCCTGTAATAACAATCGACGCGTGTGCATGGCACACTAAATTCCGGACAGTGTTCCATTCGTGACCATATCATTCCCGGGTAATCATCACTGGTGTCAAATGATTTAGAACTATACGACACATCTACAAAACAGCCGTTTTTCCGTGGGAGCACCCACTCTGGCGTAGCGAATTCATAACAAGTTATTGCCTGCCGGGCCTGTTCAAGTTCGCGATACAAATCCGCACATTGGGCGTCCAGGGTATCTATTGCTGTCTGGGCTGCAGGACTGTTTGGATACTTGGCGACCTCGATACGTGATACCTTTCTATCTTCCCAAAATGCTTTTACATCTTCCTTGGCCTTGGCATACTCACGATACACATCGCGATACTTTACATACTCGGGGTAATACATACATGTTTTTTCCAAACATCCGTCATTATAAGAAAAAATCCAAAACCTCTCACAATGCTTCTCTACAATTTTGCCAGGCAATATTTCACTCCAAATTCCACCGGGCTTTTTCAAATAGCGATGCACACATCCACCGCGATGCGACAATTCGGTCTTGACCTCTTCCAGTTTTATGCGTTTTTTCTGCATATCATTCCACAATGCGCGAAACGCCGCACGATCCGCCGCACGCATTTCTGCATTTGTTGCCAGGTAATATTTTATCGTTTTGAACAACATTTCAATCCCCCGCGTTTTAATCCGACTTTTTATTTTTGGTGTTTCTTGCCCGTTTTCCAGAAGTCACGACGCAATGCAGCATAGCATGCCATTTTTTGACGCGCCTCATAATATTCCATATTGTCGCCATACAGCGCACACTTGGAATTATCACACGGTCTGTTATCCTTGTAGTGTTGGCAGCGTTCCTTCATCCCAGACGCATCAAAACCAATACAATGGCATTCCGGGGTGCCACGCATCATATTTTTGTATGCCAATTCTGCCCGTTGAATACTTTCTTGCTCTTTATCCTTGATACGTTCATAGATATATTTATCTGCGACGCGCGCGTCTTTGCTTGTTACCAGGTAATAGGTCAATTTATCAATCAGCATTTAAAACACTCCTTTACTATGCTATGACACTTTCAGTGCATTGATAAATGCGCTCTGCGGGATTTCGACATTACCGAATGTCCGCATACGCTTTTTTCCCTCCTTCTGCTTCTCTAACAGTTTGCGTTTACGGGTGATATCCCCGCCATAACATTTCGCCGTAACATCCTTGCGATACGCGGCGATTGTTTCACGCGCAATAATTTTGCCACCGATTGCCGCCTGCAGTGGTATCTTGAACTGGTGACGCGGAATTAAATCTTTCAGTTTTTCAACAATCTGGCGACCACGCTTTTCCGCGAAACTGCGATGGCACATAAACGACAGCGGCTCTACATTTTCATCATTGACCAGAATCGATACCTTGACCAAATCAGACAGCTGGTATCCGTTCACGACATAGTCAAACGACGCATACCCCGACGATATAGATTTCACCCGATCATAGAAATCAAACACGATTTCCGCCAGCGGTAATTGATATACCAGAACCGCACGATTCCCGACATAGGAAATATTTTCCTGGATTCCGCGCCGCTCTGAACACAGGGACATAATTCCGCCCATGTATTTATCAGGCATCATAATCGTTGCGCGCACCCATGGTTCTTCGATGGATTCAATCTTGGTCAATTCAGGCATATCCGCCGGATTTTCCAAATCAATCGTCGTGCCGTCACGCAAATGCACCTTGTATAACACACTGGGCACCGTGTTTATCAGCGTCAGATTAAATTCACGCGCCAGGCGTTCGCTGATAATTTCCATATGCAACAGTCCCAAGAATCCACAGCGCAACCCAAACCCCAGCGCAGACGACTTTTCCGTTGTGAACATAAATGACGCATCATTTAACGCCAACTTTTCCGCACTGTCGCGCAAATTAGGATAGTCATCAGCAGATACCGGAAAGAACGACGAAAATACCACCGGCACCGATGGCTTGAACCCCGGCAACGCGTCGGCCACATCGGCCGATTTCGCATCGACAATCGTATCGCCCACGCGACAATCGTGAATTGTCTTCATCCCGGTAATAATAAATCCGATTTCGCCGGTATCCAGCGCGGCCGCGTCAACCATCTTGGGTGTAAAGTATCCGATTTTTTCAACCGTATATTCTGCCCCCGTGGCCAAGAATTTTATCTTTTGCCCGCGTGATAATTTCCCATCAACCACACGCACCAAAATCACCACGCCCAAATAAGAATCATACCACGAATCCACCAACAGCGCGCGCGTCGGCGCATTTTCATCACCATGTGGCGCAGGTAATTTATGAACGATTTCTTCCAATAATTCGGGCACGCCCGCCCCCGTTTTGCCCGATACACACATCGCGTTCGCGGCGTCCAGCCCAATAACATCGGCAATTTGTTCACGCGTCGCCGCAACATCGCTGGACGGTAAATCAATCTTGTTCAGCACCGGCAACATTTCCAAATCATTATCCAACGCTAAATATGCATTTGCCAGCGTTTGCGCCTGGACACCCTGGGTTGCGTCAACCAGAACCAACGCCCCCTCGCATGCGGCCAGACTGCGCGACACCTCGTAAGAAAAGTCCACGTGTCCCGGCGTATCCATTAAATTCAGTTGATATGTTTGCCCATCGTGTGCGCGGTAATTCAGACGCACCGTCTGGGCCTTTATCGTAATGCCACGTTCGCGTTCAATATCCATAGAATCCAGGACTTGGGCCTTCATCTCGCGCGATTGCAGGCCACCGGTATATTCAATCAACCGGTCCGACAACGTCGATTTACCGTGATCAATATGGGCAACAATTGCAAAGTTTCTGATGTTCTTTTGGCTCATTCGCGAATGCCTTTACCTGGTCCACTCGCGGCAATGATACACCAGTATATTCGAACATGCAACCTGTTTCTTAGCGGTTTTTCAATGTTTTTTGCATCAGCATATTATGCCCAACCAACTCAAAACCATGCTTGGCATAAAAGCTCTTGGCCTGGACCGTCGGGGCCGAATACAACTGAATCAAATCGAAATTGTTTTTACGACAAAAATCCTCGTATGCCTGTATCAAGACCGTGCCAACGCCGCTGCGACGATATATTCCGTCCACAAACAGATAGTCCACATGCATATGATTTTTGCCCGAAACCTTGTGCCCTTTGATAAATCCCATCGGGGCATGCGCACCGTCAAACACGAACATCGTATGACCCGCCTTCTCTACCTCCTGGGCCAGGCTGTAATATAAATTCACCGCCTCGTCCGGGCGAATTTGATTCACAATGTAATAGCAATCACGCAATAATGCGTCGGGAACTTGAAAAACCTGTCGTAATCCGGCCATTTTACTTACTCCAATTCTAAATTATCCAGCAACGCGTCAATCCGCGCCGCGCGTTCCAGCGTATCATCATATTCAAATTTTATATCAGGAACGTATTTCTGGTCCATGCGCGCGGCCAGTTCATATCGCACCCTACGTGTGATTTCGTCCATACGCTTTTGCACCGCCGCCACATCAGAATTACGCGAATAATAAAACAGACGCACAAACTGTAACCCACCATGCGCAACCGCCCCGACCAGCGACACCCCAGATATGATTTTATCATCGCTGTAATTATCGCGCAGGATTTCTGCGACCAACGTTTGTACCTTGGACGCGACGCGCGACGCACGATTTGAATTATTTGTGGCCTGCTTTTTTGGCATAATTACCCCTGTATTTGATATCTCATATTGTAAATTAGTAGAAATTCCGCTATAATCAAGAAAAATTTTTACCTGTGGGATGGTATCATCATGAAATTGGTCGATTTTGTATTAAAGCAATCTGAACGCCCCATGTATTCGTGGGTCGTGTTTATTCTGACAATATGCGAGTCTATATTTTTATTCGTCCCACCCGAGGTGTTTATGACCCCGCCCATCATCGCGAACAAGCGACGCGCCGTACCAATCGTGACGGCGGCGGCATTGGGGTCAGTTGTCGGCGGTGCGATTGCGTATATGATTGGCGCGTGGCTGTATGACTCGGTCGGGATGTGGCTGATAACAACATTTTCAGACCCCGAATTGATTGAATCCACCGTCCGCCCAATGTTCACAAAATATGGGGTGCTGATAATTGTCCTGACGGCGGTAACACCGATACCGTATAAGTTATTGGCAATCTGGCTGGGCTTTATTGGATTTCCAATATGGTTATTTTTAGGCGTGTCGGCAATATTCCGCACGGCGCGTTTTGCAATTGTGGGTTACCTGTTGTGGCAATTCCAAGAACGCGCAAACGCAATTGTAAAAAAGTATTTCTGGCCATTGACACTGGGCGCAATTATCGCCGCCGGCCTGGGCATCTGCCTGATATCACTGTTCTAAGTGATATGGTGATTTAGTGATAGAGTGACTTAGTAAAGTTCCCCCTCTGGAGAGCCGGGGTGACGCAACGCGTCGGGATGTCGTCTATTTTAGAGAGCAGAGTGTAGAGAGCAGAGAGCAATGACGTGCGCCAATGGCGCACTTGTTCTTTCTGTTGCGGACTAAGTTCCCCTCCATCGAGCCCCGCAAAATCGCTAGATTTTGTGGGTGATTGCGTGGAGGGGTGTCCGCCAGGACGGGGTGGTCTTTCTGTGGATTGCCGCGCTATGCTCGCAATGACAAGGGGTGAGTGCCCTATGGCATGAAAATTCCCCTTCGCTGGCGAAGGGGTGGCCGCCCCAGGCGGCCGGGGTAGTGGTTTAAAAGGCACGCATGCGCAAAATCGTTGACCCTGCACTCTAAAACAAGAAACGCGCCGATGGCGCGTCCTTTTATTCAATCCAAATCGCGGCATATGTTGTCGCCGTTGATGATCCAACTGGAACCTGGACATTTCCCTTGGTCACCGTGACCTTGCCATCTGTCTGGGTAACATTCGTCACAACCGCCCCCGTGCCTGTGGACGTGCTGTCCAAGGCATCCAACTGTGCCTTGGTCGCGAACGTTGTCTCCTTGTTCAGGGTATATGCACCATTCTTAACCTCAATGCCAGTAACTGCATTACCTGAACCGTTCGTCTTAATCTCAGATGGACTCACAACTCCGGCGGCATCGGTTACCATTACATTGTTCGGTGATTTATCAAAAACCTCATCCAGCTTTGCATCGTTCACCGATTTAACCGCCTGCTTTACCATATCATTCGCTACTGCCATACTCGGATACTTATCTGACGATGTTATATCATCTGTGTAACCAGATGCATTAGTTACCTTATTCGTTACGTTTTCTTTACCATTCAACGCCGTTGTAATTGCGCCACGGGTCATTGTTCCGTCGGTGCTATCGCCTGTCGCGGTATACAACTTTGTTGTCCCAGAATAAGTCTCGGTTCCGGTGGTATATGTCGTATTCGTATCCGTGGCACTGATAACAATTTTGCCACTGTTTGTGCCCGATGTTGGCTTTTCAATCGTAACATTTGTGCCAGCAACAATCGTGCTATCAAGTTGTGTCTTGGACACAATTTCCGCACGCGCACCGGTTGCAATCAACATGGCAAAAATCGAAACGGTAAAGATACTTTTAACACATCTCATAACGCTACATTCTGTATATTTAATCTCTCTGAACTATGATACCAAATTCGTCACATTGTGACAAGTCTATTTCCATGGTGCGCACAGACAAATCCGTCCGCACCACAAAAATCAAACATTAATCACCACGACCAATTGATTCCCATGCATATTTTTGCGTAGTGGTATTATATGTCAATACCAAGGTACCCTTTGAATTAGTCTCCGATGGCACAGGAATTTTACCCGCCAATGCCGTATCCAACCCAGTAATCTTGGACGTTTCCAATGCCGGGATATCGTCCGCAGTCAGGTCAGAACCACCAGTTACCAGCCCCTTCGCGTCATATGTAATTTTTGTTTTGGTGTTACCTGTAATCGCGGTATTTGCCACAACTGCCTTATTTGCTGTCGCCTGGGCTGCATCTGCCGCTGATTTTGCATTGGCCGCCGCGGTAGCTGCATCAGTACCCGCTTTCTTCGCATCTGCAATGGCCACATTCGCTACCTTGTTCTGAACAGGGTTCGTGCTGGTATCACTCATTGCTGTATCAACCTTTACACCACCCAGGACTGTATCCGTCGCGGTTGGCAATGTGTATTTAGTATCCGCCGAACTAATCGTCACGACGCCAGTCGTTGCATTACGCGAAACTGTGACATTTGTCCCGTTCTTGATTAACCCCGCCGGGATATCGGCAGCAGTCAGGTCAGCACCACCAGTTACCAAACCTTTCGCGTCATATGTAATTTTTGTCTTGGTGCCACCTGTAATCGCGGTATTGGCCACAACTGCCTTATTTGCTGTCGCCTGGGCTGCATCTGCCGCTGATTTTGCATTGGCCGCCGCGGTTGTATTAGCTTCAATACTTGTTGTTAATTCATTTTTCGCCGTCTCAATCTGTTGTTTTACAGATCCAGTAACCGTAGCCGCGCCATCTAACTTATCAATAGCTGTCGTATGCCCTGCAACGGTTGCCTGCAACGTTGTTAAATCGGCATCAGTTGCCAATCCATCCGTGCTGATTGTATTATTCTCAATCTTGATACCGGTGCCAGCGGTCAAATTATCCTGCTTGCTTGTTTTCAATGTTTTGATCGTCCCCTCGGCCGTAGAAACACGAGTCGTCAAATTCGTAACGTTTGTGTCTGTCGTACCCAACTGTTCCTTGGTCGCGAACGTTGTCTCCTTGTTCAGGGTATATACACCATTCTTAACCTCAATGCCAGTAACTGCATTACCTGAACCGTCCGTCTTAATCTCAGATGGACTCACAACTCCGGCGGCATCGGTTACCATTACATTGTTCAGTGATTTATCAAAAACCTCATCCAGCTTTGCATCGTTCACCGATTTAACCGCCTGCTTTACCATATCATTCGCTACTGCCATACTCGGATACTTATCTGGCGATGTTATATCATCTGTGTAACCAGATGCATTAGTTACCTTATTCGTTACGTTTTCTTTACCATTCAATGCTGTTGTGACAAACCCGGTTGATGCGATGTCTGCACGGGCCGCGGGTGCCATCATAATCGCAATCAATGAAACAGCTAACAATCCAGATAATTTTTTCATAACCCTAAAACCTTTTTATTTTTATATTTTAACCACAATCCCTGAACCTGTGTCGGGGAATCCCCCGCCCCCGACACAGTATTTTTTATTTATTCACCATCTACACGTTCAATGACTTCCCATTTATAAGTTGTGCCATTAAATGTCAACGCACAGAACTTGGTTGCTTCGCTGCATTCGCCCGGCGCAGCTGTTGCCAAAGCACCCAATGTTGTTCCCAATGTCGCTGTAATTTTCCCATCAGCCGCAGTAATACCGGTGATAACATTACCGCCACCACTTACTGTTACATCAGCAGCAGTTAAAGTATTTTGTTTCTTACCAATCGCTGTTGTCAATTCAGTTTTGGCATCCGCAACAGCCTTGGACACAGAACCATCACCTGTTCCATTCAAAGTTGCGATTGCAGCCTTGTTGGCGTCAGCGGTATTCTTGATTGCATTGGAATTTGTAATTGTTTCATATGTTGCCGCTACATCAGTTGTTTTTGCATAATCATTCAGAGCCGCTGCCTGTAACGCAGAATCTGCCTTGCCCAACGAAGCCTGAACACCTTCACTCAAATTCGCCTTGTCTACGGTATCCAATGCCGCCAATGCACCCTTTTTACCTGCATCAATTATGTTACCACTTTCATCCGTCGTCAGCAGATTACCCGCGGTCAATGTCCCCGTCTTTTGCAAAGCAGAATCGGCTTTTTTACCTTGGTCAGCGGTTGCATAGTTCTTGGCTAAACCATCTGCGTATGCCTTGGCATTTGTTTCCGCTGTGGTGGCTGCGCCCTTGGCATCGTATGCACCATCGGCACGTGTTGTTTCAGCTGTAATTGCAGCAGCAATTTTGTTTGCAACAGAACCAGTGGTTTCAGCGGTGCCGTTTAATGTACCCAATGCCGTGGTATGTTCAGCAACTGTATTTGTCAAATTCTCCAAACCTTCTGCGGTTGCAACGGTGGATGTTTCAAATGTAACATTACCAGATTCATCAACTGTTACACCAGAGATAACGTTACCAGTGCCATCTTTCTTGAAGTTTGTAGAATTCAACTTCTGCTGTTTTCCTGCCAATGCTGTTTCCATGGCTGTTTGGTCTGCTTTTTTGGCGATCGCACCTGTATTTGCTGTAACTTTTTCAGATAAATCTGTAACAGTCGAAGCATCAGCCTTGTTCCCGACAGTTGTTGTCAAATCAGCAATCGCATCAGCGTTCACTTTCACCTTTGCATCAACGTATTTTTGTGATGTCAGGGCTGCGTCAGCCGAGTTTGCCGCAACAACACCCAGCAATACTGTAAATATTCCAGCGGTTAATTTTTTCATGTTTTTTTCCTTTCTTTTTTTGTTTATTGTTTTTATTTTGTTTGTTTAAATCTTTGGTTGACTGGTTCGCTTATTCCAATGGGGCGGTTACATCCATCCACATCATGCCATTGGTTGCCTTATCAACAGACAGAACACAACGACCGGATTCGGCAGCACATGGGCCCTCTGGGGTTGGAATAGTTTTGTTAAATTTTTCATTGACCTGTGTTTTATTGTAAACATCGTCAGAATTCGCCTTTTTCGCCAATTCCGCGTTCAAATCGTCGGTATTGGTATAGCCATTTAATGCCGCGGTAATGGCAGCTGTGACTTCTTCGGCGGTCTGGGCATTATCCAATGTTGTTTGAACATCCGAAGACAACTTTGTCTTTGTAACTGTGCCATCTTTTAATTTAGAGCCATCCAAAGTGCCATCTTCAATCAAGCTGGGGTTGACCGGCAATTCTGACAGACCTGAAATCTTCTTCATAACCGCACCAACGGTCGGGAACAATTCGTTCGAGCCAGAATTCACATCGGTAATTTCCGTAATTTTGTTTTTAGAATCTTCTTTGCCAGAGATGTCTGTTTTCAATTGGGTTATATCACCGGCATTTTTTGCGGCAGCAGATGCAGCATTATCTGCAATCGTTTTAGTTGCAGCCAAACCAGTTGTTTCATTTTCTATTGCAGCCTTGTTCGCCTCCGCTGTTGACTTTGCAGAAACTGCAGTATTCTGGGCGGTTGATGCAGCTGTTGCAGCATTACCGGCCCTGGTGTCTGCAGCGGCGGCGGCGGCGGCGGCGGCGGCGGCAGCCTGGGCCGCGTCGGCGACACCCTTGGTCAAACCAGATTGCGCATCACCGATTGCCGTTTTGTTCTCATTGGCCGTGGCCTGGGCCGCAGCGGCCGCTTCCTTGGCCGCGTTCGCAGCATTTTCGGCACCTGTTACAGCGTCTTTCTTGGCATATGTTGTTTCTGCATCCGCAGATTTCAAGTAACCATCCAAGTCAGCCGCGTCCGCCTTGCCATCAATCGTCGTGGACAAATTGGTAACATTTTGTTGCAATTCGTTCACCGTGGTTTTATCGGCCTTGCCTTCGACTGTTGTGGTCAAATTAGTAATCTTTTCTGTGGTCGCCTTGTCAATCTTATCAACATATTGACGGCTGGCGATTTCAATTTTGGCATTAGCCGCCGTGGCCCCAGCCGACAACATTATCGCCGCCATAAATCCAGAAAAAGCTATGTTCTTTATTTTCATCGTTCTTTCCTTTCTTTCCCTTTTTACTTGGGCCCGTTTCCCGTTATGGCGGTGATGTTGGTCCAAATTCCGTGTTGGTGTTTTCCCTTTATTCTACAATACTAACCTCGGTCCACTGTTTTCCGCTGCCATTATACAGAAACATTCCGTTACCTTCTGGCGCAGATAACTTACCTGCCGCCGTTTTTTTCGCCTCGCCTGCATCTGTTTTGGCGTCGTTCGCCGTCGCAACCGCCGTGGCAATCGTCGTGCCATAATTGTTATACGTGTCAACCAATGTCGCGTTGATACCAGAATTCGCCGCCGCCATTTGTTCGTCGTTTAATTTATCCTGTTTGGCAGCAACCGCATTATTAACGTATGTTTCGGTCGCGTATCCCTTTAAAGTAATTTCACCATTCAGCGCAGCCTCAGCAATTGCATCTTGCACGCCAGATGAACGGACCAGTTTATTCGAACCCGCCGTCGGGACATCGTCAATCGCGTCGGCACTGATGTTATCCAGGCCAACCATCGCACGGTTATATGTCACCGTCTGGGTCGCCGCGTCATAGGTAATGCCATTTACAACACCATTGGCGTCACCGGTTCCGGTAACCGCAACCACACCCGCGGGACCGGTATCCCCCTTGTCACCTTTCTCGCCGGCTGGACCTTGTTCACCTTGGGGACCCTGGGGACCAGTATCGCCTTTCTCGCCCTTTTCACCGGCAGGACCAGCGGGACCTGTATCGCCTTTCTCGCCCTTTTCACCAGCAGGACCGGCGGGACCGGTATCACCCTTGTCACCTTTCTCGCCGGCTGGACCTTGTTCACCTTGGGGACCCTGGGGACCTTGTTCACCTGGGTCACCCTTGTCGCCCTTGACCCCGGCTGGAATCGCGTCTATTTTTGCATCAACCGCTGCTTTGTCATAAACATCGTCAGAATTTGCCTTTTTCGCCAGGCCGGTATTTAATGCCGCTATATCAGATTTATTTGTTTCAATTTGACCGACCGCAGTCGAAGTGATACCAGAATTCGTTGCCGCAATTTGTGCATCGGACAGTTTATCCTGTTTGTCCGCTAACTTGGCATCAACATATACCGTTTTTGCATATTCGCCCAACGCCAATGCAATTGCATTTGCAATCGCGTTGTTCATAGCAGAAACATCTGCCTTTAACGCCAAACCCGCATTAACATCCGCAGTCTTTGCATACGGCGTCAAATCAACATCCGCCCCATCGCCTTTTGGTCCCTGGGGGCCCATCGGACCTTCGGGCCCACGTGGTCCCTCGGGCCCTTCGGGTCCGCGCTCACCAGGCGCACCCATAATTTCAGATTTAGGAATCAAATTCTGCCACGCGGTATCACCATCGTATTTCCACAACAGGTCCGTTTCATTGGAACCAATTACAACCTCGCGCCCATCTTGGCCCGCAATTGTGCCAATCGCATCCTTGACCCGATCAATATCAACCGTGATTTCATTTGTCCGATCATCAATCGCAACAAAACCATCAGACGCCGGTGTCAGCACGTCCTGTTTTCTGTCAATCTTGTCCCCCAGCGCAACGTCGGCATTTTTCAAGTTTTCAATATCACGGCGCAAGGCACTCGCCTCGCCCGGGGTAACGCCAGAACCACCAGACGACGTATCGCCTGTCGGACGTTTTATCGAACTGCCCCCACTGACGGATGTACCACCACCTAAATACTTGCCAATCGACAAACGTGAACCCGTGGCAACACGACCATTGGTCGTTGTCGCAGATGAATTTGTCGAACCAGTTGATGATTTATCGGACGTTGGCGTAACACGCAGCGAGCCGCCACGAACACCAGACACTGAACCGTTACCGTTGCCAGACGCAGCAGCCGCACTGTTGTATGTCCCAGACCCACCCAGACTGCGCACAGATGATGCCGCGTTGGCCACAGAAGTCGCCGCACACAGCACGCACACGATTGCCCACGTTGATATTTTCAAGTCTTTTTTCATAACTCTCTCTACTGATACCTAGTTTATCATATTTTGCGAATCGGGGTCAATACCTTTCTAAGTTAAAATTCATATCTGATACCAACAGAAATCGAATTATCCAGAATTGTGTCAATTTTATTTTGGAACCAGTGATTGGTTTCGTCGGTTGTTTGGAAATCAAATTTCTGTTTCATACCCGTCATGCCCGCCAAGCGATAGCGGATATCCAAAACCAAGTTGTCGTCCAGTTTCTGGGCATAGCCCAACATCAACGCCGCCATCGGCGCGACAGATGTTTTTTTGCGGTCACTGCCATCAAAGAAGACAGAATCAATCGTTGTTGTCGGCATCGCCAGTCCCAGACCACCACCAACATACAGGCCGCTGGTAAAATCATAATATGCATTGGCCGTCAAATACGGAATTGACATTGTGAATTCAGCCGCACTGTCTTTATCGCTGAAATACCCGATATAGCCGGCTTCTACCTCGCCCCGCCAGAAGTAACCAAAATGATAACCGCCAGCCAAACTGCCACCAAATACAGGCTCGAACGAATAATCATCAGAAGAATAATCATTATTCGCCGCAAAATTATCATCAGACGAATATTTATTCTTCCAATTTAGAAAACTAACCTCGGCACGGCCAGTGATATACCAGCCTGTCTTGGCCTTGTCAGTATAGTTATATGTAACATTATACCCGCCATTTGAATCAGGACGCACATAGCTGGGGGCCGCAGATGCCGCCGTTGTTACGCCCAATGCAACAAATAAAGTGAATAATTTTTTCATAGTAAAATACCCTCCTAAACTTTAAGACAGTATATCACATTTCGATTCGCTTTCCAAAACATAAAAAACAGTTGTTGACATTTTTTTGCAAATTCTGCTAAATTATTATCAGCAACTAGTAATAGTTTTATAAAATTAGAAAGGAATTTAAATGAAAAAGGTTCTGATTGGTTTTGCAATTTTAACTGTGGCTGCATGCACCAATGTGCCCAGCAACATCAACAATGACAAGGTTTTTTATGCATTTGACTCGGCCGAGGTTTCAGATGCCGCACGCGAAAATCTGGAATCCCAGGCGTTGTATATGAAGAAAAACCCAGACAAAAATATCGTTATGGCGGGCCACTGTGACGAACGCGGTTCGACCGAATACAACCTGGCACTGGGCGCGTTACGCGCGGGAAATGCTGCACACGTTTTGATTCATGACGGGATTGAGCCGGAACGTATTAAAACAATTTCTTATGGCAAGGAAAATCCACAGTATCCGGGCTCTGGCGAAGAAATTTGGGCCAAGAACAGAAATGCCACAACCCAAGTGGTTGACCAGAAATAAAAAGTGCGCCAACGGCGCATTTTTTTCTTTTGACCGAAAAAAGTTTTTTTACTATGATTCACACCATGGAAGACAAGACAGCAATTTCGTTCGCAAATGTGGCCGCCGCATATGACGATGGACGCGAGGTTTTGACCGACGTATCATTTAACATCAGCGCGGGCGCGTTCTATTTTTTATCAGGCGCATCGGGCGCGGGGAAAACAACCCTGTTGCGACTGATTTACCAATTGCACAAACCACTGCGCGGGCAAATCAAATTATTTGGTCGCGTTACAAATGAAATGTCGCGTGACGACATCGCGCGTATGCGACACAAAATGGCAATCGTATTCCAGGAATATTCATTGCTGTCGCACCTGACGGTGTTTGACAATATTGCATTGCCGTTGCGCGTGCGCGGCGTTGCCGAAGATAAAATCAAGAAGCTGGTGGCCAAGGTTCTGGAATGGGTTGGCCTGGCCAAATATACGGATGCAAATCCGATGGCACTGTCCGGCGGGCAACAACAACGCGTTTCAGTTGCGCGCGCAATTATTGTCCAGCCGTCAATATTACTGGCCGACGAACCGACCGGAAATCTGGACGATGAAAACGCGTCGCGTCTGATGGAGTTGTTTATCCAGATGAACAAAATGTTTGGCACGACGATTATCCTGGCGACACATAATAAAAAACTGATGGATATTTATAAATTCCCGGTAATCCATGTCGAAAATCATCGCGTTGGTTTTGGCACCCATCCGGCGGCAACCACTGCGCCATCTGTGGATGCAAAGCCCGATATCAAAAAAGTATGGAAGGGACCAAAACCACAAAACTATTTCACCGAATTATCAAAACAATTTGACGACATTGGGAACGCATAATGAAGACACCTGTTGTATTTTCACTGGTTCGCAGCCAATCAATTTTTATGACCGCGATTATGTCGCTGTTGACATTTTTGGCGGTGCTGGCGTTTGGAATTTGCCTGTCGATTGGGACGGGCGTTATGCGTTGGAATGCCCAGTGGGACCTGTTTGCCACGGTCCAGGTTATGAATTCTGATAACAGTGCGGCGGTCAAAAAAATAATCAACGAAAACACGGACAAGACCGTTTCCGTGACCGAGGTTACGTCCGAACAAATGGCCGATTTAATGCGCCCGTGGATGTCGTCTGGGGGTGACGCGCTGAAAAATTACCTGCCCCAGATGTATGAAATTCAGTTTAAAACAAAATCTGATTTGGACGCGTTTGGTCGCCAGATTGGTAATAACGCGCGATTCTTGTCGCACAGTGCGGCATTGAAAAATTCGGCATCGGCTGGCTGGCAAATGATACTGATTTCTGCGTTGGTTTTGGCATTGGTGTTGGGCGCGATTGGTGTCTGTATATCGTATATCGCGCGCAATACGGCATTGTTGCATAAACGCGAATTGGAAATATTAAACCAGGTCGGCGCAACCGATTCATTTGTTGCGCGCCAGATGCAAATCATCGTGACAAAGATTTCTGCGGTGGCCGCGTTGGCGGGGTTCTGTGCGGCGGCACTGGTGCTGCTGATGATTCTGGGGGCGGCGCACGGCGTGCGTGTTGGTCTGATGGCAATGATGGGATTGTCGGGCGCGGGCTGGATTACGTTGGCAATGCTGCCGATTGCGATTATAATATTTGCGATATATATCACGCGTCGCACAACTTTAAAGATTCTTGAAAACAACTGATGAAACTACTGACCCCGTCTTTATTATTTTTAGGCCTGTTTGTATTGGGTGGTATGATGTTCAAGTCAATGGCCCCGACCCAGTGTGGCACGATATTGCCAGATGACAGTATATTTGTCCTGACGGGTGACATGCGTCGAATTCCGTTTGCAATGCGAATGCTGCGCACATATCCAGATGCAGATTTATATATCATTGGCGTTGGGGCCGATGCATCATACGAAATGACACGACGCGTTACGGTTGAATCAGAATCAAAGTCCACATATCAAAACGCACGAGCGATTCACGACATTGTCGTGCGTGCTGGCCTGGACCGAATTGTTTTAATCACAACCGAAGATCATATGAACCGGGCATCATACCTGGTGCGTTCAGAATTACCAAATGTAGAGGTCGTTGCATGCCCTGCCCGATTAGCAGGAATGCCGCCGGCACGCCGTCTGGAACGCTGGACAATCGAGTATGTGAAGTACATTGCCACTATGCTTGGTATCAAGGAAGGGTAAAAAACACAACGTAAATTAAGGAAATGCAGTGAAATGTTAAAAACGATTTTGTTTAAATTTTTATTAGCCGTATATTATATCGCCTGGTCACCAATCATATTGATTGGTCTGATATATAAACCGTTAAACGATTTTCTGGTGGTCACCTGTGCTGGTGGGGTATTGGTTCTGGCTCGACTGATTGTCGGAATAAAATACGAAATTCATTATCCCCCGGTCGAAGAAAATGGTATCCCGGTTGCCCCGAACGAGAATTCACGCCTGGACGGCAAGGCAATTGTCGCAGCAAAGCATATGTCTATTCTGGAAATCGCGATTTTATCAACCCATATTCCGAATTCATTTTTTATTGTAAAGCGTGAGATAATGTGGTTGCCAATTTATGGCTGGGCATTTTGGCGCATGGGGCTGCAACCGGTAAATCGTGCGCGTGGTGCAACAAATATGAAAAAATTGGCCCATGCGGTTGGCGAAAAAATTATGAACGGACAAACACTGGTCATTTTCCCCGAAGGCACACGTGTTAAACCTGGCGCGCGCCCACAACTGCGCCGTGGATTATTATTCTTGGCCCATGAATTAAAGTTACCGATTTTACCGGTTGGCACCGATGCTGGCCTGTATTGGCCAAAACATGGCCGCATGCGTGGCGGCACGGCCAACATTTGGATAGAGCCGATATTACCATGCAATGCGTCCTTGGATGAAATTCGTGACGCAATCAACCGTCACAGTGCATAAAAAACACCGCCGTTTGGCGGTGTTTTTTTTTAGAGAGCAACGCGCAGAGAGCAGAGAGCAATGGTTGTCAGTCACTGTCGCGGACCAAGTTCCCCTCTGGCCAGAGGGGTGCACGCGATAGCGTGCGGGGTGTCGTCATTGCTCTCTGTTACTCGCACCAGCCGGCGCGGTGGCCGCCACTGTATGGCCGGCCCAATTTTTCATTTACCAATATTTTCCCAACATCACGACCCGACGCGTCCAACACACGCGCATCAATCCGCCCCAGGTATTTATCGTCCTTGATTTCTTGTAATTCGGCCATGGTCCCCACTGGCAGCAATTCCGCCAATCGCGCCTTGGCCGCAAATGCCGCACGAATCTCGGATTCACACTCGCCATGGATTTCGGGCGTATCAACATTTATCAGACGAACACGCACCGTAATTTTTGTATCATCCGCCAATGCAACCCGCCCGGCAAACGTATCGCCATCAATGATATAGTCCACCACAACCGGCGTGGCATTTGCCACCTCAGTAACAAATAAAGCCACCAAAAACGAAACTATCTTGAACATCTATTCTCTATGCTCTAAAAATGCGCCATGTGGCGCATTTTTTACGGTAATTTTGGCGACCATGTTGGTTCAACACCGTTGACATTTTCCGGCAATTCAATATCATATACGTTTTGACCGGTTATATCAACACTGCGGATATGGCTGATACGTTCAATACCGTCCAGGGCCTTTTCTGTTTCATAATACACCACCCGGCGCGAGCCTGGGGCCCAGGATGGTGCCTCCATATACCAGCCACCGGCCAAGATTTTTTCATTGCGCCCACGCGGGTCCATAATGCCAATGTAAAATGTGTCGTCGGCCATTTTGGTGAACGCGATAAACTGGCCATCGGGCGACCACGCCGGCGTCGCATACCGCCCCGCCCCATACGTCAGGCGCGTTGGTTCCAATGTATCCAAATCCATAATCCAGATTTGTTGATTGCCACTGCGATCTGAATTAAATACCATCTTTTTTCCGTCCGGGGAATACGATGGACTGGTATTCAACGAATGCCCAAACGTCAATTGGCGCAACTGTTTTGATTCAATATCATATTCATATATGTGCGTAATTCCATTTTTAACCAAGGACAACGCAACACGCGACCCGTCGGGCGAAAAGCGCGGCGCAAAATTCATCCCACCAAATTGCCCCAAACGACGTTGCGCCCCAGTGTTCAAATCCAGCGTCCAAACCATTGGGTCGTCATTGCGGAACGACAAAAATACAACTGTTTGCATATTCGGCGAAAAATGTGGCGACATAACAAACGTCTTGTCATCGGACAAATACCGCATTCCATATCCGTCCTGGTCCATTATGGCCAGGCGTTTTATGCGATTGTGCACCGGCCCGGTTTCGGCAATAAATACGATTTGGGTATCGAAATAGCCAACCTCGCCCGTCAGGCGTTCATAAATCGCGTCGGCCATAATATGCGCCAGACGCCGTGCCGATTTCTTGGACGAAATCAGCGATTGTGCCTCTATCTGTTCTTTGCCGGCAACGTCCCAGACATAGAATTCCAATTTATATTGTCCGCCCGTCGTGACCAGTTTCGCCTGGACCAGCACCTGGGTCTTTATCGCAGCCCATAATTTAAAGTCCGGCATATCGCCCATTTTTACATATTCTGGGAACGCGTCATGATTTGCAATACGAAACAGCCCCGTTGATTTTAAATCGCGCTCTACAACATCGCGTATCATTGCCGCATCTTTGGCCGATGCATTACCAGCGATTTCAAACTTTTGGACGGCAATTGAAATCGGTTCGGTTGCACCCGCAATAATATCAACCTTTAATTCGGCCCGTGCCGCACCAACCGCCAGCGCACACGCAACAAATACAAATAACACCTTCTTGAACATAATAAAAATTCCTTTCCATAAAATACGCGTTTAATTTTACACACAAGAATAACAAAAATCAAACATCTATTATCCGCACCCCGCTTTATCCACCAACCATACAACCGCCCACACGCCGGTCATTACAGCAGTAATTACACCAGCCATCACATTTGTATTGACAAACGTCAACACAATGTTATAGTCACTTGTAAAGACGTTAGTATAGGAGTTCGTATATGCCAAACGTTATGCAGCAATTATTTATCATGAATATAGAATCACTGCTGCGTGAATATGCCGCGTATCGCGCGTTTAACAAATCAGATTGCGTTATAAATATGCGAATCCCGCGCCCTATTCTGGACCGGATTAAACAACTGGCCGAACAGCAACATGTCCCATATCAATCTCTGATATCGTCGGTATTATTTTCACTGGCCAATATCGAAGAACAAAAATAAACAAAACATAAAAAACAGGCGACCATTTGGCCGCCTGTTTTAATTTTATATCGCGAGCAATTACCAGTTCATAATTTGCTGCTGACAACCAATACCTTGCATGGTGCTCTCGCTCAGTAAGAACGACAAAACAATACCAATACCAAACAGCAAAACAAAACCAACCAACATACCGATACCCTTGTCTTTCAGGTCTTCCTTCTTCACTTCGCCCTTGGAAATATAGCCCCACGCCCATCCGGCAATAACAAACGCCGCACCGACAAACGCCAATGTTCGCAAAGTCTTGAACACCCCGTGCATCTGGGTAATCAATTCACACAGTCCGTTTCCGGCCGCAAACGCAGGAACAGACACCATAACGCCAATCAACGCAAAGTTTAATTTGTTTATCAGTTTTTTCATATAAATCCCCTTTGTTTCCTTTGATACGCTAATTTTATCATAATTCGCCCACCCTTTCAAATATAAAAAATACGCATGGCAACCCACCACACGTATTATCTGAACTCTGCACTCTGTAAAAAACGCGCCATTGGCGCATTTTTTTACTGAGAAACAATTATATAACGACGTTTCAGAACAGGCTGATTGCACGTCTTGCAACCACAGGACGGGGCGTCTGTAACCTCGCGCGCGGTCGGAACAATAATCTGGCGATCGTGACGTGGTGCCTGACCCAGGTTGTCACGCGCATACAAATCGGCACAACGTGTGTTGCGATAAACAATCTTTTTGCCGTTGTTCATATCATAAATATCGTTGCTGAAATGATGGCCATTTTCACCCATCGTGTAAATGCAATCTTCGCCATCTTGGGTATAGCGAACGCCACCCTTGTAATAATCATAGCTGCTGCACGCCGCCAATGCCGACAACGCCAAAACAGAAACCAAAACTTTTTTCATATCGCACCCTTTACGGTTTTTATCTGCGTTCTCTGTCCAGCCCCCCGATTCGTAATTTTATTATCGCACAAAATCGCCCGTTGTCAAGTTTTGTTATAAAAATTCCCCGGGCGCGACGCCCACAAATATGATATAATTATGCCCAAGATAAAAACCCTAAAGGATTACGCACCATGAAATATTATGAATTTGGTCTAACAAATACCCGCGCAATATTTGCCGACGCAATTCGTCGCCACTATGCGGTGCCGGCATTTAATTTCTATAATATGGAAACATTACAGGCAATTTTATCCGCCGCCCGCGACACGCACAGCCCGGTTATACTGGCCGTGTCGGAATCCGCACTGAAATACATGGGGGGCGATTTGCTGATGGGTATGATACGCGGCGCAAATATTCGCGACAACGAACGCATCACACTGCACCTGGACCACGGTTCCAGTTTTGACGCATGTCGCGACGCACTGGAATTGGGATTTTCATCTGTGATGATTGACGCCAGCAAATTGCCGTTTGATGAAAATGTGGAACTGTCACGGCGCGTTGCCGAACTGGCGCACAAATACGACGCCACCACCGAAGCCGAATTGGGAACTATATCAGGCATAGAAGATGAAAATACATTTTCCGACCATTCCAGTTATACCGACCCAAACGATGTTGTAAAGTTTGTGAACGCAACCGGGATTGATTCACTGGCCATCGCCATCGGGACCAGTCACGGCGCATATAAACGCAAGAGCGAAAACGAACAGTTGCGCCTGGACATACTGGACGAAATCGCCAAACGATTACCAGAATTCCCACTGGTCTTGCACGGGGCAAGCAGTATTCCACAACACTTTGTCAAAACCATAAATGAGTTTGGTGGCGCACTGCCCGGGGCGTTGGGTATTGACCCGCAACAACTGCGCGCGGCGACCGAAATGAACATTTGCAAAATAAACGTGGACAGTGATTCCCGTCTGGCGTTCACCGCCGGCGTTCGCGCGTCACTGGGTCAACACCCAGAAATGTTCAACCCGCGCGATTTCCTGAAATCCGCCCGTCAGAACATCTATGACAACTGCATAGACGAAATCAAACACATCATGGGTTCGGATAACAAGTTATAAAGGCATAAAATGGAATTCGCGCCACGCATACACAAATTATCAAATGGTCTGAATGTTATTCTGGACGATTTTGATATCGCAACCGCATGCGTCGAAATCGCAATACACTCTGGGGCCACGGACGAATCCGACGCATCAGAATTCGGCATAACGCACTTTGTTGAACACATGCTGTCCAAGGGAACGCACCAACACCCGGACACAATGGACAACACAACCAATATTCCCATATCTATTGGCGGTGTGCGCAATGCCGGAACAACATACGACAAGATGTGTTTGTTTGGGCGCGTGCTGGCCGAAAATCTGGATAAACTGCTGGGGCTGTTTTCAGAACAATTGCGCGATTCACTGTTTGACCCACACAAGATTGAAATTGAACGTGGCGTAATTCTGGACGAATACAGACGCAAAACAATGGACAACGCGGCCGCGTTTAGCATATTTTCCAATGAAAAATTATTTGGCGCACATAATATTCTGGGGACCCCAGATACAATAAAATCGTTTTCGCGCGAACAATTGATGAATTATTTGCATAAAATCTTGTCTGCGCAAAATATGACAATTTGTATATCTGGCAAAATTACTGACCCAGAAAAAACATTACAAAAACTGGAACAATTGTTCGGATGGATTCCGTCATTTCCGGTGCCGCGCACACAACAAAAAATTACGCAGGTCTTTGCACATAATTTACACGACGGCCAGCCGAACGTCCAACTGCGCATTGCATTTGAAAATAGAATTCCAAATGATTTAGAACATAGAGCCCAAACACTGGCCGCCAACAGATTCATTTTTTTATTTAGCAAAAAACTGCACGAAATTGTTCGCAATAAACTGGGTATGGCATACAGCATATCCACTGTGCGCATGGAGCGTGCAACTGTATCAGCACACACAATCAACACATCAACCAGCCCGCAAAATATTGACACGATCATTGCAACACTCGCGCGCGAATGTGCCAGTGCGCAACAGAACCCCGAAATTACCGATGACGATGTTGCGCGACTGCGTATGCTGATGAAATTACAATTTACCGACATTATGGAATCGGCGTCAAAACGTTGCGGGAAACTGATGGAACACTGGCATCAATATGGCGCGGTGTATGACCTGGTGAACGAAATGCAAATCAGCGATAAAATAACCGCAGCCGACATCGCCCGTGCCGCAAAAAATTTCTTTACACAACCGGTATCAATCCTGACCCAGGGCCCAGATGTGAATTCTAATTTACAAAAAATCTGGAACGATAATTTCAAATAAATTAGAACGGTGCAGATGTGCGTAGTGTGGATTGCGAAGTGTACACGACGTACACGAGCAAAACACACCGCGCACAGATGTGTCATATTTATAAATGAATTATAACGGCGCAGATGGTGGGTGTGACGAAGGCGAAGTGTACACGACGTACACGAGCAGAACACACCGCGCACAGATGTGCCGTTATAATTTATTTGGCGCGTTCAACATATTCCAGGGTTTCAGTATTGACCACGATTTTCTCGCCAGCTTCGACAAACAATGGAACCTGGACGCGAATACCGTTGTCCAAAACGGCCGGTTTGCCACCACTGCTGGACGCAGTCTGGCCCTTTAATGCGGGTTCGGTTTCTTCGACCGTGGCGATAACTGTTTTCGGCAGCGAGATTGATACAGGTTTGCCTTCGACAAAATTCGCCTTGACGTTCATTTCTGGGGCCAAGAATTTCATCTGTTCGCCCAGTGATTCAACCGGCATTGTGAATTGTTCATAATCGGACAGGTTCATAAAGAACGCGTCTGTGCCATCCGAATACAAATACTGGCATTCAAAATCCTCGACCATCAGTTTTTCAACCTTGTCTTCGGCACGCCAGCGATCGCCGCCCTTGTTGCCAGAATCAATGTCACGCAAATCCGCCTGGACGAACGCGCCACCCTTGCCTGGTTTAACCTTTGTAATCGATGTAACAGAATAACGGCGGCCATTGTGCGAAATCACCCAACCCACGCGCATATCATTTGCAATATATGATGCCATTGTTTTACCTCTTTGATTTTTGTGTATGAATTATAAAAATGCGACCGCCACTATGCAAGGCTTTTATTGTGCGGTGCGCTTATGCGCCCAGTAACGATCGATACTGTCCATAATCAGTTTATCGGCCGCGTCACGATCCGCCCAACCAGATACCTTGGACCAAGAATTTGGTTGCAAATCCTTGTAATGCTGGAAAAAGTATTCAATTTTTGAACGCAGAATTTCCGGCAACTGTTCAATGTATTCCGTGGTTGTATAATATGGGTCTATTCTATCCAACGGAACGCAAATAATTTTTTCGTCGCCGCCCGCCTGGTCTTCCATAATCAGGGCACCGATGGGCCGCACCTCTATCAAAACACCGGGACGCAGTGGCGCATTGCAAACAACCACACAATCCAACGGGTCGCCGTCATCGCCCAATGTGCCCGGAAAATATCCATAGTTCGCCGGATACGCCATTGGCGCGTGCAAGATTCTGTCCACGCGGGGCAGTCCGGTTTCTTTATCAATTTCGTATTTTACAAATCCATTTTCTGGAACCTCTATAATTGCGTTCATCTTCTTTGGGGGTAATTTTCCCGGCGCAATTTCTGATATTGTCATATTCATCCTTTTTCTAAAGCCGGCCAATTTTACCAGAAAAAAACACCATTGCAAACGAATCGGCCAATAAAAAAACGCCCCATCGGGGCGTTTCGGAATACGTTCTTACATTCTCATCGGCATCAAGATAAACAACGCATCTGTGTTTTTATCCGTTGATTTAATAATCGTTGGTGACAACGGGTCTTGCATTTCCATCTGGAATTTTTCGCCCTCGACCTGGCCGGCGACATCCATCAAGAATTTCACATTAAACGTAACCGTGAACGATGTATCACCATTGTATTCGATATCCAATTCCTGGGTTGCGGTTCCGGCATCCGGACTGGACGCGTTCACAACCAGTTTGTTCATAGAATATGTCAACTGGACTGATTTTGTTTTATCAACACTGGCCACCGACACCAGGTCGACCGCGTTCAAGAATTGTTTTCTGTCCAAAATGGCAATCTTGTCGTTCCCCTTGGGTATAACAACGCGATAGTTTGGATACTGGGCATCAACCAATTTGCTGGTCAAAATTGCGGCACCAACGGTAAAGCGCGCCTTGGTATCAGACAATTCAACCGTCACATCATCAACGGTCGCATCTTCCAGCAACTTGGACAATTCGCCAATCACGCGACGTGGCAAAATCACCGCCGGCATTTCCACACTGCCAGCTGGGGCCGGCATCGCGCACAAGGCCATACGCTGGGCATCGGTTGCAACCGCCGTCAGCATTTTTTCTTTGCCCTCGTCCGAGATATGGAAATAAATGCCACCCAAATGATACCGAACATCGTCGGTCGGAATTGCAAATTTGGTCTGGTTTATCAGGTGTGCCAAATCGCCCGTTGTCATCTGGAATTTTGTGGTCAGATTGCTGCCCGCCATGGCCGGGAAATTTTCCGCCGGCAATGTTGGCAAACGGAATACCGCGCGTCCACTGGACACAACCAATTGGTCACCCGCCTGCTTAAATGTGATTTCGGCGTCATCTGGCAATTTGCGCACAATATCGTATAACATTTGAACTGGAACTGTTATCTTTCCACCCAACGTAATATCGGCCGCCACATGTTCAACCAATTCCAAATCAACATTTGTCGCCGACAAGATTAAATCATCAGCAACCTCTAATTTAACATTCATCAATATCGGCAATGTCGCGCGCTTTTCCACGATGGACTGCATATGTCCCAGCGCACGTATTAAAACCTGACGAAATACCGAAAATTCCATTATTTTGCTCCTAAGATATTTATGGTTTCCCACATTCTTTTATCTGATTTTACCAAAAAATGCCGATTCGGTGCAAGAGCAAATAAGCCCCCACGCGCCGACACATCATAAAAAATTAAAAACCGGCCATCATTTGATGACCGGCGCGAATAATTACAAGCGTAATTTATTGTTTTTCCATAACTTTTGACAATTTCGCACGCAACTTTTTCATATCGTCGTATTTTGTGAACTTGCCCTTTTCAGCGACAGAAATGTCACCGCTTTCTTCGGACACGACCAGGACAGTCGCACTGGAAACCTCGGACAGGCCCAACGCCGCACGATGACGTGTGCCATATTTCCAATTCAGGTTATTTTGCGACAGTGGCAAAATTCCCCCTGCATACGCAACACGATCATTTTCAATTATAACCGCACCGTCATGCAATGGTGTTTTATTAAAGAATATCGTCAGCAATAATTCACTGGTGATAATCGCATCAATACGAACGCCTTTTTTCTCGATAGCACTCTCGTCCAATGTTGTTGGAAATACAATCAAAGCACCGGTATGCTTGGCCGACATATATTCAACCGCACTGCAAATCGCGTCCAGACTGCGTGTATCCTTGGTTGTAACGCCGCCTTTGCGGAACATGCGGGTCCAGCCTTCTATATTCCCCATCAGTGCCATAAACTTGCGCAATTCTGGTTGGAATATAACAATCAGCCCCAGCGACAAGAACAACGCCGTCCAATGCAAAAATCCGCCCAGCAAATCTAAATGCGCCCACGTTAAAACGAAACTGGTGAACCACAATGCCGCCAGTCCCAGCAACCCGCGCACCAAGCGTTCAGATGATGTGTTTTGAATAAAACTTCTGTAAAACAGCCATACAAAGACCGCAATTATCAGAATTTGAATCAGCCCCAGCCAATTAAACATTTTTTTCTCCTTGTGATTTTGTGTTATTTTCTTCTTTGTTTTGTTCTTCTGTAACCTGTTGCATTGATGTTATAACAGTTTTTTCCAAATCTGCAACTGGTATATTCAACCAATCTGGGTCATCACGCATGGGGGGGGCGCCACGCGTCATCGCCGTTTCGCAAGGATGTTCATCCGCCAGCCAGTTTTCCAACAAATCCCCGGCCAGCAGCCCGACACCCGCGCCCGCAACCAGGCCGATTCCACCGGTAAACGGCGCCAACAACAGGCCCAGCCCTGTTGCCGACGCAACCTTGCCGGCGACCGCCGCGCCACTGATTTTTATATCAGGTTCCGCCAGGTTTCCGGTTATTTCAATTGAATTCACAACATTTCCGGTCAGTGACAATTTAATGCCACGCACCGGCACCGTCGTCAATGCCATTTTTAACTTTTCCTTGCCTAAATCCAGACTGCCCGCCAGACGCAGGTTTATTGCATTTGTTTCAACCGCGACACCCTGTTGCGTTTCGGCAATGCCATCACGGAATTTTGTATTCAGCGCGACACACGATATCTTCATTTGATTGTATTTCTTTTCAGACCGGAACATGTCCTGGACACTGTGACGCAACGTGGTCAAGAAATCCGTTCCATACATGTATGCGACCAACGCCGAATGCGCGTATCCCGCGCCTGATGACTTCACCTGGACCGGGCCGGTCGCGGTTGCCATCAATTCAGACAGTGTTGTCCCATTTCCCTGTAAATACACATCAATATTTGTTGGCAAATCCGACAACAGATCTGTTTCGCGCACCTGGGTCAATATTTCACCCACACTGATATCACGCCCACGCGCCGCCGCGGTTACAAAATAGCGGCCTTCGCCATCAATATTGGCGTCTGCACCAATTGTGATTTTGCCGCCACCCATTGAAACATCGCCATCAACACGCGCAACCCCATCGGCCAATTTTGCACGCACATCAATATCACTGATGGCCAGGTCGCGATACACAACCAATTTACCGATTTTGGCATTCAGATTTATGTTAAAATTACGCAATTCTTTACCAAACAATGGTGTGTCCTTGAACACGTTCAAATCACGTTTCGGACGCACCCATGTGCCCTGATACCATTCTGGAAATACCTGGGTCAGATTGATGGACTTTGATTCAACATTGGCATTTATCGCAATACGGGGACGGCCCCAATCCACACTGCCCGACAGGCGCACTTCGTTTCCGCGGACCGAAAACGACGATTTGCGCAATGTCAATTTTGTGCGATCCAGGCCACCGGCAATATTCACGCGCATTGTCGGAATCTGGGTTAAATCCAATTGCAGCAACCGTCCCACCGCCGACACATCAGGAATATCGCCCTTGATAACAAAATCAATCGGGGCGCGGCTGGTTCCTTCCAGTGCGATATCCGCAATCAGTGCGTCCCCGCCTGTTGAAAACGCCACACGCACCGGATACACACGCCGTTCGGCATTGTATTCATAATATGACAATATAAATGGGAATATATCATCGCCATTTTTTATCCACCCGGTGTATTCACGCGTATCATCGCGCGGAACATAGCGTAATGAAAAATCCGCCAGTGAATATTTTTTACCGAATACATGCGCGGTCAGATTTCGCACCTCTACCCCGCCCAGGCCCGGATCTTCGAACGGGAATTTCTTTGGTCCCGTGTCAGAATCATCTTTGGGCTCTTCTTCTGTTTTCTTTTGATTCATTACGACCGAATATTCGCCCGCGGCATTTTTTTCCAGGCAAACATCTGCATCATAAATTTTAACATTTTGAATTGTCGGCATTGGTCGGAACAGCGACAACAAATCCAACGTAACGTCTATCTTTTCGGCACTGAACGCATATTTGTGTTTTGCCCATTCGGCATTTGGCACGCGTACCTGGTTTAATTCAATACGCGGACGCAGTGAAAATTTCCACGATACATCGCCCGCAATTTCAACCGGCATACCGGTGGCATTGCGCAATATAGACAAAACGTTTCCGCGCAATGTTTCCAAATTCACCTGGCTGAGTGCGATAAAGAACGCGACCAACAACCCGCCAAAGAACAGGACGATAACGCGCGCAATCATTAAAAATTTTCTTTTTCTTCTGGTTTTCACCCCTGTTTTTCCCCCCAGGATTATGGTAATTGGAATTCAAAAAATTCCATAACCTGTGTCATAAATGCCGGCGGCGTTGCACGAAATGTCATTATGCGCCCCGTTGTCGGATGTTGAAACGTCAATTGATATGCAAACAAAAACAAATTGTTTGTCGCCATCACGCCCCCCAGCGCATCTGGTGCGCTGCGCCCAGCGCCATACAATGCATCGCCTACAATCGGTGCATTTAACACATGTGCACTGTGCACACGCAACTGATGTGTGCGACCGGTTTTCGGCGAAAACATAACCCACGACAGATGTTCGCCCGCCGTTGCCAGAACCTGGTATTCCGTGATTGCGCGTTGGGGCCGCTGACCCGTGCCATTGTTCACACGTGCCGGGGTGTCAAAAACCTGGCCCCGCGTCATATAATCGTCAATCGTTCCGCATGGCGGTTTTACATCGCCATTTAATAATGCCAGATATTCCTTGTGCGCAGTTTTTGCCTGGAACGCTGTTGCCAAATTTTGCGCCGCATGCAGATTTTTTGCCACCACCAACAACCCCGATGTTTCACGGTCCAAACGGTGAACCAATGAAATCTTGTCATACGGGAACAACGCCGCCGCCATTTTATCCACAGATTTGCGGATTCCACTGCCCCCCTGAACCGCCAGGCCAGCAGGTTTGTTAAATACAACAATATCATCATCGCTGTGAATTATGCACTTGCGCAATTCTTCCAGGTCACTCATGGTGAAATTGTCGCCACTTTCTGTTTTCTTGGCCCGAACGGCATATCCGGCAATCGTTGGCGGCACACGCACAGCATCACCGGCGCGTAAAAATTCCTGGCCATGAACACGGCGTGAATTCACGCGTATCTGTCCCCCACGGCACAAACGATAAAACTCGCGCTGGGGCATCGATGGGAAATTGCGCAAGAACCAGCGCAACAAACGCACGCCATCTTCGGTCTGGGGAACTGTGATTACATCTGCCATTTACAAACGCCCGTTATTCACCGTATGTTATTTGAACACTGTTTGTCGCCCCGGCACGATTACAATCGCCGACCGCACCACCCTGTTTGCCATTAGACGCCGCATATCCAACCGAATCGGACCATGCTTTGGTCACAAAATATTCACAATCTGATTGCGACAGACCATCAATTGAAACCACAAACTGGCGCGAATTGGCCGGATCAACCGCTAATGCGTACGTCCCGCCATATGGGTTTTTGTTTGTCATACCAATTGCACCAAATATCGTTGAATTGTTGATATGTGAATAATCGTCAAATTCCCCCAGCAACGTGCGAACCTGGGTCACCATCTGGACCACTTCGTCATTGACTGCATTACGTTTCTGGGTCCGCATCGCGGTTGAAATCATACCAATCGCACCGACGGTGATAACCCCCATAATTGCCAATACGCCCAACATTTCAATCATTGACCGACCAGATTCTTGTCTCATATTCATATCCCCTATTTGCTATTTGTTTTTTTTATTTTATCATAATTGGTATGAATATTCAATTTTCTGATTTGATTGAAAACAGTCCCAATGCCCCTGGCGTCTATAAAATGTATGACGCAGATGGCGCGCTGTTATATGTTGGCAAGGCCAAGAATTTGGCCAATCGCCTGCGCCAATACGTGGACACGTCAAAATTGGAATTACATAAACAGGTCATGCGCAGCCTGGTTGCGCGCGTTGATTGGGAAATCGTTCCGACCGAATCGGATGCACTGATACGGGAACAGGAATTGATTAAAACCCTGCGCCCCAAATACAACATTATGCTGACCGATGGGAAAATGTACCCGATGTTGGCATTGACCAATTCTGAATTTCCACGCCTGTTAAAATTTCGTGGCAAAATATCCCAGCGGCGTGACGTATACGGCCCATATCCATCGGTTGGTGCATTGAACGAAACGATTAAAACAATTCAAAAGGTATGCCAGATTCGCACATGCACCGACACGTTTATGCGCAATCGCGTGCGTCCATGTTTGTTACACCAAATTGGCCGATGCAGTGCCCCGTGCGTTTTACCACAATCAGACTATAACGCACGTGTCAGCCTGGCGCGTCGAATCCTGACCGGTGACAGCGAACCAATCATCGCCGATTTAACGCAACAGATGCAAAAATTTGCCGCCGAAATGGACTTTGAATCCGCCGCCGCGATGCGCGATAAAATCGCCGAATTGACACACACGTCAAATCGCGGTATACAGCGCAAACGTGCACATAGCGCAGATTTTGACTGGGCAAATGCAACCGATGATTTGGAAAAATTTTTGGGACTGAAAATATCCATGGCGGGGGTATTTGATAACTCGCATTTATTCGGGCGAAATGCGGTTGGCGCGATGATTACATTTGGTCACGATGGGTTTATAAAAACAGGATACCGACACTTTAAATTACGCAATGCCGCGGCCGCCGGAAATGATATTGCAATGATGGCCGAATTTGTTTCGCGCGCGACACAAAAAAACGATCTGGATTTAATAATTGTTGACGGTGGCATGGCCCAGTGGCGAATTGCCCACCGCGTTGCGCCCAATATTCCTGTTCTGGGTGTCACCAAGGGCGAGGTTCGCAACGGTGACGAACACTTTATTATGCCTGACGGCACCGTAAATCGTGACGTGCCCAAGGATTCAAAACTGTTTCTGTTGCTGCGCGCCGTCCGGGACGAGGCACATCGTTTTGTCATAACATATCACCGCACCGTGCGCGCAAAAACAATGACATCATCGGTTCTGGACGATATCGAGGATATTGGTCCCAAACGCAAGCACGCCCTGTTGACGCATTTTGGGTCGGTTCGGGCGATATCTGATGCCGATATGCCCGCATTGTTACGCGTGCCTGGACTGGGGCAAAGCGCGGCTGAAAAAATTTATGCATATTTCCATTCTGGGGTGGTATAATATGGGTATTCATGATTTATAAGAAAAAGGAGTAAAACATGAAATTCTTTGTGAACTTTTTATCTGCATTTCGCATTGCGGCGGCATTTGCAATAATCCCGACAATCATGTTCGGCATGTACAAGACAACATTTGTGTTGTATGTGCTGGGCGCAATATCCGATTGGTTTGACGGATACCTGGCACGCAAATATGACGTGTGCAGTAAACTGGGCGGTGTGATGGATCACATTGGCGACAAATTGCTGGTTTGCAACACATTGATTATGCTGGCGGTGATGATGCCGGTTTGGTTCGTGGTTGTCCCAATCATATTGATGATCGCACGCGAATTGTATATCAGTGGTCTGCGCGAATTCCTGGGCACCCAGAAAATTGAAATGCCTGTTCCCAAGGCACGCTTTTCCATGGGCAAGGTAAAGACAACATTTCAAATGATTACAATCGCGGCGTTCTTGGGCGTATTTGCAATTGGCACATTGATTACACCACAAACGACCAGCCGTTTTGTTATGTATATGATTTATGCCCTGCCCCAGATTGGCATTTGGGGTCTGTGGATTTCACTGGGCGCGTCCCTGTTTAGTGCCGGACAATACACACGCACATTCGCAGAAAAATTAAAGAAAATTAAATAATAAAAATACCGGTAAATTTGCCGGTATTTTTTTATCATAAAAAAATGCGCTATATGCACGGTTTCCTGCACATAGCGCGTTTTTAGAACCATCCTTTTTTGGCTGGTTTTGTTTCTGCAAATTCGGCCAAAATTTTCTTTTGTTTTTCGGTCAACTTTGTTGGAATTTGCACCCCAACCAAAATATACAAATCGCCAAAACTGCCACTGCGACCGGTTGGCATACCGTGACCACGAACACGCAATCTTTCGCCAACCTGGGTACCAGACGGAACCTTGACCGATAACTTTTTATCGTCAATGGTTTCAACCTCTATCTCGCCCCCCAGGGCCAATGTTGTGAACGGTATATCAATGTGCGAAATCAAATCCGCACCATTGCGTTCAAATCGTGCATCGGGTGCGACATGAATATCCAAATAGAAATCACCCGGCGTGCCACCGTTGGGTGCGGCCTCGCCCTGGCCGGCCAAACGCAGACGCGTGCCATCATCAACGCCCGCCGGGATTTTTACATCCAGCGTTCTAGACTTGTGCACCGTGCCCGTGCCATCGCACGCGGTGCATTTTTTATCAATCTTGCGTCCCAAACCGCCGCAATCCGGACACGGCGTTTCCATGGCAAAAAATCCCTGGCGCGTGTGAACATATCCCGAACCGCCGCATGTTTTGCACACCGGTGCCGGTTTGCCATCGACGGTGCCATTACCGCCACATTTTTCACATGTCACATTACTGGAAAACTTTACCGTATGCGTTGTGCCAAAATATGCATCACGTAACGATATTGTTACATCATCTAATAAATCACGACCGCGATTTTGTTGTGCGCCACGCGCCCCGCCAAAATCACCAAATCCGAAACCACGCATTGCCTCGCGCAGGATATCATCCATACCGGCACCACCACCCATATCAAAGTGGAACGCACCATTGCCAAACGGATTCGCGCCACCGAACCCCGCACCCGCCGACGCGCCATTGCCACCGGCAAACGCCGCATCACCGAATCGGTCATATGCCGCACGTTTTTGCGGATCTTTCAGAATATCAAACGCGTTGTTTATTTCTTTGAATTTCTCTTCGGCAGATTTATCGCCCGGATTTTTATCCGGATGATATTGCATAACCAATTTATGGTATGCCTTTTTAATATCAGCATCCGACGCATCGCGCGCGACGCCCAAAACTTCGTATGGATTTTTATTCATAATATCAGGCCTATCTATTTTCGTTGTTGAATATATAAGTCCCCAATCAGAAAAATTCAAGCCCTGAAAACTGTTTCACTTGCGAAAAATGAAATTTTGCGCTAATAATACGGTGCTATGACAGAAAATAATACACACACATATGACGCATCAGATATCCAGGTATTAGAGGGGCTGGAACCCGTTCGCCTGCGCCCTGGGATGTATATCGGGGGCACCGATGAAAAGGCGTGGCACCACCTGCCGATTGAGATTATGGATAACTCTATTGACGAGGCAGTGGCCGGCTTTGCCAAGAAAATCACTGTAAATCTGATTGACGCCAAGACAATTGAAATCACCGATGATGGTCGTGGTATCCCGGTTGACGAACACCCAAAATACCCCGGCAAATCCGCACTAGAGGTTATTTTGACAACCCTGCATTCGGGGGGTAAATTTAATAATAACGTTTATAAAACCAGTGGCGGTCTGCATGGCGTGGGCAGTGCGGTTGTAAATGCATTGTCATCTGAGATGATTGTTACAATTTCCCGCGATGGATACGAGTGGCACCAGACATTTTCCCGCGGAAAAACAACATCACCAATTACGCGCGGAAATGCCACAAAAAATCACGGGACAAAAATCCGCTTTACCATTGATGACCAGATATTTGGTGCAAACGCCGTGTTCAAGCCGATTAAAATCTATCGTATGGCGCGTGCAAAATCTTTCTTGTCACGTGGGGTAAAAATTGACTGGCACTGCAATCCTGCCCTGCTGACCGAGGATATGAACATCCCGGCGGATACAACATTTTATTACCCGGGCGGTGTGGCCGACTTCTTGGACGAAAAGACCCGCGACAAACCGCGTATTTTACCAAAAATTTTCAGTGGCAGCGTTGATTTTCCTGATGATTCTGGTCGCGTGGAATGGGCATTGACGGTATTGACCGACGAAAACGGCGCAGCGTCCGACGATGGATTTTTCGCATCATATTGCAATACAATTGCAACAATTGATGGTGGCACACACGAAACTGGATTCAAGGCCGCAATTACCAAGGGGATAAAGGCATACGGCGAAAAAGTAAATAACAAGGCCGCCGCAACAATCATTGGCGACGACGTGTTCGATTCGGTCGCGGCGATTGTATCTGTATTCTATAAAATACCACAATTTTTGGGCCAGACCAAGGAAAAATTATCAAATCCTGAAATTGCACGCTATACTGAAAATGCACTGCGCGATCCGTGGGAAATATTCCTGGCGTCGGACCCCAAAACCGCAAATGCGTTGTTGGATTTTGTCGTGAATTTGGCCAATGCCCGTATCAAGACCAAACAGGTCAAGGATATCGCACGCAAAACCCCGACCAAGCGCGCGCGTATGCCGGCGAAACTGGCCGATTGTTCCAAGCATGGGATAGAGGGCACAGAACTGTTCATCGTCGAGGGGGAATCCGCGGGCGGCACCGCAAAACAGGCACGCGATCGCGCGACCCAGGCAATTATGCCCCTGCGTGGCAAGGTGTTAAATGTTATTTCTAATTCCGACGAACGATTCGGCGCGAACAAGGAATTAAACGAACTGATTGACATTATCGGTGCCGGCACGGTCAAGGATTGGGACGAATCCAAACTGCGTTATGAGAAAATTATCGTCATGACCGATGCCGACGTCGACGGCAGTCATATTGCATCGCTGTTGATGGCATTTTTCTATCAGCATATGCCGCAACTGATTTACGGTGGCCACCTGTATTTGTCATGTCCGCCATTGTATAAATTCACATGCGGAACCGAATCGTTCTATGTTGACACAGACGAAGAACTGGACGCATTGCAAAACGGCAAATATAAAAACAAAAAAGTGGAAATTTCCCGATTCAAGGGTCTGGGCGAAATGATGCCAAACCAGTTAAAGGAAACAACCATGTCGCCCAAAACGCGTCGGTTGATTCGTGTCGACCTGCCCCCGCGGACGGACGATGGTGTGGAAGACACCGAAAAAACGCGTACAATCGTTTCTGAACTGATGGGCCGCAAGCCGGAATTCCGTTTCCGCTTTATCACCGAACACGCACAATTCGTCAAAGATTTATTTGTCTGACGCACCACTTGACGGATGCATTGCATTGCGCACACAAAGATTACTCTTTACACTATAATAAAAACGCGCCATTGGCGCGTTTTTTTATTGCATTCCTACACTAAACTCGTCACCGAAACTGGCCACCACCTGGCCACCGACGGTGCACTGGATATCATCAAAACCGTTGGACAGTTGATTCTTTTTTACAATATGACTGGTCACCAATGCGCCCGTTGTCCCCAGCACCACCGCCGCAATCGAATCGGATGCCAGACGCGATGTATTAAAGTTCCCCTGTTTATCACGCCATACAGATACCTGGAAATTATCGGACAACGCGTTCATTCGGGCATACGCACGCGTAATTTTCAAACGTGATGCACTTTGCATCGTGGCAATTGTCTGGGAATTATCCCCAGTTATCGTCACAGAATACAAATTTGGTTGTTCTGTTGGCTTTGGCAATTCCTGGCAATATTCACTGCGCCCTGCATTATAATAAAGTGGAACACTCTGCAATTTACCATTTTCGTATTTGGGCACACTGACAGATGTATTATCGCCGACATCAAGGCAATTTTTCAACACCGGTAATGCTTTCCACTTATGGCTGGTCTGATTATCACCGTGGTTTTCGTTTGTGCATTCAAAAACAAACTGATCGCTGCCTTGGGTTGTTGAAGCGCCGACCGCGGCCCCAAATGGCAACCAAATTTTATCGCCTGGATTTTTTACCTCGCACCCCATGATTTGTGAAGTTGCCCCAGACGCATTACAATCATAACATTTTTTATTTGTTTCATTTGCTGGTCGCACCCCACCAGTTGCACAGAATTCATACCCTGCACTGTCCACCCACAAATATTCATCCATATAGGCATTTCTGGTCACGCTCTTGGCGCACGTCCCAGCGGCATGAACCGGCACATTGGCAACAATTCCAATCACAAACGCAAATACAATGGAACAGTATTTTCTCATCTCTCTTGTCTATCCTATCCTGGTAATTATAGCATATTTTGCGTTCAACCCCAATGGATTTTTTTGCACAAGGAAACGCCCATCCGGGCGTTCATTATTTGTATTCTGCAACCATCTGATTGATTTGGGCGGCCAGGACCAAATCACCCTGCTTTTGCTTTTCAATCTGGGCGATGGCATAGACAACTGTGGCATGATCACGACCACCAACATAACCACCAATTTCGGCCAAGGACAGGTTTGTCGCGCCCTTTAACACAACCATCATTGTCTGGCGCGCGATGACCAATGCGCGTGCACGACCACGACCACAAATCGCATCATATGAAACACCCAACTTTTCACACATATTGCGAACCATCGCGATTGGTGTCTTGGCACGCTGTAATGTGTCGGCCAACAAACGCGATGCAACCGTCATATCAACAGTTGTGCCCATCAATTCGGCATATGTTTTAACCTTGGTCGCGATACCAGACACCAAATGACCATCGGCCGCTGTGCGTGATGCCAATTCGGTCGCAACGTCCGATGTAACGCCCGCACGCATCAGCATAACGCGACGAACGTTTTCATTTGGTGCCGCGACATCGGCAACCAGGCCAGACGCCATCACAGATTGTGCACGGCGATCAAAACCGGTTAAATTATTTGGGGTTGTGTTCGCGGTCAAAACAACGTTTTTACCCGCATTGCGCAAATCAGATATCAGTTGAATAAATTCTTCGCATGTTGCACGTTTGCCACCCAACGCCGCAACATCATCTAAAATAAATGTATCACAGTTACGGCAGTAATCCTTGAATGCAAAGATTGTGTGATCATGCAATGCACGTGTGAAATCAGACACAAACTGGGCACCGGTCATCATGATTGTGCGACCCGCCGCCGCAGAATTTATGCAACGCGCCAGCAACGATTTACCACAACCCGCCGGGCCATAAATAAACAGAGGTGAAAATGGCACATTTCCCGCCGCCAATTTCTTGCACGCAGATAATACAAACGCATTTTCATCAGATGAAATAAATTCATCAAAATCAGCCATTGCATCACGAACCGCCGGTGTTGGGGTAAATGTCTGAACCGCATTGTCATTTGCAACCGGTGCCACCACAGACGCGCCACGGACCGCGATACGCACCGCCAGACCAAATTCCGCCGCAACCGCATTTAATGTTGCGCCATGCACCCCAGATATAAAGTCAGCCGAGAATTGATTCTGGGCAGTCAATACCAATGTGTCATTTTCAATTTCAAAATTCAGTGGGGCAATCCAAGACGAGAACGCAGCAGAATCCATTTTTGCGGCAATGGCCCCCTTGATTGATTCCAAGTCAGTCATTTTTTTTGTCGCCGCTGCCTGCATGTCGTTTCTCCTTCCTTTCAGAGTTTCCTGCCAGCGCAAGAGTGTAAAAATCACCTGCACATAAACGCTAAATTTTACTGGGTCATAAAATTTAGTGTTTATGTTAGCCCTACTTTTAAACCCTCTCGCTTTTGTTTTTTGGATTGAGCGTTTGTTCTCAATCGTTTTGGATACGTCAATTAAGTTATAAGATAAATTTAGATTTTCAACAAAATGTTAAACGTTTTTTAAACATTTATTTTTTGACAACGATTCGTTTTTTTGCCAGATTTCCGCGCTTTGTATATACACTGTATAGACACAAAAAGTTTTAAACGCGAACATATCCGCCCGATGTTTTTCGCACCAAACCCTGCAATTCCAGGACCACCAAATCGCGTTTTATTTCCGAAATATTTTTTTTGACAATTTCTGCCAATACAGAATCAGACACCGGAACCGTTCCAATTTTATCCAACAGCGAATTTTCATTTTCACTTTTTTCTGATTTTTTTTGTTTTTGTTCCGATTTTTTTGTCGTGGCAAAGAAATCAGAGGCCCCGACACACAATTCGGCAATGCCTGATTTTATCAATGAATTTGGGCCCGCGCCCCGGGAATCCGACGGATGCGACGGGATTGCGTATATTTTGCGCCCAATATCACATGCGAATCGGGCGGTTCGCATACTGCCAGAATTCATATCAGCCTCGCCCAATATCAATTTTTCCCCGATTCCTGCGACCCAGCGATTACGCTGGACAAAATTTGTTGCGACAGGAACAAACCCAACCGGCATTTCACTGATAACCACACCACGCGCAACAATGTCCCAATACAACGATTCGTTTTCGATCGGCCAAATATAATCCACCCCGCCCGCCAAAACCGCAATTGTCTGGGCGTCCCCTGCCGCGCGCAATGCGCCACGATGTGCGGCCGTATCTGTTCCTATTGCCATCCCAGACGTTACGACAATATCATGCGATGCAAACTGGGTCGCCATATCGGCAATAAATTCCATTCCGGCGGCGGTTGCGTGGCGCGTCCCGACCATTGACACCGCAGTTCGACGCAACGTGTCCAGATTTCCCCGCGCCGTAATCACCGGCGGATGATTTCGCACGTCACGCAGCCGCGCCGGATAATAATCGTCATCGTCACATATATAATGTATATCCAGTGCCGTCGCCCGTTCCATTTCACGCGAAACCGCATCACGATGTGCCGGCGATGGATTTAACGCCCCCACCGCCGCGGTCACATCACCACCGAATCGCGTCACCAGTTCGTTATACCGCACCGGTCCAATTCCCGGCGTCCGCAGAATCAATAATTTGTTAAATAATTTTTCCATGGCACCAATATAATAAAAACCGCATATATATTAAAAGTAAAAAACGTCCCAGGGACGGGACGTTTTTTTATCTGAACACTTATATAATTACGATTCCCAGATTTGCAACAGGCCCTCGTAATCAAATTTCTGGCATTCTTCGGGCTTTTCCGCGCCGTTCCAAATGTCTTTATCGCATTCGTTACGCAATTCTTTCAGATAGCGACCAAATTCATTATATTCAGACGCCTTTTCCTTTTTTAATACCAGCAACTGGCTGCGCAGCTGTTCGCTCTCGCTCAGTGACTTTTGCCCTTCGACCGCGCCACCAATCAACTTGTTTCCGAACAGTTCCATAATACCAACGCCAACGGCCGCGCCACCGACACCGGCACCAATGGTTGCCCATGTACGTGTGGATTTTTTCGCATCCAAAATACGCTGTTTAATCTTGGCCCCGTCCGCCCATTCACCACATGTGATATTGCGACCCCATTCAAAATATTTCGCCGGAACGTCAGACACGCTAACCTTTGGATCAGACGATTTCAATTCAACACGAACAAAGCATGTGTTATTTTTCGGTTCTTCGACATCTTCGACCATGCTGGCATAATTGTTCAGGTTGCTGTAACGCGACGCCCAAACAAACGTATTACCTATGCCAATATTGTTGTTTATGCATGCATTTTTTTCCTTTTCGCGCATATCGATGGCTGGCTTGGTATCATCAGGCTCAACCCGCGTGCTGGATTTGCTGGTATCCGGTGTTGTCGTAGGGTTACTGGACACAGACATCGTCGCCATAGACGCCATTTGCGCCTTGGACGCGGTCGCACGATTGGCCGTGCCAACCATCTGGGCCTGGACAGAACGACGCGACTGGCCCGCCGGTGTCAACGCCAACGCCGGTGTCGCCACCACACAACATAAAATCACAGAAATTATTTTATTCATCTATATCCCCCCTGGGTACATCTCTTGCGGGTATTATATCACAAAATGCACCTAAAATAAAGGCAAAACACAATAAAAAACAGCGGTCGCATACGCGACCGCCGTAAAATCTGAATATTATTTTTTCCATTTCCACTCTATCTTGGACTCGGTCCCGCCAACCATACGCCCTATATTTTCACGATGCCGCCACAGGCAAACCAACGCAATCGCCAGAAACGCAAATCCAACATGCACGTTCATAACAAATCCCAATATTGGCATTAAACAGAACACGACAATCGCCCCCAGTGACGAATACCCTGATGACAGCGCGACAATCAACCACTCGATACCACATATTATAAACAGCAATGGATTCGTCGCCATCAGCACACCGAACAGCGATGAAATCCCCTTGCCCCCGTGAAAGCGCAACCATACTGGATAGCAATGCCCAATAATCGCGACAAAACCACACCATGCACCAAACGCCACGCCACCAATTGCCTGGCCCAGCAATACCGCCGCAATGGCCTTGGCCATATCCAACAGCCAGACCGCGCACGCCATACGCAGGCCGCCCACGCGCATAACGTTTGTGGCACCGATGTTACCACTGCCCACCTTGCGCAAATCGCCCCGCCCCATCAGGCGTGTAAATACCAATCCCATTGGGATAGATCCCAACAAATAAGAAATTATCAGTGCAATTACATACATCATTTTATTTTTCCTTGATTTTGTGTTTGTTTTTTATAGAATAGCAGGAAACTTGAATAAATAAAAGGAAAATAAAGTGGCAAATCATAAGTCATCTGAAAAAAGAATTTCTGTCACGGCCAAGAAAAACGCCGTGAACACCGCCCGTCGCAGTGTTGTAAAGACTGCAACGAAAAAGGCATTGGTTGCAATTGAATCTGGGGACAAGGCCGCCGCGACCGCTGCTGCCCGCGCCGCAGAGAGCAAGATTATGAAATCTGCTGGCAAGGTTATGCCAAAGCAGCGTGCTGCACGCAAGATTTCACGTCTGGCGAAAAAAGTTTCCAAAATGGCATAATTGCCATTATGATGGCGATTCGGCGCACATTTTTGTGCGCCTTTTGCTGTATTACCGCCCCTCCTCCGGGGCGATTTTTTTATACTTTCCCCCCTCTGGCAAAACCACCCACAAAATCTGACGATTTTGCGAGGCCCGGGTCGGGGTGGTCTTGAGAATCCGTAATGTCATATATGTGTAAAATAAAAGACCACCTCCCCGCTACGCGGTACTCCTCCACAGGAGGAGAACTAGTAGCGGGTGCGCATACGCGCAACATTACCCACCTGGATTCTGGGGTCAAGCCCCAGAATGACAAAGACTGGATATAGATTTTACTTTACAAACATTGTTCACATTTATGTTGCGGAATTTTTCTTGGGTGTCATCCTGTGGCTTGACCACAGGATCCAGGTCATTGGAATCGTCCGCCATCGGCGGACACTTTCGTTGCTCTCTAGTAAAAAACGCGCCATTGGCGCGTTTTTATTGCATTCCGACACTGAACTCGTCGCCCCAGCCGGCAACAGTCTGACCGCCTATCTGGCAATTGATATCTTCGAATCCACTGGATACCTGATTCTTTTTTACTATGTTACTGGTTACCAACGCACCCGTGGTCCCCAATACCACCGCTGCAATCGAATCGGATGCCAGACGTGCCGTGTTAAAGTTACCCTCGGCATTTTTCCACACAGATACCTGAAAGTCATTTGACATGCCGTTCAGCTTCTTATACAGACTGCTTATCTTGGTCCGGGATGCACCTTGTTCTGTGCTAATCAGTGCCGCGCCCTTGACGCACTGGGTGCCTGCCTCGTTCACTACATACCCGGCAGTCGTGCATTTGCATTCGCCACCTGTCCATTTGGCACCGGTGACCTGGTTGCATTCCGTTACCTTGGGATTAGGAACACAGTTTTGTGTCTCTGTTGAATATATCTTTGTTGTATCCACACATACACACTGGTTATTCGTCCATTTTGCGACCGTGCTCCCCAAGTTTTTACATGCTGTTTCATCCGTTGCAACACATTGGTTTCTGCCATCACGTGCATAGCCGCTGACACATTCACATGTTTTTTTGTCCGTACTCTGTTTTAAGTGCGCGTCACCGCTGCACGAACAATTTTTACTAGCCCACGTGCCACCAGAATTTTCGCAGTTCTGTTGGTCTGTGCCACCATTATCGTTGTTGATATTGCCACCGCCGCCAACGCTGCCACCGGAACCACCGTCACCGCTGCCAGATTCTTTTACACAACTCTTATACAGTGCTTTCCCATCGGCGGTAGTCCAGCCTGCATTTTTTTCGTTTTCCTTGAAACCTGATTTACACTCAACAATCATAACGGTGTCCCCACCACCGGAAGAATGACACTTTTTATAGCATGTTTTTGCATTTTGGCCATCTAGGCATGTCGCAGGACCTTCTTTACAGTTTGTGCCGTTACCATCAGCGATACATTTTCCTGTGTTTATTGGTTGGTTTTCATCGGTATATGTCCACAGACCGCCCGAGTCATAACAATCCTGGACTTTTTTTGGCATAACACAAATTTGAATCTTGTTAACATCTTTCGTAGTATAGAATTTACCACCCTTATACAATCCATTTACATCGTTCACAGACAATAATTTCCAATCATCACTTAGCTTCGTTGCGCCATTTTTCATTTTTGTAACGCAAAATATCAATGTTCTTGGGGTCCAATTACTTGATGCTGAGCATGTGTAAAGAGCGGGACCATGACTGCTGCCGTTCCACCAATGTCCGCTGCCGATTAATAACTGGTGACCATTGGTACAAGAATCAGTACTAGATTTACACCCATACACGGCACCGGGGCTAATGTTTTTTGCGGAATCCTCTGGTGTATTTTTTGCTAAATCATACGCGGCCTTGGTTGTAAAAACAAACTTCTTGTCATTATGATCATTGCTCCCAGGCCACGAATCACCAGGACACATATAGGCCCATGCATTGGACGTGCACAAAAAAAGTCCTAAAATCAAAGAAAAAAGTCTCATTTTGACCTCGCTTTTTATGCCGAAAATAAACCACCGTTTAAAATCGACATTCCCCCTTTATGTCTAATGTCCTTATTTTAGCATATTTTTTGCCACCCGCCAAGGATAAATTTATGTCGAATCTAAACGGTGGTTTAAATTCGGCATGGATAAAGGGACATATTATGAAAAAAATCTGGTTATTATCAATATGTTGTGCGTGTGTATCTTGTGTTTCCTTTGGTGATGCTATGGCGAGGTGCGAAGCACATAATGACGGATGTAGTTCTGCCGATGAATACTTAACGATAGATCATTACGCTGGTTGTTTTGAATGCGATAGTGATCGGTGTGGTGCGGGGAGTGTCATTGCTTCTACGGGTGGCATGTGGAACGGCAGTTCCTACTCAAATAAGATATTCAGATGTTCCCTTAGTACATTTGATGACAAATGGGTACCAAGTGATATGCCAGAATGTGAGGGAGATGAGGCTAGCTCAAAAAAACCAGTCAATGCAGTTGAAGCTGTGAATTCAAATGGTTCCAAGGTTAAAATTAACGGTGTCGCTGTTGCCGCTGTTGGTGGTAAGTCTTGCCTTGGGTGGGTATGTAAAGATGGATATACTGAATCAGATGGCAAGTGTGTGAAGGAAAATAAGAACTGTGCTGACAGCGGGAAATACTTGAAAACCGGCGAGGCAACTCAGGCATATTGTGTTCAAACAAGTCCTAAAGTAAAAGTTCCAAAACCACTTTCAGATACGGCGCATTTGAAAAGTGACGCATCTTGCACATTTACGTGTGAAGACAACGGCTGGAATATCACATTAAACGATGATTCTTGTGAACCCAATTATGCCCCCGAAACGTCGACACGCAAAAGATGTGTAGAAACCGAAGAGCACAAGACGGAACAAAGAAGAGCCGAACAACATCAGGCCGTTGTTCGTCAAGAAACAAATAATAAAAAGCAAGCGTGCACTGAATCAGGTGGCAGTTGGTCCGGCAACAAATGCAAGTGTGACAAAACCCAGAAGCATTTGGTCCTGAGTGGTGACAAATGTGTATGCGAGAGCGCAGACTATGAATTTGATACGTCCAGCAAGTCTTGCAAAATAAAAGATGTAGTCAAAATGGAACAACAGTGCACAACCTCGGTGGCCCAAGCATCGGGCGCATATTGGGACACCGAGAAAAAAGCATGTGCGTGTGACGACGATTCAAAACATTTTGTTCGCGGCAAGTGCGAATACAAGCCAGCAGTGATCGCATGTGGAAAAATTGTTGGTGCCAAATGGACAGGTGGCGAATGCAAATGCACGACCGCGGGGTATGTAGTGAACGAGGCAGGCACCCAGTGTGTCAAGAGTGACGCACTGATCAAGACCGAGGGCCAGGCGGCATCCCGGACCAAGATAAGCAGTCTGTATAAGAAGCTGAACGGCATGTCAAATGACTTTCAGGTATCGGTGTGGAAAAATGCCGAGGGTAACTTTAACACAGCACGTCTGGCGTCCGATTCGATTGCAGCGGTGGTATTGGGGACCACGGGTGCGTTGGTAACCAGTAACATAGTAAAAAAGAATCAGGTATCCAGTGGATTCGAAGATATCAATTGCCAGATAGGTGGCCAGACTGTTGCCGGCTGGGGCGACGAGTTCAGTGTAGGAATGCAATAAAAAACGGGGCATGTCCCCGTTTTTTATTAGAGAGCAGAGAGCAAAGAGCAATGATAAAGTGAGTAAGTGACAGAGTGATAAAGTGATACAGTTTTAGAATAGAAAACTTAAAAACTTGTCATTCCTGCTCCGGGCCCCGCGAAATTGATAAATTTCGTGGGTGGGCAAAGGCAGGAACAGGAATGACACCGCAGGTGCGGTGAAACCAATCCAAGCGAAGCGCAGGAAGCGGCAAGGACGCAGTCCGCAGGCGACACGCAGTAGTATGTTTTTTATGTCATGAACATTGTTCAAATCTGTGTTGCGGAATTTCTTGTGTGTCATTCTGGGGCTGGACCCCAGAATCCAGGTGGGTAATGTTGCGCGTATGCGCACCTGCTACTAGTTCCCCTCTGGCCAGAGGGGAATTTTACTTTATTGCTTTCAACGCGACGGAGCGCAGCGGAGACGGATACTCTCTTTAATACAAAGACCACCCCGCCCTGGCGGGCACCCCGACCCGGGTCCCGCGGAATTGTTAAATTCCGTGGGTGGTTCCCGGAGGGGAACTTAGTCTGCACTAGAAAAAAAACAAGCGCGCCGGGGGCGCACATTATTTGAACTCTGCACTCTGAACGTTGCACTCTAATTAAAAAACGGGGCGTGGCCCCGTTTTTTTTAATTCAATGGTGCGCCCCAATGCTGTTGTATACTGCGTTCGGCGTCCATCGGGCTGACCAATACCTGGGGCGTCAAGATGACAACCAGTGTATCACGCGTCGCCGTCGTTTCACGTGATCCCGACAATGCCATAAAGTCCGGATCGCCCAAACCATAACGCGTATCATTATTAGTCTGCTTTTCAAAGCCCGACACAACCAACATCTGGCCAGATTCCATAATAACTTCTTGCATGAAACTACGTTCTTCAACCTCTGGCAATTGTAATGTAACTTCGCCGATGGTCTGGGTGGACATTTTCAGCAATTCACGCACCGACATACGGAACAGCAACAAAATCTTGCCATTTTCCAAAACATTTGGCAACAGCTGCATTGAAAATCCTGTTTCCAAATCGTCCTGGTCAACGGTGCTGGATTCGACCGTTGTAAAGTTACGTGATTCGAAACGTTTGATGTATCCAGTTGTCTTGGTATTGTTCACCGGGGCAACGCGATTGCTGCGAGTGGTGACACCAACGTTTGTGACCAATGATACCTTGCCCTGCTTTGCCAATGCCTCTATCAACGCATTACTGCCCGCACCACGTGCCAAGGAACCATTTTTAATCTGGTCTTGGGTATACGCCCCTGCAACAGTAGACGAACCCTCGACATGGGTGGCACCCGTCAAAGCCGACACAGTATTAGACAAAACCGCGATGTTCATCGAGCTGGCCTCGGTCGTGGACAAATTGTTCTTTGGATTGGCAACAATGTTCAGGCCAGACGCACTGTTGATTGCCGCCGCCAGATTCAAACCAAACGCCGAATCGTTTGAAATAGAGACCTGTAACACCTTGACATCAATGGTCACCAACTGGGACAAACGTTTGTTTTGTTTATTGATATATTCACCAACGCGGGTCAACACCGACGGTGGCGCAGTAACCGTGATTGTCCCCAAACTGCGCGATACAGTAAAGTCCGCATTATCGGTCTTGCCAACGATGCCAGAAATCGCTTTTTCGATTTCGTCCCACTCTTTTAATGTAGATTCCAACGCAACCTGGTTGCCGTCATCGGTCTGGACCGCGGTCTGGTAAGACACATCTGTCCCCAATGCATACAATGTAAATGTCTTGGTTTCTGTTTCATAGAAAACAATTGATGTTTTGTCGTAATACCACAACAGGTCTAAATCCGTCGCAACTTGGGACAACAGACCGGACAATTTGCCAGTATATGCAATATTAATCGTCTTTTTTAATTTTTCAGAATTTACCTGGTTATCAATTTTAACGGGGATTCCAGTCATAGAATTGATGTTATTTGCCAACACCTGTAACGTGACCGGCTCGTTCAACAAGATTGTAACCCCAGTATCGGTTTCAAATTGCGATGGCAAATTGTTACGATGTTCCAAGACGGTCGATTTATTACCCAACCATACACCTTCGGACATGGACACTGTATCACCACTGGCAACCTTGGCTCGTGGATTTTTGGCCATTTCAAATGCATCATATGCATTAACAAAATCCTGGTCAACCGTTGACGCCACTTTGGCGGATTCCTTGACTGCACACCCAGTCAGCGCAAATGTCAATATGCCGCACATAAATATTATCTTTGCTGATTTTATCATTTATCTTTCTCCCTGTGACGATGGTTGACACAACCCCACGCGTTTTATTCCTCGTTCGTAGAAACCACCAAGACGCGATTTCCCTTGTAGAATTTTGCATATGGAATCGGTGTTGCGCGCCCAAAGTTACGAACCAATGCAGACGCCACGTCAACAAAGCGTCCTTTGAATACGGCGCTGGCCTCTATTGGATATTCGCGCGATGTCGCCCAAACCAAATCCCAACCTTCTTTGTCACACCAATTTTGCAAAACCTCGCGCAGGGTCTGGCCATTTGCAACAACCCAAGAACGAACCTGGTCAGTGACACGTTGTGCCGGTTCTGCATCCGCAGACACGTTCACAGAAATCTCGGTCTCTTCGTCAACAATTTCGCCATTTTCATCAGTTGTCGTTTTTGTCATACCCATCTTGGCCGCAAAGGCATCATAACCATCGGCATATTTTGCACAATTCTTGCGTCCACTGCGCGCAACAGACAAAATCGCGCCGCCATCATCTTCTAGCATTTCGCGATGCAACAACGGCATTTCAGAACCAGAATTGCATTCATCATCAAATCCGACCGGAATCTGGGTCCCATGCAGCATATTTGCACCACCAGACCAACCACCAAAACCATCACCCGTTCCCAAATTGAAATTATTTTCAACAACCAGGTCCGCGCCAATCTTGGACACAATGCGAATATTATCAGATTGCGAACTCTGGGCACACGCGCCATCTTCGCATGCGATTTCAACGTCGGCATCCGTTCCTGCCATCGGCCATACCGGAACCGCCGTCTGGACCGTTTCAGTTGTTTCAACCGTTTGCACCTGTTGATCGGCATCCGATGATTTATCCTGGGTATAAAAAACCTCGCTCGTGACGACCTGGGGCAATGATTCTGCGGCAAAGCAATAGCCGGCCGCCGTTGCAAACATTGCAAAAACTAAAATCTTACGGAACATAAAAACTTCCTTTCCTGAACAAGTTATCATATTTTTTTACTTATTATAACAATTTGACCGAATCTGTGCAAGACCAAATCGCACCCCGCGAAATTTATCATTTGCAAGATAAAATCGCACGAATCGGTAAAAGATGTTATACTTAGAACCATCAGACATGCTATCAAGGGTAAAATTATGCAAAACACATTGATTTTAATTGGAATTTGCGCGTTGATTGTTATATCTGGGGTGATGTTTACCCTGTTTTTCGGAATGCAACGCCGCATGCGCGACATGGCCAAGACGTTGACATACCAATACAATCTGATTGTGAAAATTCAATCTGTGTTAAAAAACAAGTCCGCCACAAACGCGGTCGCAGAACACGCCGAAATGATTTACCAGGATTTGTTGCAAAACCTGATTCCGATTATGGCGGCAATTGACGTTATGCCCCGCAACACCACAGAACACCCACTGTGGCGCGCGTTGGGCGGAATTTTGGACGAATATTCCAAGAATCCGTTTGTTCTGGAAAAACTGCGCAGATGTATTAAACTGGATGCCGAGGTTGCGCGCAGCGTTGACAATTACATGAACCGCGCCGATGGTTTCTTGCAACACCTCAGCAAGACAGAGCCAGACGGAATCCTGGCGGCAACGTTCACAGATGGATTGCTGGGGCAATCGCTGACATTTTTTGCCCAGGCACGCGCCCTGGCCGCACAAACTAATGACTAGATGGCAAAACTGACTGAAAATCTTGTCCGTGAAATATCGCATATTCGTAACGAGCCGGCATGGCTGACCGAATGGCGTGTGGCGGCGTTTAATGCATGGCGCGGCATGCGCGAACCACACTGGGCCGAATTTGATTACGCGCCAATTGATTACGACGATTTAAACTATTATAACGAAGCGCGCCCGATTGATAATTCCGACCTGAAAGACACGTATGAAAAAATGGGTCTGCCAGAATCAGAGCAGCGCGCCCTGATGGGTATGGCGACCGACACCGTCATCGACAGCCGGTCTGTTCACACGTCATATACCGAAAAATTAAACGCGTTGGGGATAATATTCCTGCCACTGTCGGACGCGGTGCGCGAATACCCAGAATTGGTAAAAAAATATTTGGGCAGTGTTGTTTCTGCAACAGACAATTTTTTTGCTGCGTTAAACGCGGCGGTGTTTTCAGATGGCACATTTGTCTACATTCCGCCGCACACAAAATGCCCAATTGACCTGGCCAGTTATTTCAGAATTGAAACCGCCAAAATTGGACAATTTGAACGTACATTGATTATTGCAGACACGGGCGCAGAATTATCGTATATGGAGGGGTGCAGTGCCCCTCGTCGTCCCAATCACCAATTACACAGTGGGGTCGTTGAAATCATCGCACTGGACGATGCACACGTAAAATATGCAACTGTCCAGAACTGGTATGCTGGTGAAATGCAAGGCGACAAAAATGTTGGTGGTATTTTAAACTTTGTAACAAAGCGCGGTCGCGCAGAAAAAAATGCAACCATTGACTGGACCCAGGTTGAAATCGGCTCGGCTATGACATGGAAATATCCGTCAACCATCTTGGCGGGTGATGGCGCACACAGCGATTTTTATTCGCTGACCATTACGCGCGGGACGCAATTGGCCGACACCGGGACAAAAATGCTTCATATCGGAAATGACACGGTGTCAAATATTGTTTCATATGGTGTGGCACTGGATAAATCACATCAAACATTTCGCAGCCTGGTGTCTTTTTCGGGCCACGGCGGTAAAAACGCATCTAAATGTGATACGCGCATAATCGGCAATAACGCGGTGGCAAATACGTTGCCAACAATTATTCACACAAACGGCGATAATACCCAGAGTCACGAGGCCACCACCGGTGCAATTGACGCAAATCAATTACTGTTTTTAATGCAATCAGGGATTGCCCAAGACGAAGCAACAGCCCTGATTATCGGCGCGTCAGCGGCACCAATTATATCACGCCTGCCGATGGAATTTTTGGTTGAATCCAAACAACTTATTCAAATGGCACTTGCAAACGCACAGGATTAAATATGCTGGAAATAAAAAATTTATCTGTATCATTGGATGGGAAAAAATTACTGACCGACATAAACATGACGGTTGCGACGGGTGCGCGACACCTGCTGGCGGGTCACAACGGTTCGGGTAAATCAACCCTGGCGGCGGTTATTGCCGGAAATCCACTGTATACCGTGGATGGCGGCCAGATAATTTTTGACGGTCGCGACATAACGCACGAAAACACAACGACACGCGCCCTGTTGGGGATATTTCTGGGTGCACAAAACGTGCCTGAAATTCCGGGTCTGACCGTCTTGTCATTTTTAAAGCATTCGTGCGCCGCGCACGCGCATTTTCAAACCGGGCGCGATTTATCAATGGGCGAATTTTTACAAACGCTGGAAGATGTTCGCGCCGAATTAAATATTCCCAAAGAGTGGCTGAATCGCAGTATCAACGTCGGTTTTTCTGGCGGCGAACGTAAACGTTTGATGTTGCTGCGTCTGAAAATGATTGCACCCGCGTTTGCAATTCTGGACGAACCGGATTCTGGCGCAGACAGTGATACACAACATTTGATTGCCGATACAATTCGCAATATGCCAAACACGACATTTATGTTTATCAGTCACCAACCTGATTTTACCAACATGGTCGGACCGTCTGATATAACGACTTTGTCAAAGGGCCATATTATGGTAAAATAGTTGACATATAAATAACCCAAGGAACGAACAAAATGAAAAAACAATCTGGACAACCGATTTCATTGATGTCATGGACGCTGTGGCGGCCATTGCGTTTTGCAATTATTTCATTTGCAATCATGTGTGGTGTGGGCGCGCTGTATTCACTGATTGTGCCGCATATCACAGCAACGCCAATTATGTGGCCACTGTGGGTTTTATTTGCCATCTGCCTGGGGGGCACAGCATATTTAATGTTACGTCGTATGCCACGTGGTGATTTGTCCCAGCCTGGCTTTATCGCACTGGACACGTTACAGATTATCGTAATGTATCTGGCGTTGTTTGGGACCGTTTTGGTCGCGACACAATTGCAACGCATCGCATACCAGATGATGATGGCGGGCCATGCAGGCAACACTTGGTTCGTTATCACGGTCGCGGTTGTTTCAATATTCGCCCTATATATGGTGGGATTGGGACTGTCGAATTTATATGCAAAATTCCGTCGTGCGCGTTCAATGGGCGTGCCTGCATGGGCGGCGATTTTAAGTATGCCATTTTCATTTGGGCTGTTTTGGATACCAGGATACATTTTGCCGGACGCCACCACCCCAGAATCATGCGTCACAATTCGTCCAAAATGGTATGAAAAATTATCACAAAAAATTGCCGACAATATTATCGCCAGCACATTGGCATTTGTGATACTGACCCTGGTTTCCGGATTACTGGCAGGCATGCAAACATTACTGATTACAGGAATTATACTGGCGGCGTTTTTCGCATGGGCGGCCATCTATGGCATTGCAAAATTCAAGAAAAATATCGGCGGTGCATATTCATTGTTTGCCGTATGCACGAACATAATAATGATTATTGCAAGCATCGCGCTGATTCTGATAAGTGCAAATCAGACACCACAAAATGTCACAATGAATATTTCAGATGTGACCCCAGAAATAACCGAATAAAAAACGCGCTATGTGCACCATATCGTGGCATACAGGAGTTTTTAAACAATGAACGGATTGATACTTTTTACTGGCGTTGTCTTTCTGTTATGGCTGGGCCGCGTTATACTGGTCCCGCTGTTGGTGGCAACATTTTTATGGTATTTGATAAATGCAATTTCGGCATATTGTCGCAAGGTTTTACCATTTCGCGATGACGCCGCACGCAATGCACACGGATTTTGGTCAGTGGTGTTTGATTGGCTGTCCAATTGTATCGGCATTGGCGCACTGGTGGGACTGGGGTATCTATTCGTGACCCAGGTTCGGCCAATGTTCTTGGAATTGATTGCCGCCCTGCCCGCGATTCAAGGAAAACTGGTTGACCTGGGGGCAATGCTGTCGACCAGTTTGGGTGTAAAATTTGATATGTCAATGATTCCCAACGTTGCCAAGATGGCAACCAATGTTGGTATATCACTGGCCGGAATGGCGACAACAATTGGTATGATATGCATATACCTGTTGTTCATGTTTGTTGAACAAACAACATTTGATAAAAAGTTTTCTGCCCTGTTTCCAAACAAGACGCAATCAAAAAAGATGCGCTATATCGTAGACAGTATTGATACCAATATGAAAAAGTATCTGTTTATGAAAACGTTGATTTCTGGAACGACGGGTATTTTGGCATATTTATGGCTCAGCATGCTGGGGCTGGAATTTGCGGGCGTGTGGGCGTTTATCGTATTTGTTACCAGTTATATTCCAACAATCGGCGCAATTATCGCGTGCAGTTTGCCAATTCTGTATTCACTGGCGGTCAGCCCGAATTTGCACACACCAATCTTGGTGGCGACGGGATTGATTGGCCTGCAGATATTACTGGCCAATATTATTGAACCCAAATTGACCGGCAAAACATTAAACCTGTCAACGTTGGCGATATTGATAAACCTGGTATTTTGGGGATTATTATGGGGCGTCGCCGGTATGTTTTTCAGCGTGCCGTTATTGGTTGCAACATTTATCATCACCGCGCAATTTGATTCCACGCGTTGGATTGCAGTCTTGTTATCTGCGGACGGCAATATCCCTGACAAACGTGAATCTGAATAGATAAAAAAACGCGCTGGATACATGAAATCCGGCGTTTTTTTTATTGTGCGCGACGTATTAAACTGATTGCATTTTCCAATATCACACGCGCCGACGCAGAATCCAATTTCTGTTTTATATCCGCGCGCCGCACACGTCCCATTTCTGATTGCGCGGTGACGCTGGAATAACTCTCGTCAATAAAACAGATTGGCAAATCGGTCAACGTTTCCAGGCGCGCCGCAAATTCACGAACGCGCGATGTCGTCTCGGACTCTGTTCCATCGGCATGCAGTGGCAAACCAATAACGATACCAACCGCGCCCTCGTCCAGTGTAAAATCAGCAATTTGACGTGCCAATTCGTCCGCCCCCGCACGCCGCGCATCAATCACATCGCGCGTGAATACAAATTCACGTGACGCATCCGACACCGCGACCCCGGTGCGCGCCGCGCCCCAGTCAATTCCAACAATGCGTCCCGTCCGCGGAAAAGCCTTGAAATCTGGCAGAATCATTGTATAATTTCCTCTGACTGAATAATAGGATTTGAAATGGCGTTTAGCAAGCAACAATTACAGAAATTTGCCAACCTGATCAGGATTGAAATTTCTGATGAAAAACTGGAACAAATGAACATCGATTCCGTGATTGATTGGCTGGATAAATTACAGAAAATCGACACACGCGGTGTGGAACCAATGTTGAATCCGTCCGAACATAAATTACCAATTCGTGCCGATGTGGTGACCGATGGCAATATTCGTGACGCAATCATGGCAAACACCCCTGACAAGGCCGGCGTATCACGTGGATATTTTGCAGTTCCAAAAGTTATGGATGGTGAATAAAGATGATAGATTTAACGATTACCCAGGCATTAAAAAAATTAAAATCCCGCGAAATCAGCGCGACCGAATTGACACGTGCATACCTGGCACGTATTGAAAAGTTCGGTAAAAAATTAAACTGCTATATCACCCAGACCCCTGACCGCGCGATGGCCGATGCCACCGCCGCGGATGCACGCTATGCCGATGGCACGGCGGGCGCATTGGACGGGATTCCAATCGGGATGAAGGATTTATTTGCAACACGTGGCATTCGCACGACTGCGGCGTCGCACATGCTGGAAAATTTTGTTCCAGAATATGAATCAACCGTATCCCAGAAATTTATTGACGCAGGCAGCGTCCTGTTGGGCAAAACCAATCTGGACGAATTTGCAATGGGCACATTCAGCAAGACCAGTTTCTTTGGCGCACCTGTGAATCCATGGCACATGGACCAAAATTTAACCGCCGGCGGTTCATCGGGTGGTTCAACCAGTGCGGTCGCTGGCGGTCTGGCCATGGCTGCAACCGGCACCGATACCGGTGGTTCGATTCGTTTTCCATCGGCAATAACTGGACTGGTTGGCATGAAACCAACATATGGATTGTGCAGTCGCTGGGGCTGTGTCGCATTTGCGTCCAGCCTGGACACGCCGGGCCCGATTGCCCGCACCGCAGATGACGCCGCATTGTTGCTGTCTGTGATGGCGGGTCATGACGTCAAGGATTCAACCAGTGCAACAAATGGATTTACATTTTCTGGCGAATTGTCGCCAATTATTGGTGACGGCAAAAAATTACGCATCGGCATTATCAAAGAATTCGCAAATGTTCAAATTTCGCCCGATATGAAACAGATATTTGACGCACGCATTGCCGATTTGAAATCGGCCGGTGCCGAAATAGTAGAAGTATCGATTCCAAACATTTTGGACGCATTGGCGGCATATTACATAATCGCCCCGGCCGAGGCATCATCAAACCTGGCGCGATATGATGGTATGCGCTATGGCCTGCGGGTCGAAGGGTCTGATTTAATCGACACATATAAAAAGACACGTGCCGCCGGTTTTGGGACCGAGGTTCAGCGTCGTATGATTGTCGGCACAGCCGTTCTGTCCAGCGAATCGTATGAGGTATATTTTATGCAGGCCGCACGTGTCCGCCGCATGATTTCAGACAGTTTTGATGCCGCATTTGCACAGTGTGATTTAATCTTGTGCCCGGCCAGTGCCGGCACCGCAATGCCATTGGACTCTGATTTGACGCCGTTGGAATATTACGCATTGGATTTGTTCACGGTTGCAATGAACCTGGCGGGCGTTCCGGCATGCAGTGCACCAGCCGGGCTGGCAAGCAATGGATTACCACTGGGGATTCAGGTTGTTGGTCGCCGATTTGACGACATGCGCGTCCTGCAATTGGCAAAACATATCCAAGAATTTGGTGGCGTTGACAATCGTCCAACCGTAATCATGGGGGAATAAAAAAAGCGCACGAAACGCACGCATAAATAAAAATGGTGGCTAGGAACGGAATCGAACCGCTGACACAGGGATTTTCAGTCCCTTGCTCTACCAACTGAGCTACCTAGCCAACGCGGAACGAATAATAAGATACGAAAAGAAAAAAAGCAAGGAAAAAGAAAAAATGTTTACGATAAAGGGTAAAACAACAGATTGGGAACTGGTTATCGGACTGGAAACACACATCGAAGTGTTATCTGAGTCTAAGTTATTCAGTGGTGCATCGGCAAACTATAATCCTACAATTGCCCCCAACACCCAGGTTTCAATGGTTGACGTTGCAATGCCAGGTATGTTACCGGTGTTGAACGAATATTGTGTTGAACAGGCAATCAAAATGGGATTAGGCTTGAACGCCGAAATTTCCCGTCACAGTAAATTTGCTCGTAAACAGTATTTTTATCCTGACCTGCCCCAGGGATACCAGATTTCACAACCGGCCGAAGAACCACCGGTCGTTGGTCGTGGTTGGGTTGAAATTATGGGTGACGATGGAAATCCGAAAAAGATTTTCATTGAACGTGCGCACCTGGAACAGGACGCTGGCAAATTAAAACACGATGTTCACCCGACAAAATCGTTTGCAGATTATAACCGCACGGGCGTGGCATTGCTGGAAATCGTAACATTCCTTGATACGAAAAATCCGAAAAACAATTCATATATTTCGTCCCCAGACGAGGCTGAACGCTACCTGCGTGAAATTCGTGAAATTGCTCGCGCACTGGGCGTATCCAAGGCAAACATGGAAGAAGGCTCTATGCGTGCAGACGTAAATGTTTCTGTGCGACCTGTTGGGGCCACCGAATTCCGCACCCGCACCGAAACAAAAAATATGGTGTCATTTAAATTCATTAAATCCGCCATTGAATACGAGGCACGTCGTCAAATTGAAATCTATGAAAACGGTGGCACAGTATCCCAGGATACAATGCGTTATAACCAAGGTGACGGCACAACATCCGTTATGCGTAGCAAGGAAGACGCATTGGACTATCGCTATTTCCCAGACCCAGATTTGCTGCCCCTTGATATCACCGATGAACAAATTGAACGTGTTCGCAAAACAATGCCAGAATTGCCGGCGGCAACACGCGCACGCTATATCAACAAATATGGTCTGGCCGAATATGACGCAGCACGTCTGACCGAAACAACCGATATTTCCAAATGGTTTGATACTGCAGTAAATGGCAACATTGCACGCGCGAAACCAATTGCAAACTGGATGATTTCTGAACTGTTTGCACACGCGGAAAATTGGGACGTAAAAAACGCTGTGGATACAGCTGACAGCGGCATGCCGCGAATTATTCGTCCATCAGATTTGGCCGAATTGGTCGACATGATTGGTGCCAATGAAATCAATGGAAAACAGGCCAAGGATATCTTTATCAAAATGCTGGACGGCGAAAATGGCACGCCACGCGAAATTGCCGATAAATTTGGCATGAAACAGATTACCGACACATCTGCCATAGAAGCGGTTATTGATAAAATCATCGCCACATCTGCACCTCAGGTTGCACAATACAAGGCTGGCAAAACAGGCTTGCTTGGGTTCTTTGTGGGCGGCGTAATGCGTGCCACCCAGGGCAAGGCAAATCCTGCCGTTGTAAATGAAATATTGTTGCGTAAATTATCATAATCAACCAAAAGGACAAAAGATGAAAATTGTAACCATTATTGAAAATGATGTAATTACCGGCGTTCGCTATGGCGTAGTTGAGATTCCAGATATTGAAATTTCTCCGCGCGACCGCGCAATGCAACACTATGCCCGCATCCAGAAATTACGCGCCGGTTATATTCAACGCGCGGCGACAAGACAACGTACTAAAAGCAAATAATAAAACATGAAAAAATTTTTTATCCAAACATTTGGTTGCCAGATGAATGTATACGATGGTCAGCGAATAGCAACAATGTTGGCCCATCATGGCTTGACACAAACAGATAATGTTGCGGATGCAGACATTATTATATTAAACACGTGCTCGGTCCGGGAAAAGGCAACGAACAAAGTTTATTCTGCACTGGGGCGCATCCGCAAAGAAAAAAAGCCCACTGCTTTGTTCGGTATTGTCGGTTGCGTTGCACGTGAAAGTGGCGCCGACGCGTTCAAGCGTATTCCTGATTTGAATTTTGTTTTGGGTCCGCAAAGTTATCACAAACTGCCCCAGATTTTAAATGATCCTGATACCAGACTGTTAAATATTAATTTGGGTGGCCTGGAAAAATTTGACGAATTGCCACAAATGACCATCTCGCCGTCTGTTGCATACATTCCAATTCAAGAGGGCTGTAATCATTGTTGCACATATTGCATTGTGCCATACACACGTGGTCGTGAAATATCACGCCCATTTGATGACGTTATGCGCGATACAATTCACGCAGCCGAAACTGGCGCGATTGAAATTTGTTTTCTGGGGCAAAACGTCAACGGCTACAAATACACCGATAATGCTGGAAAAACATGGCGTTTATCCGATTTAATTCGTGCCGCTGCAAAACTGGATAATATAAAGCGTATTCGTTTTACTTCCAATTATCCAACAGAAATGACCGATGATTTGATTAAAATGTTTGGGACAGAACCAAAATTACTGCCCTTTCTAAACATGCCTATACAAAGCGGCTCGCCTGATGTATTGACAAGAATGAATCGTCCATACTCGTTAAATCTATATATAGATATAGTTGACAAATTACGTTCCGCTCGTCCCGACATTCAAATATCCAGTGATTTTATCGTCGGCTTTCCTGGCGAAACCGATGACGACTTTGAACAAACAATGGAAATTGCTCGGCGCATAAAATACATAAATTCGTATTCATTTAAATATTCACCTCGTCCACACACAGCCGCAGCCGTAATGTCAAATCAAATTCCAGAACAGATAAAGGCGGTGCGCCTAGCAAAACTGGACGGATTCTTGAACGAGTTGCAACGCGAATTTAATGAACGTTGTATTGGTCAAACTTTTGAATGTCTGTATGAAGGCCCCGACAAAACAGGCAACCATTCAGTATATCGCACACCGTATATGCAACAATGTATTGTTGACGCGTCTGAAAAAGCACCAGCAATTGCTAACATAAAAATTACTGCTGCGAACAAGGCGTCCCTGCGCGGTGAAATCGTAAAGTAAAAAAACATCAGAATATCGCGCGTCCACCAACAGATGCGCGATATGTTGTGCCGAAATCATTGCGCATAATTCCAACATCCATATCAACACCAGCACCATCTGGCCATGACCAGAACGAGATGCGCAACGCTGCGCCCACATCCCCACGTGCACTGGCCCGCATACGCAAACCGTAATCATATGCGAAATCATCTGTTCCGCCCGATGTTGTAATATCGCCGCCAATATTGGCATCAAATTTATTTACCGCATTATCCGAAACCGCGGTGCGCGACGCGGTGCCACCAACAAACGACGCAAACACAAAATCATCTGCTGGATTCATACGCACACCAAAATCCATCATGCCATATAAATCTGTGCCACGTGGCGCAGAATCAATACCGTGACCGGTAAATATGAAATCTGTATCAAATTTTGCGACCGTGCGCCCCAGCATGACGCGCCCGATATAATCACCATCATCATAAATCGCATATGCATTACCGCCGAAAACACTGGCACTGAAATCATTTATATCATCTGTGGCATCAATGTACCCAACAAAGCCCGCACCACCAACCGTTATTGTATCTGTAACGCGACCGCCCAGTCCCAGGCGCACGCGGCCCGCATAGAAATCATCGTTATAAATAAAATCTGGCGATAATGAAAATCCAGAAATTCCCATCATAGCCCCGGAAAACATATCCATCGCGTCCATTGCGCGCACCGGCCGCATCAGATTTATTGGGCGCAAGCGCACACTGCGCGACATTATATTACGCAATTCGCGCATATCACCCGCCCTGTCCAATGCACGTAATAATTTATCATCAGGCCGCGATATACGCAGCGCGTTTAAAAATTCGCCAGTCGGATTTTTCAAAATCTTCACATAATCTGTTTCGCGTTGCGTTCGCACATACAAATTACGATTGATAATTTCTGCGCGTGTCGCCATCAGCGGATTATCAGACGACGCGAATATATTCAAACTGCCGTCGCCACGAATATTTGATAACAACGGTCCATCACCCAGATGCCCATTTACAGTCAAATTTACATTACCAGACAATTCAATTTCGGATGCGGATGTAATTGCCCCGTTTAAAACCAGCGATGAATTTTCCAAAATTATTTTAACATTTGGACGTGCAACATCCACAACGCCGTTTAGCGACAGACCGGACGCATTCTGGACCAAAATTACATAGTCCATATCAGTATCAATACGCGTAATATCATATTCAGAATTTATCACCTGGGTTAAACGCGAATTTGCGCCCGGCACAAAATGAACACCTGAAATATCACCATCGTTTTGCAACAGCAATGTGCATCCGTCACAAATATTTATCCGCCCTGCCAAAACGCCATCATTTTCAATCAACAATGTGCGCTTAACATTTATATCAACAAAATCAACCCACCCACTATCACGAATTATGGCGTCATCATACAAGTTCAACACATCGCCCCAATCCATTGACGTAAATTCGCGCATTTGGGCACACGCGTCTGCACACATATACACAGAAAATAAAAATGTAAAAAACGTGCAACAAAATTTCATACACGCAATCTAGCACATATGAAATTTTCCATAAAGGAAAAACATCCCATGGGTCGCCCCACAGGATGTCTGGTTTTGCATTGTTGTTTTTATGATTTTACATCATGGCCGGTTTGCCAATTGTGCCCCATGCGGCCTTGTATCCACCATCACGTGTCAGATACAATTTCGCATTGTTCAACTGTTGCGCAGTCAGACCACGGATAACGAACGATTCTTGCAATCTGCCGGCCTTTTCGATACGCAATGTTGGCAATGTGATTGGCATTGCATTGTTGGCACAGCACATACCGCTGTCGCACGCATTGCACTGGTGGATGCGCATTGTGTATGTAACACCTGGACGCAAATCCTGCAAATCGATATCCATCTTTAATCCGGCATCAGATTCTGCGAACTTTACATAACCCATCTTGGATTCACCACCACGACTGCTGCGCGTGAACATTTTCGCCGATACGCGGTTGATTGCGGCATCTTCGTATGTCTGGTAATACATGACCGCTTCGGCTGGCTGGGCTTTTTTCGCCTGGGCGTGATGCGGCTTTTTATGACCGCCACACATTGTCGCACATCCCGACAACAATACTGCCATCGTCAAAACAGATGACAAAACCAACAGTTTTTTGACTATGTTTTTCATAAAGGTCTCCTTTTTGTTCCTTGTGGTTACGAAATATATGATACATTATTTTTATCCACATTTCGCCAGGTTTGAATCCCTAGGAATCGCCAGAAACCATGCACATAGCGCGTTTTATCAGTGCGACATAAACCGAACACGAAAATGCGTCAAAACATAAATTGCAAATCGCATTGCGACAAGCACCTGTAACAAAAACGCCGCAATATAATTACGCGAAAACGCGATTATATATTCGCCAAACGCCGGGGCGTGACCAACCTCTATAATCGGGGCAATAAATGTCATCAGGCCCGCCATTGCAAACGGCATCATAAACGGGATGTATTTTTCAATATGCCAATGCGCTGCAATATGCTTTATCAATGGCGCAACAATAAAAAAGTTTATTGCAAACGCCACCGCCGCAATCGGCAAAAAAGACATCAGGAATATTTTCACCCCCAGGCAATCATGTATCCACAGGTTAAACGCCAACATTCCACAGACCATAATAAATGTATTGGCCACACTAAAAACAACCGATTCGATAACACCACGTGTTTGCATTTCCTATCCCTTTTTATTTCTGCACAAAAAACAGTGCCACCAACTGGACTTATGTGTTGATGGCACCGCGCGTTGTAAAACAATTTTTTAAAAACGACGTGGATTATAACGAAATTTTTTTCTCAGTCAAGCCCCCCCTTTTTTTTAACTGTGTAATTTAAAGAACGATTTTAACAATATACGCGGTGAATATTGATACTTGTTGATTGGCGTCAAATCTTTATCAACCCCCATCAGATAATACACCGCACGTTGTGCCGCACGCACCGAATATTCCATCGTGAACACAACATCGTCGGGCTGTTCGGCGAACTGGCTGATGAAGCCCAGATTTTCATACCCATGGGGATTTACATCGGGCCGATCACCCGGACGACGTGGTTGAAACTGGGACGTGATATACGGCATTATGCACGTGCGACAAATAACCCCATGCATCATGGCCGCCTGCTGTTTTTTCGGCACATGCAGATGTCCGAATAATTCCGTCATGATTTCGCGTCCGGTGCATTTATACATCGGCTTTTTCACATAATCGCCATCGGCAAACATATTCAATGAATACCCCCAGAATATATTTGTGTCGGCGGGCTGATTCTTGAAATGTGGCTGGCGCGCAACAACAATGGACAGACGCCACGCCGATTCGCGAAACGTCACCAACGCGCCACCACCCGGGTGGTTGGTTGTGAAACGTTGAATATATGCCAAGACATCTGGATTATTATTGATTGTCGTGGTGAACGACATCCACATACTTTCGTCAACGCGACCACAGAACACATCTGGGTCGCCCAATTCTGGTCGTCCATGTGCCATACGCCGCCACAGGTCAAACGATGGCGCATTATTTTCGCGATTGTATTTTGCAACGCTGTCGGTGGATGCCTCGGTCGAATTATCGGTCATGCACCCATTTGTCACCAGGACAATATCCGTTGGCGCGACACGCACATTGCGGGAACGCGCACCAACACGACACGCGATACTTTTTGCAATATTACGTCCCACTTTGTCTGTTTCAAAAACAATGTCAGTCACATGTGCGTTTAGCACAATTTCTACATCATGGGCACGCAGCCAATCTGATATTGGACGAACAATTGAATCATATTGATTATACGCCGTGCGCGCAACACCCGCCAGTGTATGAATCCGCGGAAATTCGTGCATAAAGCGCAACATATACCGACGCAGTTCCGCCGCACTGGACCACGGTTGAAACGCGAACGTCGTTTGCCACATCAGCCAGAAATTCGTTTTGAAAAAGTGTTTTCCAAATACCTGGTCTATGCGTTTTGCCCCCAGGGTATTTTCAGTTTCTATTAAAATCAGCCGTTCCATTTCCAGACGATCCCGCTGGGAAAATCCCATTTTATCGACATCAACCTTGGACCCGTCGGCATTGACCAGACGCGCACGCGAGTGCGTTTTAAATTCTTCATTAAAATTTAAAAATTCGCTTTCCATTTCCATATCTGGAAATTCCATCGATGGAATTGTCGCCATGACATCTTGCAGACATTCATATGTCGGGATATTTAGCATACGGCCTCCACGAATCATAAACCCGCGTTTGGCGTCACCACTGCCATCTAAACTGCCACCGGCAATCGACAATGTTTCAAATATATGAATATTTTTACCCGGCACCCCAGCATCACGTATCAGATATACCGCTGCGGTCAATGCGCCGATACCCCCACCAACAATATACGCATGCGTTTTGGTTGGATTACGCTTTATTGAACTTTTTCCTGCCGTTGCCATAATAAAAACTCCCTTGATTAAATTGTATAAAAAGTATACCAATTTGCGCCAACCAATCCCATAGGATACAAAACATAAAAACGCCGGATTTCATGCATATAGCACAAAAAATCGCCCATAAAAATGGACGATTTTGCATTACGATATACAAGACAAATTTTAGAACATAAATCTGATGCCGATATCGCCACCAAAGTTATGCAATCCAGAATTGACATCTGCATATGTATAACGCGCTGCGACATCAACCGCAAAATATTCCATGTCGAACGAAACGCCCAGAGATCCCATGGCGGCAACGCTGCCACGGCTCTTGGTGTGTTCGTGAACATTTGGAATCTTACGTTTCACGTCCGAGAACGCGGCACCAACGCCCAGTCCCATAAATGGACGAACGACATGATATCCACCGAATTCCCAATAAGTGTTCATCAACAATGTTTGCAGTTTAGTTTCTATTTCAACTTTTTTATCTGTGCGGAAGGAATCATGATCCTTTAATTTGCTGAACATAGACCATTCAACTTCGGTCCGGGCGGTATCACAGATTTCTAAACCCAGTGCTGCGCGACCCTGCCATACCATGTCGGTCATAGATTTCTTGTCGCCATTAAAGCTGTAATTCTGATTTGTATAACCCAAACCACCACGCAGGCCGATATACGGATTCAAACCGAATAACTGCCAATCGCTGGTGCGGGACTGTGTGCCTGCAAACGCTGGGCACGCCATCAGCACAGCCAGTGTTGATACAACTATTTTTTTCATGTTTTCTCCTTTTTTATATTTATGGTTGTTTAAAACAGTTTCATGTCATGTCAACACTGTAATTCTATCAAAGCAAAAACAATCTTTGCATAGGTATGGATTCCAAATTAAAAATCCGCCATACGGCGGATTTTCTCGATTTTTCTTATACATCAATTTTTGCCAACGCAAACCGGCATTCTTCCGTCTGCCTTTTTGCGGTGGTTCGAACCCTTTCCCCCGGGTTCTTTGTCCCGCGCGACACAAATAAAAAAACCACCTGACGGTGGTGAGCATTTCGCTCGGCATGTTTCACATGCCTGTGCGCAAATTTGTACTTATTCAAACTGCGCTTCGCTTGTTTTCATATACAAATTTTCTGGTGGACGCGCAGGGACTCGAACCCTGGACCCACTGATTAAGAGTCAGTTGCTCTACCAACTGAGCTACGCATCCAGAACTATAAACTGTGGCAATTATATATCTTTTTACCGGTTTTGCAAGTATTTATTCACGACCGCAAATATGACGCAGGGTTATATGCCTTGGTCCCCTTGCGAATTTCAAAGTGCAGTTGCGGGCGGCCAACCTTGCCCGTTGCGCCAACAGTGCCGATTTTTTGCCCAACCGACACGCGCGCGCCACGGCGTACCGACATTGAATCCATATGCGCATAAACCGTCATCCACCCGCCAGAATGCTGGATAATGACCAGGTTGCCCATACCTTTGACCTCGTTCCCGGCATAGGCGACAACGCCGTTTTCTGCCGCCTTGACCGCTGTGCCACGGGACGCGCCAATATTTATACCATCGTTAAACAAACCACCAGACTTTGCACCATAATGCGACAGAATTGTTCCGCGCACCGGCCACGAGAATTTAGACGATGACCGCGCCGCAATCGTTGGCAACTTTTTGCTGGGGTCGGACGAGATTTTTTGTTTTGGCGTTGCAACCTTTTGCTCTGTTTTCTTGGTCGTGGTGGCGGGCATGGTTGCGTTTTTTGTCCCCTTGGTCGCGGCAGCGGTTGTTGTTGCAGCAGGGGCAGATGCTGTCGCCACATGGACGTGGCCGGTCCCAGCCGGTGCCCCCTGGGTCACAGGTGTCGTCGTGGTTGCAACGTCCGCCGTCGCCACGCGCACCGGTGCCGATGACAGATTTGGAACCTTTAATTTCTGGCCAACCGATAATGTGAACGGGGCCGTGATATTATTCATCACCGCCAGGTCATTTACCGGCACCGAATACCGCCGCGACAATGAAAACAGTGTATCACCCGGCGCGACCGCAATTTCGGTCAATTGGACACGCGTTGTTGTTGCGACCGCGGGCGCGACCGATTTTGCGTGCGTCTGGTCCGGTGCAACGGGTGTCGCCGCGCGCGGCGATTCCGCCGACTGCGCCAACTTTAACTTTTGCCCAATGCGCAATGGCGCAGACATATCCAGGTTATTTTTATGCGCCAATTCCTGGGGTGTGGACGCGTATTGTTGGGCCAATGAATACAGTGTATCACCACGCGCAACGGTTATTTCGGTATCACTGACCGGGACTGTTGGCACGCTGTGCGCATATTCCGGCACAACCAGATAATCACTTGTTGGCGTTTCTGCAATATAATCTGATACCGCACCGTCCGACGTTTGTGCAGTTGCGTTGTTCGCAGTCGGCGCACTATACAACGCACTGTCCCCTGTCGCGTCATTTTGTGGTGGTACAATGTAATCATTTACCGATGCATAGGTCACATATTCATCTGTCCCGACCGAGCCATACAATTGTGGTGACGCATAAACGCCATAGTCCGACGCCGCCGAATTATATATTTCTGGTTGTGCATTTGGGTCGGCCAACAATGCTGGATAACGCGACGAAATAAATTCACCAACCGTATCGGGCAACGATATAATTTTGGGCTGTAAATCACAGCCGACGCACAGCGACAAAATCACACACGAAAATAATAATGATAATTTTCTCACGCGGATAATTATATCATAAAATCAATGCAAAATACAAAGTAATCTGAATATAAACATCAATTTTTCACATCATCTTTACGCATGAACAGAATGCTGGCCTCGAACAATAACCACATTGGAACCGCCAACGCAACCTGGGACACAACATCAGGCGGTGTTAAAACGGCCGCTGCAATCACAATCAGCACAATTGCATAACGACGCATTTTTATCACGCGCGCACGCGACAACATCCCTATTCTGTTCAGCATTACCAAAACCAGTGGCAATTGAAATGCAACCCCAAACACCTTTAACATGCCGATTGCAAAATCCAGGTAATCGCGCGCCGCCGGCATCAATATCGCAGGCACCGGTGCCGACACATTTAATTCCATAAAGAAACCAAACACAAACGGGAACATAACATAAAACGCAAACGCCGCCCCGCATACAAACAAAATCGGCGACATTATCAATACTGGCCATATAAACGCGCGTTCACGTGTGCGCAGTCCTGGTGCAACGAATGCCCAAAACTGATATAGTCCAAACGGTATCACGCACACCAATCCCGCCAGCACCGCCAGCGAAAAACGTATCATCAAACCGTCAGACACCCCGTTATACAGCAATGTCCCATTTGGCCATACGTGCAACAGTGGCGCAGTCAAAATCATCTGCATCCACGGCGCAATATACCACCCGATAACAGTCGCCAGACAAAACACTGCAAATGTCCACAACACCCGGCGACGCAATTCAGCAAAATGCTGCATCAGTGTCATTTTTTGCATTTGCGTCCCCCTGGTGTTTTTTTAGCCGTCACACGTTTTTGTTTTTTTATAGGCGATGAAAATTCCGCCAACATATCGTCAGTTGTTGTTTTGATTAAATTATCAATCGGCTTTTCTAATTCAATATTTTCTTTGATTTGTTCAGACGCATCTGTTATACGCCAAACAATTGTGCGAATAAATTTTACCACACGTGCCAGCATACGCGCCACATCCGGCCACATACGCGCCGGCAAAACGACAATCGCAACCAGTATAATCACTAAAAATTCTGCACCACTGATTCCGAACACGCGCAACGCCCCTCTGTATTAGTCATAGAAATCGTCACCGCCACTGGTGCTGACCGTCTTGTGACGCGAAATCTGGAAATAGTTTTTACCAAAATCCGTTTTTGTTTTCAGTCCCGAAAACGCGACATCTGTTTTGGTGCCGGTCGCGTCAATAACGCTCCACGAATTTAATTTTATTGGCTTTTTATCAAACACAACGGTCATATTACCCAGTCCTTCTTGGCCACGCAATTCCATTTTCAACGCAAATGTTTTTTCCGCACTGGTCGTTTCAACAACGTTTATATCAGCGTTTTTTAAATCAATATGCTTTCTGATTAAAATGCCGGCCGGTGTGCTGGTCAATGGCACGGTTGTAATCTGGTCCAGCGACCTGTCAAAAAAATATAAATCACGACCATCGGCAATCAATTGCACTGGCATATTTTTATAATCCAGACGTACACGCCCCGGGCGTAACATTGAAAACGTGCCACGTTCCGTTTTGCCCGATGCCGTTTGCGTAAAATTACCCGTCAAACCAGTAACAGAATTCAAATACTTTTCTGCATTATTCACCAGTGTCCCGTCAACTACCGCATATGCTGAAAACGTGCACATACACAAAAATGCGACAAATATTTTTTTCATAACTTTTCCCCTTTGAATAATTCAACTATGCGGTTGTGCACATTTTCCAGCGTGTCATTTACGACCGCCCCCGCGGCATAGGTATGTCCACCACCACCCAGTGCCGCCGCAATATGATCAACCGGTCGCATACGCCCACGCAATGATACGCCAATTTGATTTTCCTTTTGCTGTTTTAACAACGCGACATATTCAACGCCCTTTATTTGAGCCAGTAGTCCCAGAATCAATTCGCCCCGCCCATCCAGGTGTTTATAATCCTTTTTTTCAACTGTGGCCAGTGCCAAGTGTCCATGAAATAAAAATTCTGCATTGGCAACGACGGCAGCCTCGGTCTGAATCGCGCGACGTGGTTTATTATTCATTCCATCTGCCAGTTCAGCAATATTTACGCCATCATTTACCAAATCGGCCATAATGTTCAACACCGCGCCATTGCCTGGTCGCACATATTTAAAAAAACCCGTATCGGTCAGTATTGCTAATGCAATCAAACTGGCCACGTCTGCGTCTGACTGCCAGCCGAGTGCACGCATAATCTGATATATAATCACGCCGGTGGCCGCCGCACTGTCATCATCAATACATAATTCGGCAACGTGTGCATCATTTATATGATGATCAATTTCAATCGTATATTTGGCATTTTCCAATACTGGCATTGGCCCACCAATATTACGCGCCGTTCCATAATCCAGCACAATCGCAACATCAAACGGCCGCGCCATATCAATGCGCGAATAAAATTGGATACGATTTCTGTCTGGGACATTATCCAGCGCGTCTGGGATATTACCATCATATACACACAGCGGTCGGCGACCATAATTCATTTCAATCAATCGTGCCAGTGCCAGAACACTGCACAGTGCGTCGCCATCTGGATTTTTATGTGCAAAAATCGCCACACTGCGCGCGGCGCGTAATTTTTCATCAAACGTTTTTAATACAGAATCCATATATTTATACCCTATGCGATGACAATATCTTCGACAAAGAATTGCGCACTGACGCGGCCATTATACTCGTTTTCTTTCAACCGCCCCAGCATTGTTATTGTAGTGTTTGTATTCGCATCGTCCAGTAAAAAGTCACCAACCGGCGTTCCAACCAAATTAAATCCAACAAACGCCAATTGTCCCCCACTGGTCGTGACAACACCACGCAGATGTGCTCCCCCACCCATCACGGTTGCATATCGCAACGCCGCACCATGCAAGATAAGTGTTGGTTCTGGATTTCCCTGGCCAAACGGTTCCAATGCGTCCAGTTTATTTATCAACCCTATCGTCGCCGCACCCGCATCCAGTTCGGCATCTGCCACAATTTCAGGCACCGGCACCACACCATTTAACTGTTCATGCACGGCATTTTCCAGGAACGTGCGAAACGCGTCCTCGTTTTCTGCATCCAGTGAAAATCCCGCCGCCGCCGCATGACCGCCGCCTTCGGATACAACACCTGCCGCCAACGCATCATGAATTATTTTTCCCAAATCAATTCCCGGAATCGAACGACCCGACCCGTTTATTACACCGTCGCTGCGCGTTGCGACACACGACGGCAAATTATATTTATCCTTTAACCGTCCTGCGATAATTCCCATAACACCGCCGTGCCAATTATCGCCACAAACAAACAAACTGCACCGGCCATCGCGACAATATTTTTCAGCAATATCGGTCGCACGCAACATAATCGCATTTTGAATATCAATACGCTCACTGTTCATATGGTGCAATTTATTCGCCAAATCACCCGCAATCAGTGGATTATCAGTCAATAATAATTCCAATGCCGGCGCGGCCGAATCCAGACGCCCCGCCGCATTCAGGCGCGGTCCCAGCGCAAATCCCGCCGCATATACCGACGGTCGCTTTATCCCGGCAACCTGCATCAACACGCGCAGCCCCAGGTTTTGACGCAACCCCAAAACCTTTAACCCGGTTGCAACAAACGCGCGATTCAGTCCCACCAGTGGCATCGTGTCGCAAATCGTCCCCAACGCAACCAGGTCCAAATATTGCATTAAATCCAACGCATCAACGCGGGCGCGCATATCGTCCGACAACGTGCGCGATTTTAATTCACGCCGCAATGCGACCATTGTCATAAACGCAACCCCAACCCCCGCCAGGTATGTCAGCCCCGACGTGTCATCTGCGCGTTTTGGATTTACAACCGCGTCCGCATCTGGCAACGTTGTATCTGGCGAGTGATGATCCGTCACAACCACGCGCAATCCACGCGACCGCGCATACGCAACATCGGCACAACCCGATATTCCGCAATCAACCGTTATCATCAGTTTTGCACCCGACGCCACAATTTCATCAATTGCATTTTGATTCAGGCCATATCCTTCGCCTTCGCGTGTGGGCAAATGCCATATGCATGTCGCCCCCAGCGCGCGCATACACTTTACGCAAATTGCGGTTGATGTAATCCCATCAACGTCATAGTCGCCATATATTGCAATTTTATCCCCACGTAAAATACTGTCGGCAATGACACGCGCCGCCACATCCATATCACGCAGCACCGACGGATCAGGCATATATTCTTTGATACTGGGGTTTAAAAATTTTTGCTGGGCGGGCGCGTCAACCAGCCCACGACTGACCAAGATTTTTTTAACTAAATCATCTGCACCGACCGCGCCATCAGATGATGTCGCGACCATCCATGCCCGCCCCAGCATGGATTTATCTACTACCTTTCTCACGCTATACTCTTTTTTTATTATCAAGAGTATTATAATCGAAATTTATTCAAATAGCAACGGCAGTATGCTGTCCAGAATTTTTCCCGTTGTTGGCACGGCGTTCCACGCCGCGGTGCGCAATCCCCAATTTTCCTTGATTCCCTGGGGCTCGTCCAAAATTACCAGAATTGTATATTGTGGCGCGGCCGCGGGGAATATTCCTGCAAACGCTGTCAAATTGCGCCGACGGTCAACCCGACCATGCGCATCATATTTAACCGCAGTCGCCGTCTTTCCGCCAATCTGAATACCGGCAACGCGCGCCTGTTTGCCACTGGTTTCTTCGGCAATGCGCAACATTATCGGACGCAGACGGGCCGAAATCTCGTCTGACAAAACGCGTGTGCCACGCACCGCACCAACATCGCGCTTTTGCAATGTTGGATAAATATATATTCCACCATTTGTCATCGCGTTGACTGCCAACAACAGATGCATTGGCGTAATTGATATACCGTGTCCATATGACATTGTTGCGCGTTCAACCGGCCCCCACTTTGCAGGCATAATTGGGCGTTCAGTTTTGCCGAACTCTAATTCCAACGGCGTATCAAAATGCAGACGATGGAAAAATTCGCGTTGCGTGCCATCTGGCAAATCCAATGCGATTTGCGCACTGCCCACGTTGCACGAATGCAACATAATTTCTTCGATGGTTAAATATGGACGCGGTGGTTTAAAACTGGATACGTCCGAAATACGTGCAGCCGTGCGACCGAATTTATCCTGAATTTTAAACGGCTCTTTAACATAGTATTCCTTGTGAATACCGTTTTCCATCGCCATGGCAGTATTGAATATCTTGAATATAGACCCCATTTCATAAACGCCACGCAATGGTTTAAACAGGCGATTTGATGCCGAATCCAAACTGCGATTTTCAGGATCAAAGTCCGGCAAAGATACCATCGCCAACATTTCACCTGTTCGCGAATTCATCAGCATTCCCATTGCCGCCTTGGCCTGGTATTTCTGCATTGCCATGGATAACTGTTCGTAAAACACTGACTGAATTCGCGCATCCAACGACAGACGCAACGGCGCAACATTTTCACGCAAATAATCATCATATATGCGTTCGGCCCCCTCTAAGCCCCGGCCATCATTACCAACAAATCCGACAACATGTGAAAACAATCTGCGCTTTGGATAACGACGTGTTTGCACAGGTTCCACGTCCAATCCCGCCAAGTGTGCCGTCGTTACCATATTGCGTTGATTATCACTGGCATACTTCTTTATATATATAAACTTGCGCGACGAGCCAACTAATTGCAACGCATCGGATACGCTGTATTCATACGGTAAAGCCTGATGTATTAAGTTAGCAACTTTTTCTTTATCCTGGTCACGCACCTGGGGCGGCCGCAACGTAATATGTCCAGACATAATATTTTTGGCCAATATATCACCATTACGGTCAATTATATCCGCACGCGACACGTTCCAATTTCCGTCCGCCCCAGCCAAGCGCGACCGATCGGTTCCCTGAATCCCCAGATACAGCGTCCGCACCGCAAACAAAACAAAAAAGAATATAAACAGGCCATAAATCCAGCGCAAACGACGTTGCGCCAGTCTGTCACCAGAATTTTCTATGAAACCGTGCTTGAAAACATCATTACCCACTTCGAACATTTATAATGTATCCCCCACCACACGCATTGGCACAGCATCAATTGATACACTTTTATGGAAACTGATAACTTCTGCATTTGGGGTAACACTGACCACCAGATTACGTAATATTTCAGGCCGAACATACGACGCAAAATTCGCCTGACGTGCTGCAATTGTCTGTTGTGTTTGGACAATTTCGGCACGCACACGGTCACGCGCACGATTCTGCGTTCGATAGCATACCTGTAACGCCGTGGTCAGCACGAATATAGCACCCAACGACCACATTCCGATTTGAAACATTTTCTCGTCTTCGTTCATGAATAAATGCCCCGCCCCCATGTTATTACACACAGTGTATCATAAATTTTGCAAAAAACTAATCATAGAATTTACGCCGTTCAATCGCCCCGCCCCCAGCGGTAAATTCAGGCTGGCAAATTCGGAATCCAGGTCCATTTGTCTTATTTCCGCCACACTTTTCCCGTCAACCATCGCGGTTATTATCGCAACAATTCCGCGAACAATCGCTGAATCTGCGCGGCCATAAAATCGATTCCCCACGCGACATATTTCGGCATGCGACGCGCACCCAACGATATCACTGCATACGGCACCATCCGGCACCGCCGGCGCATGCGCACCAATATCCATCACCATTTCCAGTTTATCTGCCGGCGTATCCACCATATTTAATACAGATTTAATTTCATCATATGTCATTATGCGTTACCAACCATGTTCTGTTAAATCCAGTTCCAGACGCGCCGCATCCGACATACGTGACAAATCCCATGCGGGTTCCCACACCAGATTGACATGCACCGGCACATTTACAACCGCGGCGACCGCCGCGCGCACCTGGGCCAATAATTCTTCCATCATGGGACATGTCGGACTGGTGAACGTCATATCGATATCAACCGAATCGGTTTTTATATCAATATTATACACCAAACCCATATCCCAAATATTTACCGGGATTTCCGGGTCAAACACGGTTTTAAGTGCCGCAATAATATCGTCACGAGTAGCCGCCATTTTATTTCACCACACTGTTTATTATATCAACCGCCGCGCGCGCGTCGTCCATCGTATTATATGACCCGACCGATATGCGCGCACTGCCCGGGATACCCAGCGCGCGATGTATCCACGACGCGCACATATTCCCCACGCGCAGACACAATCCCCGCGCCCCGACCAGCGCACCAAAATCCAACACATGCATATCATCAATCACAAACGACAATATTGCCACGTCGGCCGCGGTCAAAATCTTTATCCGCGGATTCTTGGATAACGCGTTATACATATATTTTATCAGTTTCATATCAGGCCGCGCCGCCACCAGGGCGTCAATCGCGGGCACAATCCCCGCAATCTGGGTCAATGGCAGGGTTCCTGCCTCCCAACAATCGGGACTGGGTTGTAATGTAAATGTGCCATCTGGCAAAACCTGGTTCACCATACCGCCACCGAATTTATCAGGCGACCATGCGTCTGGATTTTTAATATACATCACCCCCAGGCCAGTATCTGCACCAATCTTGTGCGCCGACCAGCAAACAAAATCGGCATCCCATTTTTGCACATCTATGGCGTCATGCACAACATATTGCGCCGCGTCAACAACCGTTATAACATTTGGATTTTTTTCGCGCGCGGCGCGCACAATCGCGGCCACATCCTGGGGCCGGCCCAACACATTTGACATTGCGGTTATAATCAAAATATCAACATTTGGAATTTGCCCCACATCAATATCAAAATTTTTATCCAACGCGCATTCTGTTATTTGCCCCCCCGCCCCCATCCACGGCAGGCGCGCACTATGATGATCCAGGGCCGAGACGCCAACACGCATATCGCACGATGCGCCAACGATTCGCACAACGCGATTCAGGCCATCTGTTGCGCCCGATGTAAAAACAATCTGGCGCGGCATGGCATTCATAAAATCCGCCACCGCGCGTCGCGCATGCGCAACCATTTGATCCACCGCCGTGGCACGCGCACAAATCCCCCGCCCCGCATTTGCATATGCGTCGCGTAAAAACGCTGTTTGCGCGTCAATAACCGCCGCCGGTTTCAGCGCCGATGCAGCCGCATCTAAGTATATGATTTTATTCATTTTATATGTTTTCTCTTGCATTTTTCATTGATTATAATACACTTGCCCAAAATATCAATAGCAGAAGGAGAAAAAGATGGCACTGGAACACGCAAACGATACTAATTTTGATACAATGGTCAATGGCAATATCACATTGGTTGATTTTTGGGCATCTTGGTGTGGCCCATGCCGTATGTTTGGCCCAATTTTTGAGGCCACATCGGACGAAATCCCAGATGTTAAATTTGTAAAATTTGAAATTGACGAGGCGAACCGTCGCACACCTGCGAAATATGGTATTCGCAGTATCCCCAGCGTATTAGCGTTCAAAAACGGCGAACTGGTCGAGGCCAGAACGGGTTTAATGGACGAAGACACCCTGGTTCAATGGATAAAAGAATTAAAAGGCTAACACAATGGCAGCAAAGAAAAATTACAAGACAATTGAATTACCGCCAAGATACACACCGAAAAAATCGGAACCGTATATGTGTCCCGAACAATTGGCATATTTTTACCGCCAATTGATGGCCCAGAAAGATGAAATCGTGCACGAGAGTGATTCGGTCCTGAGTGCGGTGCGCCTGGCCGAAAAGACCGAGGCCGCCGGTGTTGGTGACGATTCGGACAACGCAACATACGAACAGGACATCACAATGAACCTGCGTATGTCGGAACGTGATAACAATTTATTGAAAAAGATAAATGCCGCATTGGATCGCATTGAAAACGGCACATATGGATACAGCGTTGTGTCCGGTGATGAAATTGGTCTGAACCGTATGATGGCGCGTCCCTTGGCGACGATGACAATCGAAGAACAAGAGGAATATGAACGTCGCAATCCATAAAGATATAAAAGTAAAAACCGTGCATTTTGCACGGTTTAATTTTATTTTTTGGCTGCCGATTTTTTTGCAGGCTTTTTTGCCGGTGTCTTTTTTACGGGCGTCTTTTTCGCCGATGGCTTTTTTACTGCCTTGGCCTTTGTTGTATCATCAGGATTTGACTTCATCTCTTTCTTGAAGACGTTTATCCCGTCTGCCAAATTTTTCATCATACCTGGGATTTTTGCACTGCCGAACAGGATTACAACCAATACGACGATTACCAGAATTTCTGCCCAACCAAGTCTGCCAAACATATTTATCCCCTTTTATTTTGCAACATAGCAATCCAGACCATCGGATTTTGCATTACGACAGAATCCGTTTGCATCGGCCGCGGTCGCGAACGCAATACGCAGTCTGTAAATCGTTCCACCATTTACCTGGGCCGCCAAAATAACGAACTGTTTTCCTGCGAACAGATTCTGGTGACCACGCTGAATCTGGCGTTGTGCATTTTCCGCCAATGCGCGGGTGCTGTATGAACCAAACTGGACATACCAACCACCGTGTGCCGGGGCAATCTGTTGTTTTACAGTCTTTTTCGCCACGGCCTTGGGCGCAGGTTTCTTGGCTGCGGGCTTTTTGGCCACAGGCTGCTTTACTGCTGGTTTATCTGGATTAAATGTAACAGCCTTTCTGTCTTCGACAACGCGAACCGGAACGCCCGCTGTTTCCTGGACCGGGGCGGCAACTGGTTTTGGTGCCGGGGCCGGTGCTGGCACAGGTGCCGCCACAGGTGCAGGTGCCGCAGGCATCGCGTCCACTGGCACTGGTGCCGGGGCCGGAACATCAATTGTATCCGCACCATCAACAACAACCGACGGCGCGTCTAAATCAACCTCTATCGATGACGAAGAATTTCCGCCAACCGTGCGAACAATAATATATGTCGCCAATATAATGACAACAACACCAATTCCCATCAGCAACCACGGCTTTTTCGAACGTGGTGTGGCAAACGGTGCCGCATCAGGCAGCGTATCAACACTGTTATCGTCATCTAAATCCAATAAATCCAAATTGTTGTTATCTTCGTTCATCTGGATATTCCTCCCCGTGGCTGAAATTTTCTCTTTGCGGATATTATATCACAAAAAAAGCCAATTCACAAAGAATATATACCATTTTATTTTGGCATTTGACCAAAGTGTGGCGGAACAATCAGTTTATGATTTTCTTCTACAATTGGTTCACTTTCGCACGTGCGTGCGCACGCCGACAATGCAATTGGCATTGCAACCACAACCAATAACAAAATTACTTTTTTCATATTTTCCCCTTTCCTTGACTTTATATATAAAACAGTGGCGTGCGGGATTACCCACGCGCCTGGCGACCACCCTTAGCGTGGCATTTTAACCGCATCTGTCATCTGGGCAACAAATTCAGACAACGGCATTGTTTCCTGTTTATCCACGCCCAAACGACGCAGGGTTACCGTTTTGTCTGCGGCCTCTTTTTCACCAACGACGGCGATAATCGGCGTCTTTGCCAACGACAGTTCGCGAATCTTGTAATTTACCTTTTCATCACGCAAATCGGCACGCGCCCACACGCCCGCATTACGCAATTCGTCGGCAACCATCGTCGCATATTCCGCAACCTTGCCCGAAATTGGGGCAACGACGACCGGTTCCGGCGACAGCCACAATGGCAAATTGCCGCCTGTTGATTCCAGCAAGATTCCCATAAAGCGTTCAATCGAACCCAACATCGCACGATGCAACATAATCGGACGATGCTTTTCACCATCTTCGCCAACATAGGACAAATCAAAGCGTTCTGGCAAATTCATATCCAACTGAATTGTGCCGCACTGCCAGATGCGTCCCATTGAATCTTTCAGATAGTTATCAATTTTCGGGCCATAGAACGCCGCATCACCTTCGGCAATTTCGTATTCAATGCCATTATCATCCAGTGCGCGTTTCAATGCCGCCTCGGCCTTGTCCCAGATTTCATCCGACCCGATACGGAATTCAGATTCTTTACGGGTTGCCAATTTCATTGAAATCTTGTCAAAACCGAATTTGCCATAAATATCCTTGATAAAGCGCAGAATCTTTACAACTTCGGTTTCCAGCTGTTCTTCGGTGCAGAAAATATGCGCATCGTCCTGGGTAAATTCACGAACACGCATCAATCCCGACAGGCCGCCCGCCGCCTCGTAACGATTTACCTTGCCAAATTCTGCCAGATACATTGGCAAATCTTTGTATGATTTAATACCCTGGCCAAATACCAACATACCGCCCGGGCACGACATCGGCTTTACACAGAACGTTTTACCATCTTGGGTTTTACCAGAATAATTGTGTTCACCATATTTTGCCCAGTGGCCACTGCGTTCCCACAGACTGCGGTCCATAACAGACGGCGTGGAAATTTCCAAGTAACCCGCCCGTTCCTGGCGACCGCGGATATATTCAATCAATTTGCGATAAATCTTGTATCCCTTGTCGTGCCAGAACACCGCACCAGGGGCATAATCTGGTTCAAAGTGGAACAAGTCCATATCGCGCCCCAGTTTGCGGTTATCGCGCGCGGCGGCATCGGCCACGTTTTTCAGGTGTTGTTCCAACTCCTCTTTGGTTGCGAACGCGTCAACATATATACGCTGCAACATTTTGTTTTTTGCGTCACCCTTCCAGTATGCACCGGCAACATTACGGATTTTAAACGCATCACGCGGTAAATCCTTGGACGATTCAACGTGTGGTCCACGGCACAGGTCGGTGAAATCACGGAACGTATAGACCGACAACGCCTCGCCCGCGGCATCGTATTCGTTTAACCATTCCATTTTATACGGCTGGTTGGCAAACAATTGTTTTGCCTCGTCCAGGCTAACATTGCGCTGTTCAAAACGGCCATTGGATTTAATCAGCGCGTGCATTTCGTGTTCAATTTTTTCAAAGTCTTCTTCGGAAAATCTGTGTTCGGTATCAAAGTCATAGTAAAACCCGTTTTCAATTGCCGGGCCACCCGCGAACTTGACATCTGGATACAGTTTCTGAACCGCCGCCGCCATAACATGCGCCAGCGAATGACGAATCGTTTCTATTGGATATGACATAATTATAAACCTTTCTTACTTTGGTTTTTGTATTGTTTTTTGTTTTGTTTGATTATTGCATGACGCGGTCAAAACCGCAAATAGAAATTACACCCCCAAAGGGGTTGTTGTAGTTGTTGTAAATGTCAAAATAATCATAAATTCTTTCATGTCCCACGTATTTTATGACGATATTATATAAAAATCAATAAAAAATGCCGGCAAGCCGGCATTTTATCAATAATCAATTATGCACCCGAACAGCACCGCGAAAAAGAAGCACACACTGCCCCCGATTACAAACAGATGCCATATCGCATGCGAAAACTTTAACCGACGCCACAGATAGAATATCACCCCCACCGAATATGACAGGCCCCCGGCCAAAATAAACCACATACCACGCGCCGGGATATATTTTATCATCGCCGGCAAAATAAACAGCAATGTCCACCCCATAACCAGATACAGTAACACCATCCATTTCGGCTGCTGCTTTGGATTACGGATTTTCATAACCGCACCAAATATCACGATTGCCCACAGGATACCAAACACCGTCCATCCAATCGGCCCACGCAAATTCACCAACATAAATGGCGTGTATGTGCCGGCAATCAACGCATAGATGGCGACGCTGTCCCAAACCTCGAAAAAACACTCGCCGGGCTTGCCGATGGTCGCATGACACATTGTTGACCCGAAATACAGCGTGAACATGGTCAAACCAAAAATCGCACACGAAACAATTGCCCATGCGTTACCCGCCAATGCCGCATATACAACCAACAGTGTCAATCCCGCAATCGCCAGTCCAATGCCAATACCATGGGTCAAGATATTCAAAACCTCTTCCCCTTTGGTGCTGGGGCGTTCCCAACGAAACAATCCCGTCGCCCGCAATATGCGCAACAAACGTCCGCCACGCGCATCGCGTTTAACCTGGCGCACCTGGGTGCGTGAATGTTTTTTTGTTTTAACCATTTACAATCTCCTCTATTCTCTGTTTAACCATATCGCCCCCCATTACGCGCATAACCAAATACAGGTCCGGCGTATTCGTCCGCCCTGTCATCGCCACGCGCAGGTTCATTGCAACATCGCCGTTTTTAACACCGGCCTTTGTCGCAATTGCGACAATTTTATTCCACCATGTATCCTTGTCATCGCTTGCATCATACGTTGCCAAAAATCCTGCCAATAAATCGCGATTGAATTCAAATTCAGTGTTTTTGTTGTGCAGCGCAGGCCAGAAATATGCAACCTCGGCTAATGTTTGACGCCATGTAATAAAATCCTTGCGAATGCGTTTCGGGTTATCGCGTTCAATCCCTAAAACCGCGCCCAAGTATTTAGTATCCGCAACCTGCATTTTATGTGTATCATCACCATATTCATTTGCCCATGCAACGACATGCGCTACTAAATCAGCAACTGGTAATGTTGCGATATATTCACGCGCCCACCATTCCAATTTTTTCATATCAAACAGTGCGCCAGAAATCGGAATTTTTTTCACACGCAGGGGATATTGCCAAATTGATGAAACCTGGCCCTTGGCTTTGGCCTCTTCGTAACCCGACGCCGCAATATTGCCCAGATATTCCAGCACCGCCGCCGTTGGCCAACCGTCTTGCAAAAAGAATGCAACATTTGCCTCGGGGTCCTTGCGCTTGGACAATTTACGCTGTTTGCCGGTTTCATCATCAATTTTATCAATTGTTGATGTATGAATATACATCGGCGGCACCCACCCCATCATGCGGAATAATTGAGCATGCAGCGGAAATGACGGCAACCACTCTTCGCCACGAACAACGTGCGTTGTGCGCATAAAGTGGTCATCAACCAAATGCGCGAAATGATATGTCGGCAATCTGTCGTTTGATTTAATCAGAACGATATCTTCATTATTTTCCGGAAATCCAATTGAACCACGCACCGCATCCTTGCAGAAAATACGTTTTGATGGGTCGCCAGTTGAATACAAACGAATCGTTGGCACGTCGCCCCTGTCCAGGTGCGCGATAATTTCATCTTCTGTTAAATCACGGTCACGCGCAAACTCACCATAAATACCGGTGGCGAAACCCGCTGCCTTTTGATTGGCACGGATTTGTTCCATATCGTCCGCGGTCAAAAAGCACGGATACGCCAGCCCACGCGCCAGTAAATCGGCCGCCACACTGTGATAAATGTCACGACGCTGGGACTGGTAATACGGGCCATATTCCGGAACATCGTTATATTCCAAACCAAAACGATGCATTGAATCAACAATGATATCAACGGCGGACGCAACCTCGCGCTTGGTGTCTGTATCTTCGATGCGCAGCATAAACACACCGCCCGTATCACGCGCCAACTTGCAATCAACCAGCGCACCATACAGCCCACCCAAATGCATAAATCCCGTGGGACTGGGTGCGAAACGCGTTACGAACGCACCATCTGGCAAATCGCGCGGCGGGAATTTCTGTTCCAATTCATCCAGCGTATATTTCGGTGCCGCACCCAGCACACGTGCAATCAAATCTGATGATAAACCATTACGCATCTTTATTTTCCTTTACCCAATTATTATTTTGTTTTAGCGAATACAACTATATCACGTGGCATGCCATGCAACATCATAAATTTACGCAGCACCCCTTCGCGCGTGTATCCCGCGCGCATGGCCACCGCCTGGGATTTTGCATTTTCCACATCAACCAAGATTTCCACACGATTTGCGCCCAGCGCGTCAAAGCAAACGCGTTCCATCACGCCAACCGCGCGCGTCATAATCCCACGTCCATTTGCATCACGTGATAACCAGTACCCTATTTCGCCGCTCTTGCGCTTTTCACTGTAATCAACACCAATCGAGCCAATCACACGTCCCGATTGCACAATGTAATAATTACCATTATCCGTGTTTGACATGCGTTGCATAAATGGGTATGCGGTCTCGGGACTGATGGTGGTGTCCACCCAATCCAGCCACTGGGCCAAATATTCGCGTTGCCCATCAATCAATGCAAAAACAGTGCGCGCGTTTTCAAACGTTGGCGCAATTTTTTCCAATTGAAAATCACCGGCCGGTATGACCCGTGGAAATTCTGCCATTATATTTACCTTGTTTTATATAATATGGGATTCTATACTAAATATATGGAAAAACAAGAAATAAGAACCTTTGGTCGCCGACACGGCAAAAAATTATCCACGCGCAAGCAGCACCTGTTGGCAAATGTTTTGCCACAAATTACCGCAAAAAATGACGAAAATGCCGGGGATTTTAATATTCTGGAAATCGGATTTGGGGCCGGCGAACACGTACGCACATTGGCGCACGAAAACCCAGACGCCACAATTATCGGGGCCGAACCATTTGTAAATGGCGTTGCGGCACTGCTGGGCGCGATGACGGATGAAAAAACAAACGAAATTTTACCAGAATACAAAAACATCCGTATTTATCCGGACGATGTGCGCGATTTTCTGCGCACGGGCAATATGAAATTTCGCCAGATTTGGGTCCTGCACCCGGACCCCTGGCCCAAGGCAAAGCATGAAAAGCGTCGCCTGTTGCAACGCGAATTCCTTGAAATGCTGGCATCGCACCTGACCGACAATGGCGAAATCATCATCGGTACCGACCACTGGGGATATTATGATTGGATTATTGACCAGGTGTCGCACACAAACCTGAATGCCACGGTGCCCGATATCGCAACAATCCAGACGCGTTACCAGAACAAAAACATGGCGGAAACAGACGCGCCTAAATACCTGGTTGTTACCCGATAAAGAATTTCAAATTTGATAATTTTTCTGGCCGCAATTGTTCGGTCAAACGCATAACCTGGTCAATACGCACGGGATCCGACATTGGCGCAAAATGCACATCACCATTAAATGTCCCCATTGCATCTAACGCGCCATAAAAACGGCCAACAAAATCCGATTTATCCCCCATATCGCGCGACATTGCAAATATCACAGATGACGCCCCCAACGCATTTAACGCGCCAAAAACGTCCGCCCAATCAGACGGTTCTATCTTGCATATATCCAGTCCGACAGATAATTTTTTATTAAAAAACAAATCGTCACGAATCGGGGCCAGATTTTTTACAACCGCCCCCAGGTCAGCCACCCGCATAAACATCTGGGCGGTGGTTGCGCCACGCTTGAACGCCGAATTGATATGCATGGTCAATTCAGACGCATCGTTCGCGCCAATTCCCCGCGGACGCGCCGGCACATAAAATCGTGTTGAAATCTGAATTTTTGTTCGTTCAACCCATGGCCAAACGATTTCGACGTCTGATGTTCCAACCGATATGTCACAGACCCCATGCGCGATTGCATCATCAACCACCCCCGCCAGCGCATTTGCGTCCATATCCGCCGGGCACCATGCCGCCATGTGACCATTTAATAATTCGCCAAGAATATTTTCGTTATCAATCATTACGCTTTTTACTTTATCACAAATATGATATAATTGAAATCAAATGAAATACAGAATTGATAACATGTTACTCGGTCTGTTGTGGTTACTGGTGGTAACACTGGGGGCCTGTTTTTGGTTTAACACAATGTTCGGGTTTAACTTGTTTGTCGGCGCGCATTGGCAGTATTTGGCCTATCTCCAGGCGGCCCAGACACCGGTCAAGCCATCATTTTATATATCACTGGTTTTTATATCCGCGATAATGATATGCGGTCTGTATGTAATTATGCGACCACGTTTTCGTAAAATCCGCCTGCCGATTATGCGAATTACCACGCGGAAAAAAGATGCGCCTGTGCCCGACGCGCCCGTCGCGCAACCGACACCCACCCCGACGCAGACGGCCACCCAAAACGCACCCGCGCGTCCACCGCGCCTGAACGCGGCGACATTGGGTGGTATGCCAACCATGGCGGGCAATTCTGCCGCGCAACAACCAAACGCCGCGCGCAGCGCAACGCCGCCCGCACCCACCGGCCCCAGTGACATTGAAATCGCACAAATTACAGAAATATTTAAGTCCGCAGGATATACAACAAAAAATCCACCACGCATAAATGGTAATCGGATGAGCCTGCTGGCCATCGGCACAAATGAAACACTGTGGCTGGGGGCGCACGGGATTGCCACAACCGACATGCGACGCGCAATTGATAAATTAAACGATGTATTTTCGGACACGCTGGACGACATATATATAAATGTCAGTGGTTTTGTTATTGGCGCGCCAGATGCCGCAACCGCCGAATTTGACGACATACTGATGTTTAATGATGTGGACGGGCTGCGCGAATATATCACCGCGCATCCAAATGCCCCCCTGCCCGATGATGACAATGGGAACTTTGACGCATATTCTGAATACATTGATACTGTCATAAATTACATAGGTAAAATCTGATGCAATGGTCCCAAGATACCGCAATGCGACGCGCACGCGAACTGAATATCGACGATATTCCGTTGGTGTGTCATCGTCCTGTGCTGGTGCCGGTTGACCCAAATTGGTTTGCGCGTTACAAAACACTGACACACGAATTTATGCAGACCCTGACCGATTCGGTCGACACTTTGGCATTTATGAATTTAACCCAGGATGAATTTATGGGACTGGTTATGGGAACACGCCTGCCTGATAATATGTCGTTTCGTTTTCGGATTCCATTGGTATGGGGCGGAAAACTCGGTCTGGAAAATCTGTTCATGTGCCAGACATTTCCGCACGCGCATAATATGGACCGATTGATTATTGAACAATCTGGCAATGATATGATTTGGTTACCCAATCCGGCCAAGAAAATATATGTCCCCGCACACACCGCAGGTGGTGGCGATGGCGGTAACGCGACCGAGGACAGATTATCGCAAATGGCGGCACAAATGGCCAGTGCGCGCGGTATGGAGTAAGAAAAATTATGTCATCAACATGTGATGAATTTTTATCGGCAATGAAATCGCGGGGCGCAATAATTGGGCCCGCCGCACCTGTGCGCGCAATCGCGTTGGCAAACACAGCACTGCAAAATTTCCGTGCGGCAATACTGCCAACGTTTTTGCTGGATATGTATAAAACCGCCGACACAATCAATATGGGTAACGGATATATTTTTGGCGTGGCCGAATTTGCACGCGGGGCAAAGTTTCCCGTCCCAGACATCGTATCGATAAATCGTGAATTGGCGGGAATAAAAAAACTGCGCGGATTGACACTGTTCGGACGCAACGACCTGTTCTGGTTTGCGTTTGATTCGTTTGGAACATGCATGATGTTGGATAACCTGTACCTGGGGGTGCTGCGAAAATATGATAATCCATATCGCGCAATGTCTGATTGTTTGCTGGGGGGAAAATTTTAATCCATGAAAAAAATTTCTGTTTCTTTGTCCGGGCATCATACCAGCATATCGCTGGAATCAGAATTCATTGACGCATTGCACGAAATCGCCACCCGCCAATCAAAAACGGTCAGCGCAATAATAAATGAAATTGATAAATCGCGCGCGACCCAGAATTTGTCGTCTGCGATACGCGTATGGGTTTTGAAAAATTATAAATAAAAGGGCCGTGTTTTTACCGGCCTTTTTTATTACCAAATAAAATTGCCCCACATACCGCAAACGCCAGGATTATAATCAGCATACCGTCACGCCCAATGTATCGATACGGCGTTTTGTGCGCCCCACACACAACCCCATCCATCGCGCCGGTCGCGGCAATATCAATTTGCGAAATAATTTCACCATCGGCGGCGACAAATGCACTGATTCCAGAATAATTTGCACGAACAATTGGCAATCCACTTTCAATCGCATAACGACGCACCATATCCAAATGCTGGAACGTGCCAGGTGTCGCGCCAAACCAATTGTCATTTGTTATATTCACAATTGCATCAACCGTCGCCCCACGTGGCACCAACGAATCGGTAAATATGATTTCATAACAAATTGCCGGGACAAAGTTGAATTCCCCACTGTCCAGATTCATCGTAATAACACGCGCCCCACCCCCAGGCGTCAGATTTGCCGGCGATGGCATTATGCCAAACGGACTGTATTCGCCAAACGGCACCAGGTGTGATTTATGATAAACATCGGTAACCGTGCCGGTGGAATTTGCGACAATCATTGAATTGTAAATGTTGCCATCCGTGACCGATGTCGCACCAATCACAATTGGCCGCGCCAGCATGCCCGACAACGGCATATCATCATCAATCATTGCAAACGGATACGTCGTTTCTGGAAAAACAATTAAATCAGGTGTTGCGTCATCACGTGCCAACGCAATCAGGTTTTGAACATTACGTTCGGCCTGGGCAATGCGATCGGCGCGCGATGAATATTGCATTTTTGTTGACTGGGACTGGGCCGGTTGGACAATTCTGATAACCGGACGCGCGGCATTTTCCGCGCCGCATTTTGACATACCAATATTGTGTATGCCCCATCCCGCCCCACATAGCGCGATTACCAGGAACACAAAAAATGGTGCGTGCGATTTTTTTCGCAACATTTCAACCGCCCCAGCAACCAGTCCCAATATAACAAACGTCAGTCCCAACGCCCCCCACAATGACATAGAATTTGCAATCGCCGGCATTGGCAATGTGATATTCGCAATCGGATTCCATGGGAAACCGGAACAGAACCACTCGCGCAGCCATAAAACCAGGGTCCAGGTGCCGGCGAATACAAATGGTCGCGCAGCGGACGTGACGCGCGTGCGCACCGCCATAACAAATGGCCACACAAACACGACCGCCCCAAACAACGCAATACCGACCAGACTGGGGATTGTCCAAATTGCAAACTGGGCCTGTAATTCTGGGACAACGTATATGGAATGCAATGTCCACCAAAACATGGCCAGACTGTATGCCGCACCAAACGGCATTGCCCGCAACCACAATCGTGCGACGCTAACTTTATCAACTGCGCCACGCACAATTATCCAGTATGCCGCACCAATCGCACCAATTGCCAGGAACCACAAATTAAACGGCGCAAATCCCAATGCCGCAATCGCGCCCAGCACGCCCATCAAAACATATTGCACCCAACCATTTGGGCGCGGGCGCATGCGCCGCAAAAACGAAACCAGCCCCGTCCCCGGACAACATTTCGCGTCCGCGCACGGCGCAATTTCTTCTTCGCCGGCATATGGATTTTTGTATCCCAATTTTTCCATAATTTTTATTTCCAGCGGTTCCATCACCGCCGCCTGGTCATCGGTAATATGGTCATACCCCATCAGATGCAATGTGCCATGCACAACCATATGCGCCGTATGTTCCGCGACCGAAATTCCCGCCGCCGCGGCCTGGGCCGCAACCGTATCCAACGATATATAAATATCACCCAACAATATCGGATCACCCAATTCAAATGACAAAACATTTGTTGGTTTATCAATGCCGCGATATTGACGATTTAACGCATGGATTTCTGTATCATCGGTCAGGGTAATTGAAACCTCGGCCGACTTGTGCGAATTGCCCAATGCCATACGCACAATTTTTTCAAAATCAATTTTATATTTTTTCCAACGCTTGTCGTTGTAATTCACATATACTTTCATTTGAATTTTTACCCTGAATTTTTTATGCAGTATAATCGTCGCGTGCGGCCAAATCGTGCACATTGCGCATTTTTATGGTGGCAGATTTTTTAACTTTTTCCGCCCCAGAATTAAATGCCAAATTTTTACCACGCGTATTTTTTACCGCGTCTCTTCTCTGGGTCAGTTGTGTAACACGCGTAACATCACGTTGCACCCGTTTGTTGCCATTGACCACCGCTAATTTATAGTTAGCCAACGCCCGCTGTAAATCGCCCTTTTGTTCATAGGCAAACCCAGCGTTGTAATACGCGGCACCAAATTGCCGTTTATCCTTGATACGTGTTATCACATCGCGCGATTGTGATATCGCCATATCATACTGTGCCATTTTATTATATGTCGCGGCAATATCGTTACGCAGACTTGCATCATTTGGTGACGCTTCAATCAATGACAAATATTTCTGGGATGCGTCCTGGTAATTACCATTTCTGTATGCGGCGTCTGCACTGGCGCGCATGTCATCATAATTTACCGGTGCTGGCGCGGCATCACGCATAACCGGCGCAGGATTTGTTTCGCGAGGGGCCTGTTGTTGGGCATACATATTTATATCCGTCCCCAATTCGCATTTATTGTTCTGGCACAGCAACTGAACATCTTGGGGCAAGAAATCCTTGACCTTGGGCGCATTGGCCATAGAGTTTCCATGGCGATTGACAGGATTTTTTAACCATTTATGCCATTCCTTGAACAGCTGGCGATTTACCGTGCGATGCTCTTCGTCACCGGTAAAAAACTTTGCCTTGTCACCACCAACCAGATAATAGAATTCAGGCATTCCGCCCATCGGGCAATTCATCAACATTTCGGGCGTCACGTCCCCGGTCAACACCCCCGCCTCTAACCAGCGACGCCAACGCAGGCCCGCCCCACCCGCCAGGAAATTTCCAATACGACCCGCAACAACCTTGGGGCTTTTGCCATGCAACCACGCGCGCCCCAGACTGGTTTCTGCCACTATCGGGTGTTCTGCAAAACGCTGGCGCACCAGGCTGTCTGGCATATTTGTTCCATACTTTTTAAAATCTTGACGTAACAGTTCGAAACGTTCGCGATGGCTTCTGTCACGCGGATTCTCGATAACCTTGGTCCCGGCATTATATATAACCGACGCCATGGCCAGTGCCTCGGTCGTGGTGTTGATGTTGACACCACCCATCGCAACATCATAACAATACATTGTAAAATATGTTTCGCCGTGTTCCAGGTGCCACTTTGCCAAATCATATGCCTGTTGCGTTGTGATTGGTTTGGTATCCTTGGTCACCCTGGTACCATCAGACAACATTGTCGACCCAAATCCAATCGTCCAAACACCACGGCTGTCCTTGTATGGGATATGCAGACCTGTTTTTTCATCAACCTTGACCCCTTCTTTGGCCAGCAAATCTGCAATCAAAAAAGGCGTAATTGGACGCATACGCTCCAGATACGCGCCATACGTATTTGGTTGTGCGCGCGTGACGGGCTGTGCAATATGAATTTCTTGGGGCTCGACATGGGCAACGCTATTCATGTTATCACGCGCCGTCTTGACGCCACCCAGTGTCATTGCAAACATCAGGTAATACAATAAATGCGCCGATAAATTTGGATATTTTTTTGAAAATTCAGACATCTTTTTATTTTCCCCGTTTTTGTTTTTTGCAATTTTCTTGTTCGCATTTCTGCGTTCCATCGCGCGCAACAGATGGTTGTCCAGCGTCGCGTATTTCGTCGCCCACAACAAGAATTGAAACAATGCCGTCACTGTCATTCCGGTGGCGCGCACAAATGTATTCACATCTGATTGGGCAATTTTCTTGTTCAGTTCGCCCATCGCGCGATGCGGTGCATTTACAACCTTTCTAAATTTTTCAGACATTTTTATTTTCCCCGCTTTGTTTTTCCCAGGCCTGATTTCTTGGCAATCTTGGACCGATGTAATGCATAGTTCGGCGCAACAAATGGATAGTCCGCCGGCAGTCCCCACTTTTCACGATACGCGTCCGGTGTCATATTAAATTTGCGACGAATATACCGGCGCAGCATTATGTGCCAGGTGCCATCTTCCAGACATTGAATTTTATCCGGTCGGACCGATGCCGCAATCTGGGCCGGTGTTGCCGACGCCCCGCGCAATGTTTCACGCGCCGCCGCAACCGCCGCCGTCATCGTCAACCCCGGATTCGCCGCAATCGCCGCCGCCGCCAGATTGGCGACCGCCAATGTAAAGTCAGAATTTTTATCGTTATTTATCAATTGATAATCCCTTGGATATTTAATACAGTTATTATATCACAAAATAAACAATAAATAAAATTAAAGTAAAATAAATATAAAATGCCAAACGATACCAGACCTCTTGCCGATTTAATGCGCCCCCAAACCATTGACGACGTCATCGGCCAGGCACAACTATTGGGTGAAAACGGTCTGGTACGTCGCATGGTTGATAATCGAAAATTATCAAATCTGATTTTATGGGGGCCACCGGGATGTGGGAAAACCACAATTGCACGCGCACTGGCAAATTCGGTTGATATGGATTTTGTGCCAATGTCTGCGGTGTTTTCGGGCACCGCCGATATAAAAAAGGCAATGGAAACCGCGAAATTAAATCGAAACCTGGGGCGTAACACATTATTGTTTATTGACGAAATACACCGTTTTAACAAAACGCAACAGGATACATTGCTGCCCTATCTGGAAGATGGCACGGTTGTGTTCATGGGCGCAACCACCGAAAACCCCAGTTTTAATTTGAACAATGCGCTATTGTCACGATGTCACGTTGGGATTCTGTCAGGATTGTCGCATGATGATTTAATGGAATTGATAAATCGCGCTGAAAAATTTACGGGCAAAAAACTCCCCCTGAACGAAGATGCACGTGCCCACTTGTCCGACATTGCCGATGGCGATGCGCGATTCTTGCTGAACACAATTGAATATTTAATCAACGCAAATTTCAAGCACGTTCTGGATTCAGATGGTCTGGACGCCGCCGTTCAAAAGCGTGCACCATTATCCGACAAATCAGGCGACGAACACTATAATTTGATTTCTGCTGTGCATAAATCACTACGTGCATCGGACACCGATGCGGCCCTGTATTGGACGGCACGCATGATGACATCAGGCCAAGACCCAATGTATCTGTTTCGACGTCTGGCGCGTTTTGCAATGGAAGATGTCGGTCTGGCCGACCCGAACGCAATGCAAATTGCGCTGACAGCATGGCAATTATATGAACGCATGGGCAGTCCCGAAGGCGACCTGGCCCTGACCGAATTGGTAATCTATCTGGGCACCGCGCCAAAAAGTATTGGAAATTATCGTGCACAAAATGCGGCGTATGCCGCGGCCCGTGCCACGGGCAGCCTGATGCCACCAAAGAATATTTTAAACGCACCAACAAAAATGATGAAAAACATGGGATATGGCGCCGGGTATATTTACGAGCCGGATACCGCATCTGGATTTTCCGGACAAAACTGTTTCCCAGAATCAATGCCACGACAAAAATTCTATACCCCGGTTGAACGCGGATTTGAACGCGAAATTAAAAAGCGTTTGGAATACTGGGACGCACTGCGCGAAAAATTAAACGCAAAAAAGTAAATATCAGAATAAAATATTTACCTGGGCACCAACCTGGAAATCATCACTTTCGAATTCATAGTCAATGTGTCCAACGTATTGCGTGCGGCCGTATTGACGAACAAATTTACCCCCCAACCATTCCTGGTTATAATCTGGGTTTGTTGCCTTGCGCCATGTAAAGTCCATGCCGATACGCATATCGGGCGCAATACGAAAATATGCCTCGGGCGTCATGTCAATGTATGACATCCCGCGCGTATCATCAAAAATCCAACTGGATTTTATTGTGCCTGCCAATGTGAACTGTTCCCACTGGCGACCAAATCGCAATCCGGCGTAATATGTTGAATCTGCGAAATATGGTGTGCGCACATGTGACGAACCTCCCAACCGCAAACCAAACAGCGCGTCCGTCACCATACGCGCATCATTGTCATCGGCGCGCGCCAAACGATACACACCGCCAAAATCTGCCGCCGAAAACCCATCTTCATCGCCATCAAAATCCAATTGGTAATGAATATTCGCACCCAATGCCAGACGGTCATTTATACCATATGACAAATCCTGACCGGCACGTAAAATATTGTCCCAAAATGTCAATGTTGATTTTGATAAAATTTCCTTGTGTCCCTGCATATACAGCGGATCCGACGTATCGCGCGAAATCGCGTCATCTGCAACCGCCGGCGCGCCCACAAATATGCACGACAAAATAAAAATACACGATAAAATTTTACGCATCACCATCATCCCCACATAAAATCACGGTCGGGCGCGCCACGCGTGCACCGACCATATTTATCCAATTTCTCTAGAATTGGAATATCGCCTGCAATCCCACAGTTGTTTCTGAATAACTGCTGATTTTGGCATTACCATGCTGCTGCCATTGATACACAGGAACACCCGACGCATTCAACGCACCATATGCCCAGTAACCCAATGTCTTGTCATCGGCACTGTCATAAATTGATGTTTTGCCATACAGGTTTAATGCGAACCAATCATTTGGTTGCCACCCAATTGCCGCTTTTAACGATGCCTGGTTGTGCCAGTCATAGTTGCCGAACAACGCTTCCAGGTTAAATGTCCAATCCTGATCCAGGACGCTGAACACACCCAGTCCGCCTTCGACATAGAACGCGCTGTCAACATCGGTCTTGTATGCGATAAAGATGCTGGAATCATTGCCTTCGGCGGTTTTTCCCTCTATCCCATTACCATATGAATTACCGTCAAAGTCAACATACCAACCGCGCACCAAACCATAGATTGTCGATGACAAAATCTTGTATCCGGCCTTGACATCCAAAATAAAGTTATTGGAAATATCTTTCTGGTGCTGGTAATACGCAGATGCGGTTGCAATCCATTTGTCGTTATCGATAAAACGCCACTGGCCGCCCAGCCCGAACAGATTCAAATCATTGTTATCCATTTTATCATCTGGTGCGGTTGACCAATCAAATTTATATTTTGCAAAATCATACTGCAACATACCCAACACCGCGATACGGTCGGTGATACCATAACTGAAATCTTCCTTGATTGAAAACTGTTTGCCGTCCCACTTGGCCTTGGTATCAGAAATATCATACCCAGACAATGGTGTCAGTTTAATATCATACGAATTCATACCATATGACAAATCGGTTATCGAACCAAACTTGCCACCCAACGGCTGAAAGAACGGATGCGCCAAGAAATATTTGCGTTTTAATTCACTGCGATATGTATCCGCACGTGTTGTGCGAACAGTTGTAGTTTTTGTTGTGCGACCCGCGTCATACTGTTTATACAGCGCGCTGCGATTCTGTGGCTGGGTGTAATAAGTATTCTTTGCGTCCTTGGCATCATATGTTCTCGTGGTTGTGCGTGTCTGGTACTTTTGATAATTTACATTTGTGCGTGCACGCGTCGCCGGCTGGTTCGAAAAATCAACACTGGATGCCGCGCGTGCACCCGTGTTTGTCGCGGCCAGCACGGGATTCATACCCAACATGGCAACCGCCCAAATAAACAAAGACATTTGCTTTTTCATAAAAAAACTCCTTTTTCGTTACGTAAATTATACCACAAAACGCGCCTATAAAAAAGCATAAAAAACACCGGCAAATGCCGGTATTTTTTACTATAAAATATGCCGTTTATTATTGGCGTCTGGTGGGCTGACGATGCCTTCTTGCTCCATCCGTTCCATAAATCCGGCGGCCTTGTTATATCCGATTTGCAATCTGCGCTGGATATATGAAATCGTCGGTTTTTTATCCCGCAGGACACATTCCTTGGCCTGGGTATACAGGTCAGAGTCCTTGTCCGCACGCGACGGGGCCGCCCCCGGAATTCCAGACATACCACTGTCATCTGTGGAATCTGTTATGCCCGCGACATATTCTGGTGCGCCCTGACTGCGCAGGAAATCAGCCACGCGATTGATTTCGGTATTTTCAATAAATGCACCATGGATACGCACTGGGGGACGTCCAGCCTCGCTGAATAACATATCGCCACACGCCAACAGATTTTCTGCGCCCTTTTCACCCAATGTTGTCATAGAGTCAATGTTACTACGCGCCTGGAACGAAATACGCATTGGGAAATTCGCCTTGATGACACCAGTGATTGTCGTTGCGTCTGGACGCTGGGTCGCCATAACCAGATGAATACCTGCCGCACGTGCCTTTTGTGCAATACGTTGCAAACACAGTTCTACATCCTTGCGCGCAACCGTCATCAGGTCGGCCACCTCGTCCACGATGATAACCAGATACGGCATATCAGACAAATCCACTTCTTGTGTCTCAAACAACATTTCGCCTGTTTCTTCGTCAGTGCCAACAACAACCTGGCGCGTCAGTTTTTCGCCCGCCGCACGCTTTTTCGCAACCACATCGTTATAACCTTCTATATTCTGGACACCCAACATTTGCAAACGTTTATAACGTTCTTCCATTTCGCGCACCGACCATTTCAGACCATTTACAGCCTCGTTCGCGTCCTTCATCACAGGCGTGACCAAATGGGGAATATCATCCCACAGTGTAAAGTCAACACCCTTTGGATCAACTATCATCAATTTGCATTTATCTGGCGTATAACGGTATAAAATTGACATGATAATTGATTGCACAAACACAGATTTTCCAGACCCCGTGCGCCCAGCAATCAATACATGGGGCATTTTTGCCAAATCAAAATACATTGGGTTACCACCAATATCCACACCCAATGCCAGCGGTATTTTATACTTTGATGTCCGGAAAGTATCATTATCAATCAGCCCGCGGAAACGCACCATCTGGCGTTTTAGATTCACCATCTCAACACCAATCAATTGTGTTCCTGGGATATGCGCGATACGGATATTTTCCGTTGCCATGGCACGTGTCATATCCTTGACCGTCTTGCTGACATCAACCATACGCGTCCCACTGTCTGGCATAAATTCATACAGCGTAACAATCGGCCCTGGCCGAATACCAACCACCTTGCCGTGGACGCCATATTCAGCAAAGTGCACCTCCATCGCGGCGGCATTTCGTTTTAATTCAGGCGTCACAACATTTTTACCAAAATTTGATTTTTCTACGAACGCCGGGTCTGGTAATTCGTATTGATGTGCAGCATCTATGTGCCCAGACGTATTGCGACGCGACGGCTTTTTCGCCACGTTGCGATTGGTACGCGACGTACGCACAGGCTTTTCATCTGGCTCGACATCTTCGTCTGCGTATTCCTCTTCGTCAGTGTCCCCATCTGACTCTGATTCATCATCATCTACATTTTCATCAGCCACAGCTGGTCGCGCCAGATGGAACGCTGTCATAATCCAACCAACAACGCGACGCACCATACGCAACGTTGCACGCACGTGTGACCAACGAACATGTAAAATCATGCCACCAAGCAACAAAAATCCCGCCAGGCACAAAATACCAACCAATATGCCCCAGCCATCAACCAGTGAAGTAACATCGGTCGCCACAATCGCCCCGGCCAGTCCACCAAACACACCCCGAGGGAAAATCAACCCAAACGCCGCTACCCCCAGGCATAGCGTCACAAACACACGCACCAGATTGTATTCGGGTGCAACCGTTTCATTCCAGTTTGCGACACGTGCCACACCAGCACGCACGATACACAGTAATAAAAACAATGCTGGCACCACACCAATCGCATAAAGTAAAAATGCCGCCACATTTCCCATCAACGTTTGCGTCCCCAGCGTGCTGGCCGTAGAAAAACCGTCCAGATATGGATTTAAAAACAACAATGCAAATATTGCCCACAGTCCCAACGCTGCCACTGCGCCACCAACAATGCGACGCGCAAAACTCTTTAACGCGCCAGTAACGCGTTCTGGTAAAAATTTCGATTGTCCTTCCATATTCGGTATTTTATCACAAATTAAACAAAAATGTTAAAAAAAACGCGCCACTTGGCGCGATATTTATTCAAATTTTGATTGCCAACGTTTCAGCAATGACTTTGCAAAATCTGCCATTACCATACCAATAAAAGCCCCCAGCAGAACATCCGTTGGCCAATGCGCCCCATACGCAACTCGTGACGCCCCAACGACAATTGCCAATGTCCATGTGAACCATTTTACCCGTGGTGCCAACATTCCCAACATAACCAGTCCTGCAAACGTCGCAACCGTATGTCCCGATGGCATTGAATTAAATGCCCACTCATTTGACCACGGGAAAAATCCGGTCATATCCAATGCCTCGAAAAATATTGGGCGGGCACGGCCAATCATAATCTTTAACGCCTTGGCAAAAACGGATGCAGACAAGACAGAGCAAAATATAAAAAACGCATAACTATTCTTTGTCTTTACAAAAAAATCACGAAAAAAAGCGAAAACACTAAACCGATTTTTCGAATTTTTAAAACAAGGCTTTGTTTCAACAATCTTTTTTCCATAAAAAGCACACATCAAAACGAACGATGCCCCAACCCACATTTTCGCGTCAAAAATTTTATCAAACCACCCCCATGCAACACAGTCAAAATTGCGCATAAACAGATACAACGGTTTATCAAACCACGCAATTCCCAACGCCACCAGTGCCGCAACCACGACAGTTGCTATACCTAATAATTTCCATTTAATTTTATTATTTTCTGCTAAAAACATTATCCGCCCTTGCCTCCTATTCTTTGGCAATCAATTTGTTATAAACACTTTTATCGGTCAATATTTTGGCCGAAACGGCCGCCGCGACCGCGTCTTCATCGGTGCCACTGGTAATAACCGGACAGCCACGACGCACATCATCAACATTGATATTTTCCGCACTATTAAAATCACGTGCATTAAAATCATTATTTAATACATTCAAGAAAAACGCATTTTGTTGCGTTGTGCTGCGAATATTAGACAGACACACAATCGGAAACACCCCGCGCCCATCAATGCTGCGCCCGGTACCAGTCTGAATTGATTTATTCAACAGTTCCAGCGCACCACCATCATTTAAATCCAGACGGGTTGCAATACGCGCATTTCCTGCCGTTGGCGTTCCAACCAGAACCCCACGCCCATATTCATAGAATGCAGCGGCCAGTGCCTCGGCCGTGCCACGTGTTTGATCCGATATCAAAACCACAACTGGCACATTTGTCACCGCATTACCGCCGGGAACAACCTCTACCTGTTCAGCCGCAGTTTCCTGGATACGCATTACGGGCCGCGCGCCAATAAACAGTCCCGCCAACTTTGCCGCTGCAACCGCGTCATCACCCGACGCCGCGCGCAAATCCAACACAATTCCGCCCAGTTTCGGATACGTCGCCAGTGCCTCGTTCACAATGGATACGGCGTTATTTGATGCCTGGTGCACAACAATTTCCAAAACGTCGCCCGAATTTTCACCACTGGCCGTCCGATGAACAACATCGGCATCGGCTAAAACAATCGTTGCACGACGCAGCACAACATCACGCGTCCCCGATGGCGACAGTAATTTTATCTTGGATGTGCCAGAATTAAATCCCGCCAGCACAGATTCCAATTCATCATCCGACATATCGGCAACCGCGCGGCCATTTATCTCAGATATCAAATCACCCGCACGAATTCCCGCCGCATCCGCGGGCGCGCCCTTGAACACACCATGCACACGCCAATTTCCGCGCGCATCACGCACCCCGGTCAATCCCACACTGGTCAGGATACGGCCGTCTTCGGTAACCTCGGCCGCACGAGAATATATATAGCGGCCATTTTCATCAATACCGCGCATCAAACTGTCCACGACCATTTGATACATTTCAGACGGACTGGCGCGATGTAAATCAGAATCTTTTTCACGCAACTTTAACATCAATGCGGTGGTTATTTCACCAAAGCCGTTCCAATCACCACTGCGTGGGCGCGGATAATTTGCAATAATATTATCCCCCCACACCAAAACAACACGTTCATCTGTTGCGGCGATATGTGCATTTTTGTTCAGATTTTCCAAACTTTCAATCGCGACATTTATGCTTTTACCGCCCCACTTTACCCCGTCCAGTTTTTCATAAATATCGGCAAATGTTTTTGACATTTCAAAAACAGGCACGCCGTCCTGGATTGGTTCATCTTCGAAAAACAAGCTGTCTGAATACGCCGGCCGCACCGCCAGACAAAAACACAACATTAAAAATAATTTTTTTAATCTCATATTATTTTTCCCCTCTCTGTGTGTCCCCCATGGGTGGCGGTGCGGCATCAATATCAATACTTGGTGTCACGCAAATTAAAGTGATACAAGATTACGTTCGAGATATAAATACTGGTCAGTGTTCCCATCACGACCGAAAATGTCATCGCGACCGCGAAATCTTGCAACATAATGCCACCAAAGAAATACAATCCAACCATTGCCAATATTGTTGAAACACTGGTCATAATTGTTCGGTGGAACATTTCGTTTACCGACAGGTCAATCAATTCAGTCATCGGCATCTTGTGATACTTTTTAATATTTTCATCAATACGGTCATAGTTCACAACCTTGTCATTGATAGAATAACCAATTCCCATCAAGATAACCGCAATTGATGTCTGGTTGAATTCCAGCCCAGTGATGGAAAAGAATCCAAACATCAAAATAAAGTCCAACACCAATGACACAAACGAACCGACGGCATATCCACCACGATAGCGAATCCAGATATACACACTCATCAGCACGAACGATACCAATATCGCCAATATACCACCGCGCACCAATTCACCACCAATTTTTGGACCGACGATTTGCACCTGGGAATATTGCACCTTGTCGCCCAAGATTTGTTTAATGTCGGCAACGCGTGCGTTTTGCTGGGCATCGGTTGCGCCCTTGGGCAAACCGACACGCACCAAAATCGCGTCATTATCAACCGATTGCAATTCCGGGCTGAATTCGGCCAGGTCACTGCGCATTTTGTCAATTGTATAATTGGCCGCGATGGGTTTAACCTCCATCGAAATGCCACCCGCGAAATCAATACCATAATTCAGGCCATGAAACGCCAGTGATACAATCGACAACGCAACCAATATTCCAGAAACCCAGTATGACAGTTTCCGATATTTCATAAAATGCAGTTTCATAGTATTTATTCCTTATTTATTTCTGATGTAACTGATTTTCTTGTTTTTGCCGTTCATATACCAGTCAATCAAAACCTTGGACAACAACAGGCACGTGAACAATGTTGTAATAACACCAATGGACAGCGTTACCGCAAACCCACGAATTGGGCCTGCACCAAACTGGAACAGAATCAAACTGCAAATCAAGTTGGTCAGATTTCCGTCCATAACAGTCTTGGTCGAACGATGAAATCCTAATTCTACCGCACGCAGGGTCGGAACACCTTCACGAACCTCGTCACGGATACGTTCAAACGGCAGAATGTTCGCGTCCACCGCCATACCCAGAGTCAATACGATACCCGCAATTCCTGGCAACGTCAGCGTTGCACCCAGAAATGCCGATATACCGATAATCATCGCCAAATTGACCAGCAATACGATATCTGCAATCAAACCAAATCCGCGATATGCAACCAACATAAAGATTATTACGAACAACACACCAACCGCGGAACCGATTTTACCTGCTTCAATCGTATCGGCCCCCAGTCCCGCACCAACCGTGCGTTCTTCGATAACCTGTAACGGTGCCGGCAATGCGCCCGAACGCAACAGCACGGCCAGGTCTTTTGCACCCTGTAATGTAAATCCACCAGAAATCTGGCCACGACCACCTGGAATTGGTTCACGAATTGTCGGTGCCGACAGCACGCGTCCGTCCAGCACAATTGCAAAACGTTCGTTCACGTGTTCAGTGGTCAATTTTGCAAATTTGCGTGCACCCGTTGCATCAAACGCAGTTGTTACAACCGGCATATTATTCTGGTCAAAATCTGCCTGGGAATCTTTTAATGATTCACCCGACACCTCGACACGCGAATATATCGGCACCAATTGATTTGGTGCTTCCATCATTGGCAAGAATTGTGTGCCACTGGGCGCACGACCAGACGCAATTTGTTCGGCCGACACATTTTCATTTACCAAATGGAACGTCATCTTGGCCGTTTGACCAATCAATTCCTTGATGTGTTCTGGGTTATCAACACCCGGCAACTGAATCAAGATATACTTGCCCCCCTGGGACTGGATAGACGGTTCTTTGGTCCCCAGCGCATCAATACGACGACGCACAATTTCAATACTGCGCGCCAACGCGTCCTGGGTCATTTCGTTTTTCTGTTTTTCCGAATATGACAATGTAATTGTCCGACCCGATGATTCAATATCAACAGTATTGCCCAGAACGCTCTTTAACCGGCCCTTGGCACGTGATACATCGGCATCATCGCGAACAACCAACGACACAACACCATCATTGTTACGCAGGTTTGAAAAACGAATAACACCCTTGTCGCGATCAATCAGGGCTGTGCGCACCTCGTCATACAGTTGGGCCGCCTTTTCCTGGAACATGGTGTTTGTGTCCACTTCCAATAACAACTGGGCCCCACCCTTTAAGTCCAAGCCCAATGGGATTGGTTGTGCCCACGACGGGAAATACGGTGCCAGGCGTGGCGACATTGTTGGCACCGCCAGTAACACACCAAACACCGCAACAAAAATTATTGCCAGTTTTTTAAACATCTGATTACCCTTTCTCGCTTATTCAACGCTGGCCACGGCGTTTTTGTTGACTTCTATAACGACGCCCTTGGCCACTTCCATTTCAATGGTTTTGTCGCCAATCTTTTTGATTGTCCCGTAAATGCCGGCCGCCATTACGCGATTACCAACCTTTAAAGAATCCAACATTTTCTGATATTCGGCCATACGACGCTTGTTCGGGCGCACCATAAACAGATAAATGATTCCAAACACAACAATGCAATACAGCAGCATTCCCCACCAGTTACCAGTGGTAGCTTGGGCCGCGTTTGCACCTTCTTGAACAACAACCGTGGTTTCTTCCATGATATTTCTCCTTAGTGTGACTTTGTTATTTTATGGTATCAGAATAGTAAAAAAAAGCCCCAGTGTCCAGGCAAAAAACAATGGGTTCTGGGTATAATTCTAGACGCGTTCAAACCATGCGTCCATATCTGTAATCGGGATAAATTTATACACCGGTCGCCCATGATTACATTGCGCACCACGTTCGGTTCGTTCTATCTCTCGCAATAACGCATCACAAGATTGCATATCCAAGCGTTGACCAGCACGCACACTGTGGTGACATGCGTAATTTGCCAATTTTAAATGTAACTTTTCGTCCAATTGGCACGAATGGCCATTCGCACGCACTTCGTCTGCAATATCATGAAACAGATTTGCCCAATTCAAATCCCAATCGGCAGGCTTCTCGAATATAGCAATCGCGTCATCGCCAAACGCATCAATGTGCAGGCCTGACACCCGCATTTCATCCGCAATCGTCATAATCGCCGCGACATCTGTATCACGCATGTGTACAACTATCGGTGTCAGCAATGGCTGCGATTTTATCGCATGCCGACGCAGGCGTTCATACGTAATACGTTCATGCGCCGCATGCTGGTCCACCACCACCAGATTATCGCCAGATGCCGCCAAAATGTATTTATTGCCAATCTGGCCAATTACGCGCCCCAGTGGCATATCAGGGTCCGCGCCACCCGTCGTCGCCACGGGCGCGGATGCGGGCGTCATCGCGGGGGCAGCCGCGGACGCCGAAAATATTTCGTTCATTTCTGATAATTCAGACAGTGTCGACGGTTCGCACACGCGCGCGCCGGCGGGCGGCAATCCAAAGTTTATTTTTTGCGCCACCGCCTTCGCAAATTCCATTGGTGTGTGATGGGTCACATCAATTGATGGCGCAACATTCATCGTTTTCGATAATGCCGAACGCAATGTTTTTATAATAAAACTGCGAATATGCGACGGTTCTAGAAAATGCACTTCGGTCTTGGCGGGCGATACATTTACGTCCACACTGCGCGGTGGGACCGTTAGATACAGTGCACATAGTGGAAATTCGCGTGCATGCATAACATCCATATATGCCGCACGCAACGCACCAACCAAAACCTTGTCCCGGACAGGACGACCATTTACAAACAGATATTGATCAACCGACGATGCACGACGCAATGTGGGCTCTGAAATAAATCCATGTAATTCCAAACCAGTGGTTGTCGTGCTGTGCGCATCAACGGCAATCATACGACCGGCAACATCATCGCCCATCACAGCGACAATACGGTCACGTAAATCTTGTCCACGTGGGAAACGCCATTTATTGTTTAATACAAATCCAACATCTGGTCTTGCCATTGCCAAACGACGCACAACGTCCAACACAGACATCATTTCTGCCCTGTCTGTACGCAAGAATTTCAGACGCGCAGGCGTCCGGGCAAACAAATTCAACACCCGAATTCGCGTCCCAGATTCCCAATCAGACGGTCGCACATCACCCGTCGTGGCATTTAATTGCCAACCATTGGGGTCCGCGCCATTGCATGTATCAATCGTCATATCAGACACAGATGCGATTGATGGCAATGCCTCGCCCCGGAATCCCATAAAGTTGATATTTAATAAATCATCATCTGGCAATTTTGATGTCGCATGCCGCTGTATCGCCCGCCCCAGGTCATCGCGCGACATACCCGAACCATTATCTATAACAGAAATCATTGTTCGACCGCCATCGGCAACGTCAACCATAATTTGGTCTGCGCCCGCGTCCAGCGCGTTTTCAACCAATTCTTTGACCACACTGGCGGGACGTTCAACAACCTCGCCAGCGGCAATTTGGTTTATCAAAAAATCAGGCAACAAACGAACCGGCATTCCCAGACCTCAGTCCTTGAATTTTACTTCCAAAATTTCGTATTCTTTTTCACCAGACGGTAATTTAACAATGCACGTATCGCCAACGCAACGCCCAATCATTGCGCGTCCAACCGGCGATGTGCACGAAATGACCTGTCGGCCATCAGATTCAATATCCGATAAAATTCGACATTGCATACGGTTACCATCTTCGTCTTCGGCAACAACGCGCGCACCAAACACAACGCGATTACCTGACAAAGAGTCAATATCAATAATCGCCGCATTTTCAATTACCCCTTCAATAAACTGGATACGTTTATCAATCTGGCGTTGTTTTTCCTTGGCTGCACTGTAATCCGCGTTTTCCGACAAATCCCCCAGCGAACGCGCCCACTGGACCGTTTTCAAGATTTCCGGACGTTGAACCTCTTTTAAATCTTTTAACTCTTTTAACAGCGCGTCAAACCCAGCGCGTGAAATTGGTCTTTTTTCCATTTTGCATGTTCCTTACATCTGTAATAGTATCCGAAATTATACGCATTCATTTTAATTTTGCAATTATCAAATCAACAGGTTATAATTTTTAGGTTATGTTACGAACAAGTATTTTGACCAGATTCCTGATGCGCCGTTTTTTTTCTGGCGTTGGGCTTGTTATGCTGGTCGTGTGTGGGATTATTTTCGCGGTGACATTTGTGGAGCGTCTGCCGTCAAATCCAACGGCGGTGGCGGCAATGGCGGAATCATGGATGCGATTGCTGGAATATGTGCCACTGTTCTTGCCGCTGGCGGTGTTTATGGGAACATTACTGGCGTCATATAACCTGACCAAATCCAGCGAGAGTATTATTGTGGCCAGCGCGGGCCTATCCCCATACCAGATGGCGCGCCCATTCTTGGTCGGTGCGGCACTGATTGGCGTGTTTGCAACGACGGTCGTAAATCCATATTCGGTTGAATTGAGCAATCGAAACATTACATCAGACCACCTGAAATTGATTGATGACGCAATCTGGCTGCGCGAGGCATCAGAGGCCGGATACATCACAATGAACGCAAAAACAATGCACAAGTCTGGTGACGCATTGGATTTTGAAAACGCAACGATTTATGTCCAGGACGCGTCATTTAAACTGACCAACCGGATAGAGGCGAAAACAGTCACCCTGGACGATGACGGTATGTCTGCGAAATCTGCGCGCGTATGGGACGCAAACGGCATTATGAAAACGCGCAATTGGTCGGCGGAAACACGTCTGACCCCGCGCACGGTATTGGACCGATATCTGCAACCGGACCAGATTTCATTTTGGCAATTACCGACGTTTATCCATAAAATGGACGCGATTGGCGCACCAGTGCGCGGTCATTTGGTCCAGTTTTGGACACTGTTATTCTTGCCGTTATCGCTGATTGCGATGGCAACACTGGGCGTCGCATTTTCCCAGACACGCCAACGCCGTAATTACAGTTTTGGGACAAAATTTGCCCTGGGAATTGTCACATGCTTTGCATTGTATTTTCTGACCAATATGTTTAATGCATTGGGGTCAACCGGTGCATTACCTGCAATGCTGGCAATTGTCGCGCCACAACTGATTATCATTGCCGCCGCGGCCACATTTATCGCCAGTTTTGATACCATTTAACCCAAGGGGGAATTTACACATGCCACTGAACAATCGACGCAAGAATTCAACACGTAATAAAATTATAATCTGGGCATTGATAATTGTCCTGGTGGTGCTGATGATAATATCGTTTCCTGCCCCACAAAATGTGACCGAAATCGTATTATATCCATGAATTATATAGAGATTTTTTTAGAAGCCCTGGCCGCAGAAAAAGGGCGCAGTGCCAAAACACTAGAAAGTTATGGCTTTGATTTGCGTGCCGCCGACGCTGCATTGCCGGGTGGCCTGATGACGGCGACGGGTGATGACATACAAAACTATTTGGCGTCCCTGCCTGATTGCGCCTCGTCGGTTGCGCGTCATGCCAGTGCACTGCGTGGATTTTATAAATTTTTAATGCTGGAAAAAATTATCAGCGAAAACCCAACCGCAAATCTGGAACTGCCGAAACGGTCACGCCCATTACCGAAATTTTTATCTGTGGACGAAATAGAATTACTGATTTCATCGGCGGGCGATATAAAAAACGCGACCCGCCTGCGTGCGATGATTGAATTGGTCTATGCGTCAGGGCTGCGTGTCTCGGAATTATGTGAATTACCAATGACAGGAATACTGGGTGACAAATTACTGATTCATGGCAAGGGGGCAAAGGAACGCATTGTCCCAATGCATGCGGGCGCAATCGCGGCATTAAACAAATGGCTGGCCGTGCGCGATGATGAAAAATCAAAATATGTGTTTCCTGGTGGTGGCGCATCCGGCCACATAACCCGTGATGGATTTTTCAAGATACTGAAAAAATGTGCTGTTTTGGCCGGCATTGATGCGCGACGCGTATCACCACACGTATTAAGACATTCGTTTGCGTCGCATTTGTTGGCCGGTGGTGCAAACCTGCGCGCGATACAAACAATGCTGGGCCACGAAGATATTTCAACAACACAAATTTACACCCACGTAATGCCTGAACAATTACGCGAAACGGTCGTTATGCATCACCCACTGGGACATGCAAAATCAATGGACGATATAAAATGATACGAAAATGTGATCATACAGGCTGCACCAAGGCCGGTACGTGTCGCGCACCTAAATCGCGTGACCTGCGCGAGTATTGGTGGTTTTGCCAGGAACATGCCGCAGAATATAATAAAAATTGGAATTTCTATGCCGACATGACCCCGGACGAGATAGAGGCCGACTGGGAACGCCAAACATTTGGCGCGCCACTGAAAGACAAAGAAACCGCCAACAAGGACGAAGCGGACTATGTAAAATTCCTGAACGATTTTATTATGGGACGCAGTGCATTTGACCACGTCGCGCCGAAACCGCGCGTCAGTGCCACAATCAGCAATGCGTTAAAGACACTGGGCCTGCCGCCGACGGCCACCCTGCGCGAGGCCAGTGCAAAATACCGCGCCCTCGCCAAAAAATACCATCCAGATACAGGTGGCACGGCAAATGCCGCCGAATTTACCAAGGTAAATAATGCATACCAAACGCTGAAAAAACACTTTGGGAAAAAGTAGAGTGCAGAGTTCAGAGTGCAGAGTTCACCTGCCCCACACCAACAGTGAATAAAATTAGAATGGTGCAGATGTGGTTGTTGTGACAAAGGGAGTGTACAAAATAGGTACACGACCGACGTCAGAACAGCCACAGATGCGCCATTATAATTTATTCAGGTATGCAATGGCGTCCATGGCAGCCGAACATCCCGTCCCGACGGCCGTTGCGATTTGCATTTTTATATCAGATTCAACATCGCCGGCAACAAAAATACCGGTGGGTAAATCGGTGGGACGCAGACGGCCCATGTCGTCCCGGGCGACATCTTCGGTCAAGAAATCTGTGTTAGCCTCGTGTCCAATGGCAACAAACAGACCATCTATGACGATTTTTTCATCGGCGGTGGTTGTCACAACCAGACGGTCATCATCGGTCGTGGCAATCTGTTTCAAATCGGTATTAAACAGGCACTCGATATTTTCACGTTCGGAAACGCGACTGCGTAATATCGCCTCGGCCCGGGTAAATGCCCCCTTGCGATAAACGATTTTAACGGTTTTCGCAATATCGGCCAGGTATAACGCATCGTTCAGTGCACTGTTGCCGCCGCCCATAACCATGACGTCTTTGCCATAATAAAAGAATCCGTCACATGTTGCGCAATATGACACGCCGTGTCCAAACAGTTCACGCGCACCTGCGATTTCCAGTTTTCTGGGTGATGCACCAGTTGCGATGATGACCGATTTACCAACGTATTTTTTACCGTTGCTGGCCGTCAAATTAAATGCGCCAACGGCGTCACCGGCAATTTCCCGGACAGACGCGGCAACAAATTCCGCGCCAAATGACGTGGCCTGGTTTTTCATAAATTCGGCCAATTCTGCGCCAGACCCGGCCCAGCCCGGATAATTTTCCAATTTTGGGATTCCGGCCATTTGCCCGCCCAGTGTATCGCCCCCCAGGACAATCGTCTTTTTTCCGCCACGCGCGCAATACAACGCCGCAGTCAATCCGGCGGGACCCGATCCCATAATAATTACATCATACATAACAATATCATTCATAACAGATACTCTTCCCTTTCTTTATTCATCGTTGCATTCAGCATAGCATAATGATATTTATCGTGCAATTCAAAGATTTAATTGATTTTATAGCAATACGAAATTATTATATACACATAAAAAACCAAGGAATAAAAACTATGTTGGATATCAGATTTATTCGTGAAAACCCAGACGTGGTCAAAAACGCATGCCGGGTCAAGGGGTTTGACGATAATATTGACGAACTGTTGGCATTGGATGCACGCGTCCGCGAACTGAAGACAATAACCCAGGCGATGACCGCCGAAAAGAATAAAATCACACGCGAAATTCCGACGGCGTCTGACAAGGCACCGCTGATTGCACGCAGCAAGGAAATCGCGAACGAAATCGCCGCCGATATGGCAGAATTGGCGGACAAAGAAGCCGTGCTGAACGATTTAATGCACCGCGTGCCACAAATCCCAGACGCATCTGCACCAATCGGTCCCGACGACAGTTTTAATACCGAGGTTCGTCGCATTGGCACACCGCGCGAATTTGACTTTGCACCACGGGCCCAGTGGGACTTGTTGGACATGAACGGATGGTGGTTGCCGGAAAAAATCGGCAAACTGTGCGGGACGCGCACATACGCCCTGGTGGGCGAGGCCGCCGAATTACAACTGGCCATTGAAACATACGTTATCCAGAAATTGATTGCCAAGGGATTCACGTTTATTGAATGCCCATCTATTACAAAGCCCCAGACCATATTTGACGCGGGCCACTTTATGGGTTCGGACCTGGCGATAATGGACAACGATGTGTTTATGCTGGCGGGGACCGACCGTTGCCTGGCGGGGACCGCAGAAATCATTTTGAATTCGCTGCACAGCGGTGAAATCCTGAACGAACGCGATTTGCCAATTAAATACGCGGGATTTTCGCCATGTTTCCGCAAAGAAGCCGGCGCGGCCGGTCGCGATACACGTGGCCTGGCCCGGTTTCACCAGTTTAACAAGGTGGAACAATATATCTATTGCACCCCAGCGCAATCGGACGAAATGCACGAACATATTTTAAATAACTTGTGCGAGGTTATGGCCGACCTGGACCTGCCATACCGCGTGATTGCAAATTCCACCGGCGATATGGGATTTAACAAGGTTAAAATGAACGATGTCGAGGCATGGGTCCCGTCTGAAAATGCATACAAGGAAGTGGGCAGCTGCTCGTCCATCGGTCAGTTCCAGGCGCGCCGCACCAACACCCGTTACCGTGATAAAAATGGCGATGTGCAATTTGTTGCAACCCTGAATAACACCGGTATCGCCGTGCCGCGCGTTTTGGTCCCGTTCCTGGAAAATCACCAGAACGCCGACGGCAGTGTGAATATCCCCCCGAAATTGCAACCACTGATGGGTGGTCGCACCAAGATTGGGGGCAAGCATTAAAAAACGGGGTGTTGCCCCGTTTTTTTATCGCTGATTTGCCTTGTCCTTGACCGCGTAATATGTCGCAGGCAAGAACGGACGATAAAAATCTTTGAACGGATTTTTATTGTTCATGTATTTAACACGATTCAATGCCTTTAACAGTTCTTCCTGGGCCTGGTGACGTGTATAGTCGATTTGTGAATTCAAATCAGCCGACGAATAAATAATACGTTCAACATCCATATAGACGCCATCACCATGACGAAATGCATCACCAACATTTTGTTGATTGGCAACCTTGTGCAAGACATCATATTGACCGGCATATTTTTTCGGATTGTCGGCAATAGCGCAAATCGCATTATATGCACCATTGATTGTGTCCAATTCCACACTGTCGCGGGCATGTGATACGCGCTGTCTCAGATATTTTTTTACTTCGTCAAAATAGCGTTGCAATGTCAAATCAAAGTTTATCATTTTTTCTCTCCTTGGTTTTTTAACGTTCTTGGAAAAACAATGCTTGGAACAATTTGTTATGTGTCAGGTGATACATAAACTTGCCCTGGCGTATGATTTCGGCCTGGGTGTGAATACGTTTGGCACCATCGGCGATTTTTTTGGCATTTTTTTCAACATGGTCCAACCGCTTTGACTTGCCATCGGCATATTCATAAAACCAGTCAAACGCGTCATCACAGAACAATTCAAACTGGGTGCGCAATGCCGGTTCTTCGATAAATGCCGCATCCACAGAATCAACCACAATATCTGCGGGTGTTTTTACCAGGTTGTATTTCGCCCATTCTGGGGCAACGCGATGCGCCTGGGCATAGGCACGACCACGTTGGGTCCATGCGGCGTCTGTCGCCGCGGGCGAAAAATACTCGGCCGGATTATCAGCAACGTTACACAACAGCGTCAACGCACGTGTCGCCAGTTCTCTATGTGAACGCGGCATTTTGGCAAAACGCGCCTGGGTCCGCGCATTTGCGACCGTGTAAAAATCATTTAATCCATTTTTTATATCGTGGAAAACAACACTATTTTTCTGCATTATAACCTCCTGTGACTCTTGTATCTATCTGTCAACCCCTGACCGCTGTATATATAGACAAAAATTATCAAATGTCAAGTTTTTGTATAATTTTTTTGTATATTTCTTGAAAATTGAAAAATATGGTATAATCTAGCGTTTACGAAAAAATTATAAGGCACACAGATGAAAATTCGCAATATCGCAATCATTGCACACGTTGACCACGGTAAAACAACCCTGGTTGACAATATGTTAAAACAGGCCGGCACGTTCCGCGCCAATGAACGCGTCGAAGATCGCGTCATGGACAGCGGCGACATCGAACGCGAACGTGGCATTACAATATCGGCAAAACCGACATCTATCCAGTGGCACGATTATAAAATCAACATCGTTGACACCCCGGGACACGCGGACTTTGGGGGCGAGGTGGAACGTATCTTGTCCATGGTTGACGGGGTTGTGTTGTTGGTTGACGCGGCCGAAGGTCCCCTGCCCCAGACAAAGTTTGTTTTGTCCAAGGCATTGAAACTGGGCCTGCGTCCAATCGTTTGCATAAACAAGGTTGACCGTTCTGACGCCCGTCCGGACGAAGTGCTGAGCGAAACATTTGACCTGTTCGACAAATTGGGCGCAACCGATGCCCAGTTGGATTTTCCGTACCTGTATGCGGTGGGTCGCGATGGTTGGGCGGTGCGCGACCTGAACGATGAACACAAGGATTTAACCCCCCTGTTCCAATTGATTGTTGATCACGTTCCAGCACCTGATTGCAACGGCACACGTTGCCAATTGGACGCGCCATTTTCTATGTTGGCGACAACGCTGGAGGCCGACCCATACGTTGGTCGTATTTTGACCGGTAAAATTGAATCTGGGACCGTCCGCGTTGGCCAGACCGTCAAGGCCATCAATATGAATGGTGAATTTATCGAAAACGCCAAGATTACAAAAATCATTGAACACCGTGGCGTTGAAAAAATTTCACGTGACAGCGCATCGGCCGGCGACATTGTCGTTATTGCCGGATTTTCCAAAGCAACCGTGGCAGACACACTGTGCGACCCATCGGTTACCGAGCCTATTCCGGCAATGCCAATTGACCCACCAACCCTGACCATGACGTTCTTTGTGAACACATCACCATTGGCGGGTAAATCGGGCAAGAAACTGACGTCACGTATGATTGGCGAACGCCTGTTCAAAGAGGCCGAAACAAACATCGCGTTAAAGGTTACCCAGAGTGCGAATAACGAAGCATTCGAGGTTTCTGGTCGTGGTGAATTGCAATTGGGTATTCTGATTGAAACCATGCGCCGCGAAGGATTTGAATTGTCCGTATCGCGTCCACGCGTTGTTATGCACGATGGCGAAAACGGCGAAAAACTGGAACCTATTGAAGAAGTTGTGATTGACGTTGACGATGAATTTTCTGGCGTCGTTATTGAAAAGATGACCAAGCGCAAAGCGACAATCACAGAAATGAAAGCGTCTGGCGCAGGCAAAACCCGTATCGTATTTTCGGCACCATCACGTGGGCTAATTGGCTATTTGTCTGAATTCCGCACAGACACCCGTGGCACAGGCATTATGAACCGCGTGTTTGATAAATACGCCCCATATCGTGGCCCGATTATGCAATATCGTCCGGGCGTGCTGGTATCAATGGAAAATGGTGTTACCGCAACATACGCGTTGTTTAACCTGCAACCACGTGGAACACTGTTTGTTGGTCCCCAGACCGAGGTTTATTCTGGTATGATTATCGGCGAACACAGCAAGGAAAACGACCTGGAAGTGAACCCGGTCAAGGGTAAAGAACTGACCAATATGCGCAGCGTAACCGCCGATGAGAAATTGTTCTTGGCACCCCCGCGCAAAATGTCACTGGAAGAATCCCTGTCATACATCTTGGACGATGAATTGGTAGAGGTAACACCCGCGACAATTCGTCTGCGTAAAAAGGAACTGGACAGCAATGTCCGCAAGAAAACGCGCAAGAACGTTGAAATGTAAGAATGCCCCACACGGGGCATTTTTTATTTTGATATTCCCAACGCGCGTTTCATATAATTTCGAAACGCCGCGCGATTGTTACGTCCCGGGACCGCGCACGCCAATACCTTGACCAGCGTATGCTTTACACGTGACAACGCGCCATGTTCGCGCCGATATTGCCGCCATGCGTTTTTGTATTCTGTCCACTCGGACGCGTCCATCACGGTATCTGCCGATGTATATTTCAGTCCGGCGTCATCCATGAATTGTTGCATATATTTACCAACGCCAATTATCTGGGGCTGTTGGCAAAAATGTTCGGTTGGCGTATCTTCGACCGATGCCCAAACAAATACAGAATTCAAATGTTTGGTTTGATTCACCAAAAACTGATGTCCAACGTTATCAGCATTTTTTGAATTACGTTTTATCTGGATAACTGTGCCCCCGGGCCGCATAAACAATGCCAGATGTAACGCAGTCCCGGCACACCCCGCCAACGTGTGGCAATTTTTTATAATCGCAATTTGTTGACGTATTGGCATGGTTTCTGGATAAATCACATGAAAACCATTTCGCTGAAATACCGATTGGACCGCGCGTTCCCCAAATGTGCGACGCATGGCCAGCGCGCCACGCGATACATACACGCGGTCATATTTAACATCGTTGTCCGGCACAGAATTTGCGATTGCATCAAATGTTTTTGCAAATGCGTCCGTGGTAAAATTTGGTCCCTGGGCCAATTCAGGAACATATACATTACGGAAACGCGTGGGCGATTTTATAACGATAATATCATCGCGCCTGACACCCAACGCGCCCAGAAATTCCAGATAATATTCTGGGATATTATCAGCCGCAGAATTATACACGATGACGCATTTCATATTTTTATATTTATCCGACAGCAACGCCCATGCACGTGTCATACGTTCCAGCAATACATGACCAAAATGATGATGTAAATTCCCCAAGAATAAAACATATTCATCTATATACTGGTGCGCAGTGTGACATGCGTGACGCTGGTTCGCACGTGGTCGAATCACAATATTTGACGCCGCAACGAATTGCCCCGCCCCGTCATATACACCATGCTCATACGGTTTGCCCAGCGGCCACACCGTCGCCCCAGGCACATGCACGACCGATGGCGCAGGCGCAAATTTTATATTCTGGGTCGTCGCCACCACATAGCGTGCATATTCATCTGGGCCATATATTTTTATACCTGCGCAATCCATTGTTGAAAAATTCCTCATTACAGTGTAAATTGTATGTAAATAACCATAGGGAAAAATTCAAACAATGACAAGACGTTTATTCCTGTTTGCCGGATATAATGCACATGGCGTGGTTGATGATGCGTTGGTGTATTATGTTCGGTCTTTGGCCAAATTTGGCGATATTGTGCTGTGTATGGATTCTGATTGCAGTGACGCCGAATTGCAAAAATTGGCACCATATGTTCTGAATGCAACCGCGCATCGTCATGGCGAATATGATTTCGGCTCATACAAGCGTGCATACATCTATGCCGCAGATGCGGGGATTTTAAATAAATACGATTTCGTATATATGGTAAATGATTCTGTATATGGGCCACTGGTGGATTTAACCGATACATTTGATAAAATGGAACATATGTCCGCGGCCGCGTTTGGGATTGTATGCAATCCGCATAAAACCCACCCACATATTCAATCGTGGTTTATCGGTATGCACAAATCTGTATTTTTATCCCCGTGGTATGACGAATTTATGCGTGGCGTTACCAAACAGGTTGACAAGGGAACAATCACGCGCCTGTATGAACAGGGATTTTCCCGCATGATAACCGAACACAATTTAACATGGCAATGCATATATACGTGCCGTGGGCGCAGTGTGTATAACGATGTAAAACGCCTGTATCGACGCGGTATGCCATTTATGAAAAAGGTTGCCATGCCCCGTCATCGCGGTGCATTGGGCCGACAAATTTTATATGTTTTAAATCATATTTCGCCCGACGCGCGTGACGCAATCGTATCCAGTGCACGCGCCACATACGGCGAAAAATATATAGACTGGCTTTTGACACGAAATCCAATTAAAATAATATATCGAAACATCGCACACAGCGTGCACAAAATCTTGACCGAGGGAATATGAAAAACACAGCACACACCGCCCCACGCATTGCAGCCGTGACAATGGCGCGTAATGATGAATTTTTCCTGAACCGTTGGATTAAATATTACGGCGGACAAATTGGGTCTGAAAACCTGTATATCTATCTGGACGGATTAGATCAAAAAATCCCATCTGGTCACGCAAATGCAAACATAAAAAAATTGCCACATCGTGACGAAGAACGCCAGCGCGGGGATAAAACGCGCATATTGTTATTATCTGATTTGGCAAAAAAATTATTCGCCGATGGGTATGATATTGTAATCGGTTGCGATTGCGATGAATTTTTGGTTGTTGACCCCGATACCCAAATGTCATTGGCCCAATATTTATCAAAAATTAAAAATCGCGTAACAGTATCGGGCCTGGGTCTGGACGTCGGTATGGATTTGAAATCCGAAGACGCACTGGACACCCGCGCACCATTTTTGACCCAGCGCAAATATGCGGTGCTGTCCACACGCTATACCAAACCGGTTGTTTTGTTCCGCCCGCGCACCTGGGGCAGCGGATTTCACAGTGTCAAGGGAACGAATTTCCACATTGATAAAAACCTGTATCTGTTACATTTCGGCGGCGTTGATTTAAATATGATAAAAAATAAAATCGGCGACCGCACCGCGTCGTGGGGCGCACACCTGAAAAAGCGCGCACGCACGATTGACATTATCACACGCGCAAAAAATAAAAATCGCCCGATGCGCGCCGCACGCATATTGCAAACAATATTGCGTCCGATTTACGATTTGAACAAACCCGCAATGCTGGGGATAAAATGGGTTACGACAATCCCGGCGCGCTTTATTAAAACAGGCATTTAAAAAAACGGGGCAACGCCCCGTTTTTATATTCCCCGTATAAACGCGTAAATTCGTTTTTGGTATTTACGCGCACGACGATTTTGTGGTGCGTCACACACCCCTGCCCCAACCAATCGTTTAAACGCACGTCGTGCCGCCAATATATCAGACCGCCCGTTCAGTCCACCCCGCACACGCATTGCCGTAATTATAAACGGCCACAAAAATTCACGTGCATAGTATTTCTGGACATCCGGTGGCGTATCCTGGTAAACGTTGTATGCGTATTCCAGCCCTACACACAGCGATTCAATCATTCGCAACGATTTAGAACTGTTTAAAATCGATGTTGGATTCGGCATGTAAAAATACAACGGCACGTTCAACATGACTGTTCGTGGATTCTTGGACATGATGGTTGACCACCAGGGAAAATCTTCCATTATAATTCCACGAATAAACGGCGTATCAGAAATCAATTCGCGCCGATACAGGCACAGCACCGGAAAGCAATGTCGCCGCACAGGATGTCGCACCCGTAACGTATGATTACGTTCGGTGCAATGATGTAAAATATCATCGGTCACATATCCGCGAACCGACGCCGCATTATACCGGATTGCAAATTCAGGTGGCACCGCGTCTGATATATCGCGACCCGCCCGCATCAATCGACGCAAACGTCGGTGTGATTTTTCATTATATTTAAACGACACCATATCCGCGCCATGACAAATTGCCATATTATGCGTTATTTCCAACGTCTGGGGATGAATAAAATCATCACTGTCCAAGAACAGCACGTAATCCCCACGCGCCGCCGCCACGCCAACATTTCGCGCATCGGACAGACCGCCGTTATCCTTGTGTATGACACGAAATCGCGAATCACGCCGCGCATACTTCGCCAGTATTTTTGCGCTGTTGTCTGGACTGCCATCATCAACACAAATTGCTTCCCAATCTGAAAAGGTTTGATTCAATACGCTATCCAGACATCTGGACAAATATTTTTCAACGTTATATACCGGTATTATTACCGAAATAACAGGCTTATTTTGCATTGCAACACCCACATTTTATAAATTTTGCAATTTTACACTTTATTTTATGCGCCCATGCAAATGGCGGATTGTCCAGTGCGCCACATGCACGCAATTCAACAAAGTATTTCTGGGCCGTTTCAACGTCTGAAATATTGTCCAAATATTTAATTTTGCGGTATGCCCATTTAATGAAATACCAACGGAATTTGCGCGACCACATATCCATCTGGTATGGGGTGGCCTTGTCCCTGTATAATTCATACGACGCGCGAATACCGGTGCACAGACTTTGCATAATCTTCAACTGTTTGGACGACAAAACAATTCCGCCAAAATTCGGGACATAGAAATATAACGGCAATGGCGCGATAGTCACACGCGGGTTTTTCAACATCACTTCGGACCACCACGGAAAATCTTCAAACAATATTCCCTTGATAAACGGCGTATCTGCAATCAATTCACGACGATACAGATTTTTCCATACCTGGCAATGTTTAATCAACCACTTGCGTTTCGGGTTAAACGCGTTGTGCGCACGTTCAGTTGCATATCTGTATACATCATCAGTTACCAGTGTTTTTATACGCGCCACATCATATTTTTTATGCATACGTTCTGGCACCACAGAATCTGTATCCATACGCAACATATGTCGCACCATCAACTGGGGTCGATAAATTCGGTCATATGTAAATGACACAATATCCGAACCATCACGCATTGCCAAATAGTGAGTAATTTCCATTGTCTGGGGATGAATAAAATCATCACTGTCCAGATACAAAATATATTTACCTGTGGCGACCGCCATGCCGGCATTACGCGCATCAGACAGGCCACCATTTTCCTTGTTCACAATTTTAAATCTGGAATCACGCGCAGCGTATTCAGACAAAATGACGGCAGAACCATCTGGACTGCCGTCATTGACACAAATCGCTTCCCAATCTTGAAATGTCTGATTTAAAACACTGTCCAGACATCTGCGTAAATACTTTTCTACATTGTATACCGGTATTATTACAGAAATTGCAGGCATCAAATATTCCTTTATTTTTATTTATTCATGTGATTTATCATTTCATCGGCAACACTGCCCGGGATAGGATTTTTGGCCCATGGGCTGTTATATGCAGTTTTCTGAAAAAACGCACCCGATGTATATTTATCAAACAGTTTTTTACTGTATGGTTCGTTTGCGATTGACCACCACAGTGCGTGCGTTGGGTCTTGGTCAATATGTGGCATTGCATCAAAATATTTTTTTGCAATCGGGTCATGCTGAACCAATGCCTTGAACATCAACTGGTGCATAAAATAGTCAAATTCGCGTGGTTCGGCCAGCCAGAAATTTAATATCGTTTGTCGCCAGGCGGCCAACAGATATGCCCCACGACGCGCACGAATAAAACAGTTCTGAATAAAACTGTATGGACTGCCAACGTTATGCCCGGCCATATAGACAAAGAAATCCTGGTCTATGATATTTTTTGGAATTGGGGCGGTTGCAAAGGCTGTTGAATCCAACCAAATACCACCATGCTCATATAATAATTCCACACGACAAATATCAGCAAAGTGCGCATGCTTTATCTGGCCCGCTTTGCGTTTTGCAACAATTTCTGGGGGCAACGTGATGTAATCCCAAATTGTGTTTTCATCCAACACAACCAATTCTTGTTTGCAGTTTTTACGAATACTGCGGAAACACGCCTTGACCAACGGTGGCGCTTTGTCTTCGCCCTGCAACCACAATGTCCAAATTTTTTCATTTTTGTCATCGTGAATTGGCGCAGTTTCTGGAATCGTTCCCGGTGCTGGCACATACCGTGCCATATACCGCGGAATCGCCGTCGCTGCAACATCACAACGATGCTGACGGCGCACGTCACGCGACCGCCACAGCGGATTTAACACGTGCGCACGCAACACAATATCAGCCAATGCAAACGTTCTGGATAATTTCATTACACACCCCTGATTTTAATTAATTTATTCTGTTGCCGGCACGTCCATATCATCATCAACAGGTCCAGTTGTCATTTCTTCGGCAATGCCAGACGCTCGCGACATAATCTTGTCCAACAAATCTTTTTGGGCATCTGGGTGATCTTTCAGCCACTGACGGGCATTTGCCTCGCCCTGGCCCATGCGTTCATTGTTGTATGAATAGAAACTGCCCGCCTTTTCAATCAGGTCATATTTCACACCCATATCCAAGATTTCACTGATGCGCGAAATCCCTTCGCCATACATAATTTTGAAATCAACTGTGCGGAACGGTGGTGCAACCTTGTTTTTCACGACTTTGACCCGGGTTTCATTACCGATAACGTTTTCTTTATCTTTGATTTGCCCCGTGCGGCGAATATCCAAACGAACCGACGCATAGAACTTTAACGCATTACCGCCTGATGTCGTTTCTGGATTACCGAACATAACACCAATTTTCATACGAATCTGGTTGATGAATATCAGCAATGTATTACTGCGCGAAACCGAACCAGCCAGTTTTTTCAAACTCTGTGACATTAAACGCGCCGTCGTGCCAACAAAGGAATCACCAATGTTGCCCTCTAATTCTGCCTTGGGCACCAGGGCCGCGACCGAATCAATAACAACAACATCGACCGCCCCAGATTTAATCAGTGTATCTGCGATTTCCAATGCCTGTTCGCCCGAATCAGGCTGAGATATAATCAGGTTTGCAACATCAACGCCTAACTTTTTTGCATACGATGGGTCCAGCGCATTTTCTGCATCAATATACGCACACGTGCCGCCTTTCTTTTGCGCCTCTGCCACAGCGTGCAATGCCAACGTTGTTTTACCAGAACTTTCTGGGCCATATATTTCAACGATACGTCCACGTGGATAACCGCCGATTCCCAATGCAATATCCAGTCCCAATGAACCAGACGAAATCGCCTCTATATTCTGTTGCGAACCGTCGCCCATTTTCATAATGGCTTCTTTGCCAAACTGTTTTTGAATTTGTGCCAGCGCAGATTCCAATGCCGGATTTTTTGCCGGTGCGCTCGCGTCTTTTACTGCTTCTTTCTTTGCCATACAAAATCCCCTTTTCTTATAGTAAAATCATACACGGAATTATGATGTGGCGCAATGAAAATAAAACAGTGACAAAGATTATTTTTTGGCAATCAGCATCATCGCAGACAACACGCCAATCAGCGCAGTCACAACCCAAACTGCAGATGTTCCGCCAAACACGGTAATACAAATCGCCCCCAGCATAGGCGCAACAACGTTTGGTAAATTCACACTGGTGCGAAATACACCATAGAAACGCGTCTGTTCTGATTTCTTGGTATTATCAAAGAACAATAAATCGTGCACCGATTCCATCAATGCGCCCGAAATTTGCCATGCGATAAATATAACCAGCAACGGGTATCCTGTAACAAATGTTGCCAACGCAGACAACGCCGCAAACGATAAAAATCCGGCCAACAACCAAATTTGCTTTCCAAATCGACGCACCAAACGCCCCATAATCTCGGACAATAACAGATACGGTATAATTCCCAGGGTCAAAACCCACCCCAGTGCCTCGTTCGTGAAACCATTTTCAATAACGACGATAGGTACATACAAATATCGCATCGCACGCAATGAATAATATCCAAAATTTACAATATAGGCGCGCGTCATTCCTGTCTTTTTGAAAAATGCAATTGTGTTGCGCATCAACGCGCGTGCCGTGCGACGCGGACTGACTGGTTTTATCTGTTTATCTTGTTGCACAACACGAAAATATTTAAACGTCGCCCATCCGGCCAGATATATTACCGCAGACGCAAAGAACGCGGCCCGATTTCCTGCGGCACTTGATATGGCGACCGCAACCATTGGCGCAAAAAACGCCCCTATATTCAGCCACAGATGATACCGCGAATTCAACCGCGCCATACCAATCCCACGCGAAAAATCCGACATAAACAGCGGTATCAGCATCGTCGTCAGCGTAATCGCAATCCCGGTTGTATAGTCTAGTATAATAAACGTGCCGGGGCGTATAGAAAAACTCATCATCGCATAGCACACCGCCAACATCAGCATTGCAAAATAAAATACACGCACCTTGGAAAACTGGCGAAACAGTTCATTTGCGAACAGCCCAACAACCATACAAAATGCCGCATACAGCGCGACATACACACCGACAACGGCCGATGAACGAAATATTTCCAACAAGACCAGCGAATATACCGCATTATAAATACCATCAGCAAACCCTGTGAACAACCCCAGGTTTGCAAAAGAAAAACCACTGACAGAATTTCTAACTGATAAATATTTATCTTTGGCCATAACGGACAGATTTTATCATAAAAAGGTAAAAATTCAAAATGCCACAGGCTTATTTTCTGAAACTTATTTTTCCAATAGCGTCGCGACCAAAATAATTATTCAATTTTTCTGTGATTTCGGCAGTCATATATGACAACTGTAATGTAAATGCCGGACTGATTGGGCGGATTGCAACGTTATAACGTCCGTCACGCATTTTTTTTATTGCTGCAACCTGCGCCACAGATGAAATTTCCGGCCCCATAATTTCCGACCAATGTGCAACTAAATCAGCATCAGATGCACGCACGCCAAAATTTCGCATCAGACCACCAAGTGCGCCCGCAATAGTTTGCGGACGACACACGCGTTTTGAAAATTTATCTGGTTGGTTTGACATACGTATATTCTTTGGGCATCAAGATAAACATTTCGCCTTGGGCATGTTGACCATGAGCAAACTTATAGGCCTCGTCCCCTTTGCCAAAGAATATGTCAGCACGAATCCAACCACGAATTGCACTGCCTGTATCCTGGGCAATCATCAACCGACGGAAACGTCGTCCATCAGACAAGTTCGTGCTGATATACACCGGCATTCCTAATGTATAAATACTGTCGTCCATGGCGATTGAACGAATCTTGGACAGTGGTGTGCCCAATTTTCCAATTACATCTGGTGGTACAGATTCATAGAAATACACATAGCGTGGATTTTTATAAATCACATCACGCGCCAGCGTCGGGTTCTTTTTCAAATACGACCAAACCGCATCAGCCGAATACCCATTATCTGGACGAATACCACGACTGCGCAATTCTTCGCCAATAGATTTAAACGGCATATCATTGACCGCAGCAAAGTTTAATTTCACCATTTTTCCATCGTCCAGTTGCAACATGCCGCTGCCCTGAATCTGAATATTTTGGACATCAACAATATTTGCCCAATACAGAACGCGACCAATTTGCTTTTCTACAATGTCTTTTTTGGCAACGCCCTTGTAGGCGCGACCATCGGTTGGCACGCCCATCAACGGTTCATTGCACGCAGCGGTCTTGGTCCGGCAACCCGGAATAATCGGGGAATAGTATCCCGTGTATGTCCCGCGGTCTGTGCCATTATCATTATAAACCTTATACGGTTGGAAATTAGATTCAAACCATGCACGCACAGTTGCTGTATCCGCCGATGCCGACGGCAACATTCTGCACTTTTCTGCGAACAGTTCGCGGTCTGGAATTACACGACCCGTGTATTGAATCTTCGCCTTGCACGAATTACGGAACGCCTGCAAAGCGTAACGAACATCATCATCACGCCAGCCCGGCAAATCATTATACGACACCCGGCGCAGGTTTGATGGCACAACAGAATTATCGCCGGTATGTGTCGGCGTTGACAAATCACACGCCGCCAATGCAACCACGCCACACACAACAGCCAACCACTTTGTTATGCTGAAAATTTTCCCATCCGCCATTTTTTGTTGCCTCTCCCACTTGTAAAATATTTTTATGATGCTATATTATCATAAAACCAGGGGTCAAGTCCAGAACGGGTTTTACCCCCACAGTATCACAGGAGTAAAACACAATGGCAAAATTTAAAATCATTTCCCAGTTTTTAAAAGACATCTCGTTCGAGAGTCCAAACGTCCCAGAATTGTTCTTTAAACAAGACAACGGCCAAGCAAAATTGGAAATCAACATTGATATTCAGATAAAAGGCGCAGAAAACAACCTGTTTATGGTCGACCTGGTGACCAAGGTTCATTCAAAACTGGACGCGGGCGATAAATCAATATTCTTGATTGAATCTACATATTCTGGCCTGGTTCAAATGGACGAAGAAAATGATGAAGAAACGAAAAAGCGCACATTGCTGATTGATGTTCCGACCCTGTTATTCCCGGCGGTTCGCAGTCTGATTGTTCGCCTGACATCTGAATCTGGTTTCCCAACATTTGCGATGCAGCCGGTTGATTTCGCCGAACTGTATGCCCAGAAACAGGCACAAAACGCTGCAGCAAATGCGAAATAATCTACCTTGATTCATAAAAAAATGCGCCAAATCGGCGCATTTTTATTTTGAATAACGTTGCCACCAGATTGCCAATGCCGGCACCAAGAAAAATACAACCCCCAGCATTTGCCACAGCGCAATCCCGCTTATCATTGAAAAGAACATCATCATCGGCGAAACGCCCGTCACCACAACCAGTGCAAACAGGAACCCCGGCACAAACAATGCCAACGCACCAACCACCAGCCCTAAAATTACATTTATCAAAAATGAACGAAACAATGTCGCCTGGCGCACATATAATTTCATATCTTGGATTTCATAAACTTCTTGTTTCATATTATTCCCCTTGTGTGTTTATTTATTCTATCATATTATGCATAATTTCAAAAACTGAATTTAATCATATTCGCATGAGCCAGTGCAATAGCGATGGCGTCACTCTCGTCTGGGGTTTTGGGACGCGCCGCCGGCAACAAGATACGCACCATTTTATACACCTGGTCTTTGTCGGCATGCCCGGCCGATGTCAGTGCCTTTTTAATCTTGTTCGGTTCGTATTCGTATATCGGAATATCACGCGACGCCACCGCGACAATTGCCGCCGCACGTGCATGCCCCAGCGCAAGTGTTGTTTGTGGGTTTTTATTCACAAATGTAATTTCAATGCTGCACACATCTGGGGTAAATGTATCCACCAATTTCGAAACACCACGAAAAATATTTGCCAATCGCATCGGCATTGCGTCACGCGTCGGCGGCAGAATAACCCCGCTGGCAATATATTTTCGGTTTTGCCCCTGGGTATCAATTATGGCCCACCCGGTATGCAACAGTCCTGGGTCAATTCCCAAAATTCGTGTCATATTAAACGTCCCTTTGTGTAATAATTATACCATAAAAAAGACCGGTTTTCGCCGGTCTTTTTTATATTTTTTACGCGCTGCGTTATGCCGCCGCAGTGAACACTTTTTGAACGTCGTCATTGTCGTCCAACGCGTCCACCAATTTTTCCAGTTTGGCATACGCTTCGTCGTCCAGGTCAACCGGCATATTCGGAACCCAGGTCAATTCTGCATTATCTGGTTCGCCCAGCGCATCATTTAACGCCTTTTGCACGGCGATAAAATCATCAGGTTTTGTTGTTATAATAAATCCTTCGTCCGACGTTTCCAGGTTGTCCGCACCCGTATCCATGATAATTTCCATCATTTCATCTTCGGTTTTTCCGATGGATGCCGGATACATAATCTGACCTGCGCGTGTGAACATAAACACAACAGAACCCTCTTCGCCCATATTGCCGCCGTTTTTCGCAAATATGTTGCGGATTTCCGGCACAGTGCGACGCGGGTTGTCGGTCAACGCCTCTACAATAACGGGAACCGCATTCGGGCCATAGCCTTCATAGCGCACGGCAACATAGTTTTCAGTATTGCTGCCCGACGCCTTGTCAATCGCGCGTTTAATGTTATCGTTCGGCATAGAATTCTTGCGTGCTTGTAATATAGCCAAACGCAAACGCGGATTATTGTCCGGATTTTTATCGCCCAGTTTGGCCGCCATCGTTATTTCACGCGCCAGTTTTGTGAACAAACCGCTGCGTGCGGCGTCCACGGCACCCTTTTTATGCTGAATATTGTGCCATTTGCTGTGTCCACTCATATTTGACCTTTTACTTTAATTAGATTAGAATTACCCCAAAAGGATAACAAATGATTGGCAAATTGCAAGGGGTTGTTGATTATATTGGCGACGGCTTCGTGATTTTGATGGCGGGTCCTGTCGGATACAAGGTTTTTACCCCAGATGCGCTGTCCCCACGCGAAACAGTCGCGTTATGGATTGAAACCGTCGTACGCGAAGATTCAATTCGCCTGTTCGGGTTCAAAACGCTGGCGGCGCAAAACCTGTTCGTGCAACTGACGGGCGTATCTGGTGTCGGGCCCAAGGGTGCGCTGTCCATACTGAACACATTGCCAACCGACGCGCTGATGTCCGCCATTGCAACGGGGGACGCAAAAACAATTACCGCCGCGCCCGGCGTCGGGAAAAAGGTGGCCGAAAAAATCATCATTGAACTAAAAAGCAAGGTTGCTAATTCTGCATTTGATTTTACCACAACCGATGGTGGCGCGGGCGGCTCTGCCCTGCCAGATTTACTGGCGGCGTTGGAATCATTGGGCTATCGCCGTCTGGACATTGTTGAAATGGCGCAAAAACTGGTTGCCGCGAATCCTGGTGCCGATGTTGCGCGCCTGGTCCCATTGGCACTGAAAGAAATATCTGGAAATAAATAATGAATAATAACGATACAATTTTTGCCCTGTCGTCGGGGCACGGGAAAAGTGGCGTTGCCGTTGTGCGAATTGCAGGCGACAATCTGCGCGATTTGTTTGCGCGATTGTTGGGGCGCAATAATTTTGATGTGCGGCACGCGTATTTTGCAAATCTGGCCGATAATGCGAGCGACCTGATTGACCAGGTAATTTTAGTTTTCTTTGCAGCCCCGCATTCGTTCACCGGCACAGATGTTATTGAAATCCACTCGCACGGTGCGCCAGCGGTGATAAATAAAATATTTGATTTTCTGGCCACAACCGGTGCGCGTATGGCATCACGTGGCGAATTTTCACGTCGCGCGTTTTATAATGGCAAAATGGATTTAACAGATATTGATGGTCTGGCCGCATTGCTGGACGCCCAGACCGAACGTCAACGTCGCGCCGCACTGAAATCTATGATGGGTCGCGACAGTCGGATTTATGACGCCTGGCGGTCCCAGATGATTGAAATCGCCGCATACGCTGCCGCGATTTTGGATTACGCAGACGACGAATTACCAACAAATATCGGTAAAAAAATCCGTGACAAGGCCCAGGTTTTATATAACGAAATTGACAATGCAATTTCGCGCTATGCGGCGTCACGCGCTATCCGCAGCGGATTCAACATCACATTGGCAGGCAACACAAACGCGGGGAAATCATCATTGTTTAATCGCCTGGTTGGGGAAAATCGTGCGATTGTATCTGACACGCCCGGCACCACACGCGATGTTGTGTCGTGTACCCTGGATATTGACGGATACATGGTAAACATTTCTGATACCGCCGGCCTGCGCGACACAGACGACGAAATTGAACAGATCGGGATTCAGCGCACAAATGACGAAATTAAAAACGCCGATTTGGTTTTGCATGTAATTGACGGTCAAAGTTCAGAGTTCAAAGTTCAAAGTTCAAATAATGAAATTATCGTTGTAAATAAATCTGACCTGTGCGATTGCAAAAATAAAAGCAATGCGATTTATGTATCGGCCAAGACGGGCGACGGAATTGATAACCTGATGATTGCAATCCGTAAAAAGATTGATGAATTGGTTGGAAATTCAGAATCACAAATCACGGTCAATGCACGCACGCGCACCCTGATGATGGACGCACAAAACGAATTGCACGATGCAATCACCGCGGGTGATAATTATGATATATTTTCAGAACACGTTCGCCGCGCCGCCGACGCAATCGGCAAAATCTTGGGCACAATCAGTGCTGCCGATGTTATGGACGCCACATTTTCACAACTGTGTCTGGGGAAATAAAAACCGCCCAGCGGGCGGTCTAAATATAAAGCAAACGGTTCATTGTGCCGACTGCGTGGGTTTAATGCGGCGTAGTGTACAAGACGTACATGAGCCACATTAAACCCGCGCAATGCGGACCGATGACGATTTACTCCTTGCGGATTGGGTATTTGCCATCAATCAAATTCTGCCGCACCACATGATGTTTCACTTTCTGTGTGCTGGTCATCGGCAATTCATCCGTTGTCATGGCAAAGTGCGTTACCCATTTATATGACGCAACCTTTTTATTCGCCAAGGCAACCGCCGCAGCCAATTTTTCCAGCGTCATATCTTTGTCCACACTGAATACGCCATAAGTCACCGTTTTATCCTTGACGCGGTGTTCAAACACGGCAACGTTTTTCACGCCTGGGATTTTTATAAACAATCCTTCCAGTTCATCAGGATAAACGTTTTTACCGCTGTCCAAAACAATCACTTGTTTTTTGCGGCCGGCGAAATGCAATTCGCCATTTTTATCCATAGATACCATATCGCCTGTGTTAAAGAATCCACGCTCGTCAAACACCTGTTCGTTGACGGTCGGATTATCCAGGTATCCACCAAACACCTGGTGACCGCGCAACCACAAAACGCCAACGCCATCTTCGTTTTTATCGCGAATTTCACATTCGTTATTTGATGTTGGCGCACCAAACGCAAACGGGAAACGACGCTTGGTCGGTTTGGAAATACATATTGGCCCAACGGTTTCGGTAAGTCCGTATCCCTGGATAAATGTCAGCCCCAGGCGTTCATAGAACTTTTCCACCTCGGGCTTGGTGGCGGCACCACCTGCAACCAACAGTCGTGCGCGTCCCCCGAATATCGCCAGAACCGGTTCTTGAACCTTGCGCACCAGGAATCCCAGACCAATTTTTTCCAACGTCTTGCCGTATTTCAATACGAACGACGCCATCCACCACATTTTCTTTTCCTTTAACGCATCAATGATACGGTTTCTGATAACCTCAAATAATCTGGGAACGGCCGGAATAATCTGTGGTTTGTATTTCTTGAAATCCGCCATAATTTCCTTTGGATTGACGGTCGGTTGCAACAGCATACCCGACCCATAATGCAATGTCGCCAGAATTTCAACCGCGAAACCAAATATGTGATACATCGGCAGGAAACCATACATAATGTCACCCGCGTCAATCCATTCGTGCATATCTTGCAATGAATTTGCGCATTCAATCAGGTTAAAGTGTGTCAATGGCACCACCTTGGGCGTGCCAGTTGACCCCGATGTAAATGACAGCGTTGCAATCTCGGTTGATTCAACCGGTGCCGCGGTCAGCTCTGGATTCGGTTTGCCGTCTTTTTTCGTAATGTCATAAAACTTGAACTTGTCCGTTTTATAGAAAAATGATTTTTCCGCGCAAATCATTTTGCATTTTGTGATTTCCGCCATATTGTCATATTCAAACGGTGTCAGATTTGTATCCAGCAGCAATACGCGACCACCCAGATACCAAATTGCAAACATAGTAATTGGAAACTGGGGGATATTGTGTGCCAAAACACCGACAACATCACCGCGTCCGATTCCCGTCGCGTTCAATGAGGCTGCACGCGCACGTACCATTTCTGAAAATTCAGAAAACGTGATGTTTTCGCGCACCAAAATCAGATAATCAGGCCATGTTGCAACCGCCCTTTCTAGCAATTGATACATATTCATCGTAAAAAATTCCTTGTTTTTTTTATATTGGACTGACAGTATTATATATCCAAAGGAAAAGATTGCAAATATGAAAATTCTAACACTGAATATAAACTCTATTCGCGCCCACGCCGAGAGTTTTATTGACATCCTGCGTGCGGGCGAATACGACACAATCCTGGTCCAGGAATTAAAGGTTGAAACCGCTGGCTTTCCACATAACCTATTTGATGAATACGGATATAACGTCAAAGTTTTTGGTCAAAAAAGCTGGAACGGTGTCGCAACATTTTCGAAATATTCCATCGAAGATGTGACAATGGGGCTGCCCACGTATCCAGATATGAACGCACGATTTTTGGAATGTGTGGTTGATGGGCGCGTGCGATTGATAAACGTGTATATGCCCAATGGCGACACGGTGTCTTCGCCAAAGTTTCCGTATAAACTGGAATGGATGGCGGCATTTACAAAATATATCTCTCAATATTTGAATTCGCCAGAACCCGTTATTATCGGCGGCGACTTTAACGTTGCACTGGCCGACATTGACGTATGGAAACCGGCAAACTATGTTGATATTGCAATTGCCGCACCCGCCGCACGCGCTGCGATGCAGGCATGGATTGACAGCGGCTGGACCGATGTTTGGCGCGTGCAACATCCTGGTACCGTCGGCTTTACATGGTTCGGATACCGCGGTGGCGACACCGTTGGTAAAAATATGGGATTGCGATTAGATTATTTTTTGGCGAACCCCGCAGCAATGCAATTGATTAAACATTGCGAAATAGACATCGCACCACGTATGGCCGCCAAGCCAACCGATCATTGTGGTTTAATGTTGTCGCTGAAATAAAAAACGACATCAATCATTTTTACGTGCCAGGTCGTCCCAGGCCTGGTATTTTTTATCGCCTGTTTCGCGATATTCATATGGCGCACCGCCCGCTGAATACATATTCACCAAATCCGTCGTTTTTTCAACTGCCGCCGCTATCATTTCCGCAGTGGTTGCTGCATCATATTCAATCGGACGCACATCGCCATTTTTTAATTGCAAGAACACCATCACAGGTGTTTTTGATTTTTCTGTTGTGCGAATCTTGAATTCCCCAGATTGCAGCATATATGCCTCTAGCGGTAATTGTGGCATATTACCCTGGGCCAGTTGTGATTTATTCGGTGCCGTCCCAGTCTTTATATCCAGAACGCCCCCGTCCCAAATTCGGTCTGCGCGCGCACGAACGTTACGACCGGCGATATTTACCACGCCGCCTGTTTCTATTTCTGCATCTGGGCAGGCCATCAAATATTCAATCGCCACAGGCGCGATTTCCATAAAACGTTTATGCCAGAAATGAAATATTATACTGTCCCCGCCCAGCACGGCACGTGCCCGCGCATCCATATCGGCAACCAATGCTGCGACGGTTTTGCCAGGTTTTATATTTTCCAGTGCCGCATGCACCAACATTCCAAACGCGCGTGCGTCAGGTGGCAACCAATAATCATCACACGGCTGCAAACGCAAGATATGCCGCGCATAGAACGCATACGGATTATGTATCAATGTTTCTAATTCGGTCACATACACATCTGACCAATCAGCCGGTGGCATCGGTGCGCGATAATCCAGTGGCCGCGCCGGCACAACATCAAGCCCACGCACAGCGTTCAATATATCATCGGCCGCCGTCCGGTCAAACGCGCCACCACGCACCGCCACACGCGACAAGAAACGTGATTCTGTCGTTTGGACACCACCGGATACGCGGCTGCGCGTCCAATAAACATCTGATCCACACGACAAATTCATAAAGTCCAAAGATTGCAACGATACTTTTCTGTCGGCCGACGGCAACCCAATTTGGCGTGCAATTCTCGTTGGTAACCACGCGTTTTCATATCCACGCGCAGGAAACATACCCTCGTTCAACGCGGACAAAATAACAACATCGGCGGTCTGCATACGTGACTCAATCGTCCCCAACACGACGACGCGTGCAGTGTCATTCGCCGCACCGCGCACCGTAACCGATGAAATCGCATCAGCCAAGAACGCCCGCGCATCGGCAACTGTTGGCACAATCTCTGCATCACGCATACACGCCGAAATGTTCTGTATTGCCGACCAAATTTGCAATGACGCCGCATCTGACACATCGAACATCGGCGCAAACATATCACGATTTTCATCAACCATACGAATAATCGTTTCCATCAAATCGCCATGCGACGCCGCATACATTTTATCAAACGTTGCGCCATCGCCGCGTTCAATCCAATCATCAAACACGTTTAATATCGCACGCCCCGCTGGCGTCATAGAACCGGGCACGCCCCCGGAAAAATCCGCATCAATCCCACGCGTCGCCAGTGCCTGGGCCACACGCTGATTTCCGGCGGCGTCCGGCGTTATCACCAATACAGATTTATTTTCTGATACCGCGCGCGCCGCAATTTCTGCGATAACGGCAGCCTCTTCGCTTTCGCGGGCGCATTCAATTAAATGACAATGACGAACCGCCGTGCCATCATCTGGGCGTGCGGGATTATTTCCAAACGTGTAATTTAAAAAGTCAATTGGTGATGGACCAACATCAATCGGTTGCACATCTCCAGGTGTCATTCCCAACGACAACAAAAATTTATATTCTGCATTGTATGGATTTGTGTCACGCGATAAATCGTCCGGCGCACCCATAATTTTACCAGACAGAATCACACGACCATTTTCACGCACTGCCACCGCACGCATTAAATCCGCAGTTGCAGGCACACTGGCCGTTGAAGCACAAACAACAACCAATTCATATTTATCCAGCGCGTCACCCCACCCGCGAATATCAGCATTCCGCGCCGCAGTCTGGGTCGGACGCGCGGCAAAACATGCCGGCAACGTGCGCGTTAAAATATTCAGTAAATTTGCCTTGCGCTGAAAATGTCGCGCATACGCGTCACCAACCAACGCATTCCAATCAATCGCACTGGCGTCCACCCCTTCGTTTTCCAGGTAATCTGTCATACGCACCAAATCGTGCGCAACTGGCAAAGCCGCGGCCACACTTCCGATACTGGCGTCGGCTGACAATAATTTAGCCAGCATAACATAACGCGCCATATTTGGCACCGCATCAACATCTGTATCTGAAATAAATTCCGGGTCATCAAGCCCTTCGCCCAACGCAACCAAATGTGGTAAAATTACAGCCCCCCCAGATTTCTGTGCCAGAGCTTTTTCAACCGTTCGCACAGCGCGACGGCTGGGCAAGAATATCAATGTACGTGACAATTCCGCGCCCGACGACGCCAGCAAATCCCACAACGCGTCTGACATTTTTGCCGGATTAGTTGCATAAAATATATTTTTATTTGATGCCAATTTGCGCCCTTATTGGTTCCAGCCCTGTTTTCTTTTCTGCCGATGTTTCCAAAATCTCTGCCATCATTGCAGGGTGATTTTCATGCGACAAAGAAGACTGATTTGCTTCGCGTACACGCTTGTCTTTTTTGGTCAAAACGATTTGATATGCGACACCGTGCGCATCACAAAATTCCATCAGTTCTATATCCGACGGTCGCGCACCAATACGCGAATCAATCAAAATATATAACCGTGCCAGATGTCGCGTCATCAAATATTCCTCTAATCGGCGCAACCAGCGCACAGTATCTGTGCGTGACGCCCGCGCATAACCATATCCCGGCAAATCAACAATCATCACCCGGTCGTCCAAATTAAACATATTTATCGATTGCGTGCGTCCCGGTGTATTTGATGTGCGTGCCACTGCCTGGCCAACAATTGCGTTTATCAGTGATGACTTGCCAACATTACTGCGCCCAATAAATGCATATTCGACAAAGCGCGTCCGTGGCAAAGACGCAACGGTTTCAAAACTGCCCACGAATTTAATCATTTGCGTCCCCCTTGGCCAGCATACGACGATACGCCTCTTTCTTGGAAATGCCGGCACGCGCCGCCAATGCAGACGCTGCCGATTTCGTAGAATTAGCAACAATGTCATTTACAATATCTGTGATTTCATCATCACTCATTTTGTGGTCTTGTGCAGGTGCAACCACAATTACAATTTCACCGCGTGGCGGCTCGATATTCACCAGTTCCGCAGGATATCCAATTATCGCCTCTTCGTGAATCTTGGTTATTTCGCGCACAATGGCAATTTGGCGATCAGGCATTACCCGCGCCAGCGCGGCAATCGTCGCCATGATACGGTTCGGACTCTCGTAATAAATAATCGTATGACGGATTTTGTTATCATCACGTAATTTCTTTTCATCAAAAAATCCGCAAAACGTAAATCGGTCTGTCGGGAATCCAGACAGCACCAATGCCGCCACCCCAGCCGTAGGCCCCGGCACAACAAACACTGGCACCCCGGCCGTTCGCGCCGCACGCACCAAACGAAAGCCTGGATCTGATACTGCGGGCATACCCGCATCAGACACGGTCGCAATCGTCATACCATTTTGTAATTTTTCAACCAATTCTGGCACAACATCGCGTTCATTATGGTCGTGACAGGCAACCCGTGGGGTTTTAATATCAAAATGCGATGCCAGTTTTGCAAAAACGCGTGTATCTTCGGCCGCAATTAAATCCGCATTTTTCAGTGTTTCAATCGCACGTGGCGACATATCGGACAAATTTCCAATTGGCGTTCCAACAATATAAAGCCCTGATTGCATTCGTAATCCTTTTATAGTAAAATGATACAGAATACGAACGGGATTTTCAATGTTTATGAACAGATTTTTTAGTTTTTGCGCAATTGCAACAATTCTGGCCGGGTGTGGTGGCGGTGGCATTACCAGTTCCAACAACTGGGGGGCTGAATACGGCAATGACGTTGCCGGTACGCCGTCATCAATGCAATACGGGAATTTTTCCGCGACCGACGGCAACATGCATCGCGTGGCAGTGTTATTACCACTCAGTGGGCAAAACGCAAGTGCCGGCAAAACAATCCGCACATCGGTTGAAATGGCCGTTCTGCAAAGTGCACCACAGAATCTGTCAGTAACATTTTTTGATACCGCACGCAGCGACGCATTTGAAAACGCCGCATCTGAAAAACCAGATGTTATAATTGGCCCCGTTTTTGCAGGCGACGCACGTATGTTAAACGCGATAAAATCCGTCGACACACCTGCCCTGTCGTTCACATCTGATGCAACAGCAGTTGGCGACGGAATTATGACAATGAACCTGATGCCCACCAACAGTGTCGAGGCTATTACCAAAGAAATGTCATCTGACAACGTGACTAAATTTGTAATTCTGGCACCAGACACAGAATCCGGACGTCTAATGGCGGGTACAGCGAAAAATGCGGCGTCAATTTACGGCATAAAATTGGTCGGCATAATCTATTACACACCGGGCAATTCTGAATCAATCAAGAACGCATCAATGCGCGCATCAATGAACGCGGCGCGCACCGCGGCAAACACACGCGCACGCGAAATATTGTCCGACATTTTGACCAAGGAACGCCTGACCGCGATTGAAAAATCATCACTGTCAATGCAACTGGATAAAATATCAAAATCAGACACACTGGGCGCGGCGCCGTATGATGCGGTTTTATTCCTGGGCACAGGCGATGATTCAATGGCATTAGCATCTTTCTTGCGCTATTACAACGTATCGGCGCGTGACGCACGTTTTTATGGCACCACAATGTGGGACGGTTCAAACATAACATCTGATTTTACAATGTCTGGGGCAAAGTATGCAGCCTTGCCTGAAATAAATGAAAATTTTGCTAACCTTTATTCCCAGATATCTGGTACTGCACCGTCACATCTGGCGGCATTTGGATATGATGCTGCAAATATGGCAATAGGCATGATTTATTCTGATAAATCAGACGCCGCATACCTGTTGGACCCCAGCGGTTATATCGGGGCCAGTGGCCTGGTCCGCCTGCGTCCAAACGGGGACAGCCAACGCGCATTGCGCATATTGGAACTGGACGCCAGTGGCACCCCACGCACCGTGCGGGCGGCACCACAAAACTTTATGACGCCAATTTATAACATTGAACAACGCCACATTATCCCGGCATCTGAAATGGCACTGGAAACAGACGGTATAAATCCGATGAACTATATCCGTATTCCAGAACGCCTGAACGGGAAATATAAATCCAAAACGTTTGGTGCGAACATGACACGCAACACAACCGTGACGCCACCGGTTGAAAATATAACAGTCCTGCCCGAAGATGACAGTGACCCAATTGAAAATCCAGACTTTCAACCGTCCAGCCTGGAAAGCGTTAACCGCACCTATATCGACAGCGTGGAAATCGAAGAGTAAAATAAAACCACCCGGCACGCGGGTGTTTTTATTTTTGACATACATAACAGAATACTCGCATGTAACTTGCTGTGTGGCTGCTTCCCTCGCCCACGCTGGTGGCGTGGGACTGCGGTGCATTCGTATGTTGTGTGCCACGCGCACCGCGTCACACAACAACTCATAGTCAAACCGGCAATCAAATGATTGCGTGATTCAAATCCAATACCACATTTCGCCAAAACAAAACCACCCACGTTCGTGGGTGGTTTTATTTTGGTGGGAGTGGCTGGATTCGAACCAGCTCAGGCTTAAGCCAACAGATTTACAGTCTGCCCCGGCTCTCCAACTCCGGCGCACGCCCAATCTCTTGGTGCGGGCAGCGGGAATCGAACCCGCATTTCAAGCTTGGAAGGCTTGCATACTAGCCTTTGTACTATGCCCGCAACAAATTGAAAGCCTGCCTATTATAAATCAATTTTCCTAAAACGCAAGCCCTTTATTACTCGCCCTACCGTTTATCTTTTTTAGCCCCAAACGCCGCCGTAAAAAATAATTCTTTATCTTCAGCACTATCTTTGGCCCACGTTTGATCAAGTAAGTTTACAACACCTGTTGCTTCTGACGGTTTTTCATTATCGCCATAATATTTTGAATCAAAATCACACGAGATCATTCGATTATACTTTTCATCAACAATTTCTTGTGTAAATTTTCCACTATATTCAGTATCTTTGAACTTATATTTTGCATTTTCTGCGGCAATCCTGTCGCCATTTGATAGTGTTACGCTAACGTCATCACCCTTTTTCGTATATTCAACATCGTACCACCTTTTGTTTACATCGGCATTGTCAGAAAAATTCATAAACAATTTTTCTGTACCATCGGCCTGGAATGTCAAATTTGCGTTTGATTTAACAAACATATAATCATCAGTGGCAACCCCATTTGCATTTTCTTCATGGTACATAACATGACCGACAGCCTGCCCCTTGAAATTCATACTACCTTGGATATTTTGTTTATTTATGTTTTTTATACCATAACCACCCGCGAACACATATCCAATGCCATTATCTGTTTCGCTCCGTTTTCCATCAAGCCATTGACTACCAACGACAGAACCAAAATCAGCATATTGCAACCCAACCTGCTTGCCATAGGCACGAACATCCACCGCAAAATGATTTGGTATCTTAAAGAAACCAGACGTATACGAACCACCTTCCATTTCTGTTTGACTTAATATTATTGGTGCAGTTTCAGATGTTAATGAATCAATAGCGTCCTGTGCTATCTGTCTTTGTTCCTCTGTAAGCGGATACACGAATGAATCCAACGTGTATTGCAATCCGGCCTTAATGCTTTCAAAACTCTCGTTTGTATTGTCTGTGTTATATTGAATAATACAGCCTGCACCACATAGAATAGCATAAGAATAAGGTGTCGCGTAAAATTTATTGTCTGAGCCTTTATCAAAATTAAATTCGCGCTCATACCAATCGTCATACAACTTTATATTCGCTATTTTTCCATTTTGCAACTTTGTGATTTTTACATACCCATTACCCCAATCACGGCTACCACTGCCAGAATATAATTTCTGGTTTGCCAGTTGTTCCTGACGATAGTGATATTTTTTCCACACTTCATTGGGTCTAAAAGCATCACTCTTTAAATGATGAAAAACGTCATCATCTGATCTTCCATCAAAATCAAAATCCTTCATATCACAACCACATGCAAGTTTGGCATACCGTTTCACCAAATCACGATTTCTTGATATAAATTCTTTTTTATACTCATCATCTTTATCAAAAAAATCTTTCATGTCATCAAGTTGCTTGCTATTATATTGAGCATCGTGATGATGATTTTTAACTTTTCGGGTGCCAGACCGTCTCCCGGTTGATTCTGACACAACTTCACCATCCGAGCCCAAAACGGACTCAACATACGTGTTCAGCTCAACTGAATTATCCTGGGTCTCAGCCAAACTTGTTGTCAAAAAATCTGCGTATTCTGGGACAACAACATCTGCCCCAGGATTGTCAATTGTGCCGGTGCCACTTCCACCACCACATGCCGAAAGCAATAATGCACTTGTTATAAATGTTATTTTTTTCATTTCAACTTCCCATTATCTTAATTCATCGGCGGGAAACAGTCACCGCCCGTTTTTGGACAGCACGCGAACGTTCCGCCCATATCGCGGAACAATTCATCGGCACAACAACCATACTTATTCGGCTTGGTGCCATCGGCGCACAGACCTGCCGCAATATTCGCATTTATTTCCGCCGCGATTTCTTCGTCTGTCTTGACAGGTGCATCGTCTTGAACTTCGGTATTTTCAACCGATTTCAGCACCATTGGCGTAAAGCACATGCCGCCATCAGACGGGCAACAATTAAATCCCTGGTCACCCATATCGGTATACGTTTCACCCGGACAGCAACCATGTTCGTCCGGGGTATCACATGGTGCGCCAGGTGTGGCCGCGGCGGCGTCCGAATTTTTCGCATCATCGGTTGCAACCGGTGCGCGTGCGGCCGCAATAGTTTGCGCACCACGACCACCCGCCGCACGTTTAACACAATCACGACGATACTTTGTGCGCATATCGGTCAATTGTTTTGATTCATCATCGGTTAAATCATCACGCGCGAACAATGTATCCATCTGGGTTTTAATATCTGCGCACGACATACGCGGTGCAACATCAGCCGCATGCGCCGCCGTCCACCCAACACACACCAGTGCCGAAATCGCAACAAACAAACGTTTCATAACGCGCCCCCTATTCTTCATTTACAATTTTTTCCAGTTTCAAAATAAAATCTATGGTTGGTTCAGAAACCTTTTGCAGGGTATCAATTACCTGTTGCGCGGCGGCCTGCATTTTCACCTTTTTATAGACATCAACAACCTCTGCCACGTCAATATCAGACATAGCTTCAACCGGTTGTAATGCCGTTGTGATTTCTATTTCACTGGCGGCCAATGCACGATATTTATCGGCGTTTTCTGGGCATCCACGTTCTGCCAGACGTGCATAGATTTCCGCATTTTCCAAATGATAATTAAAGTTATCAACATCTTTTGGGTTCAATCTTCCCTTCAACAATTGTTCAATACGTTCACATGTTGAAACTTCCTTGGTTACAAAGTTGTATTCACCAAACACAGCATTCAATAAGGTGTCTTGATTACTCGCCATTTCAACATATTTATCACGATTTTCTGGGCAACCGTATGTCACCAATTTTTTATAAATATCAATATTTTGTTTAAGGCAATAGCTATCATTCATCAGATTATCGTCTGGACACAAGCGCGCAGAAAGTATTTTCTCGAACCACTGGCACCGTGACAGGCTGGTTGTATTCTGATCTGATGCGTCCACAGTGCAATGTTCGGAATATGTTTCACCCAGTTGTTCTAATGTGGCCTCGTCTGTTTCGCCGGCAATTTTATCCGCCAATTCGCGACATGCGTCATCGGAAAATTCTGTATCAGGCGTGCGATTATTATTCAATGTTGTTCCGATAAATACACCGCATGTAAATAACCCGGCCAGTGCCAGCACACCCCAAACCTTGCGCGATGTGGGGACGGTGGTTTCATATTTTGTGGTTGATATTTTTTTCATGGGCTCTCTCCTCTTGGTTGCTCTGGTTATTACTTTACAATTCCATCACGAATTGTGATTGTTCGGTCGGCACGTGCGGCCAGATTCATATCGTGTGTCACAAATAACATTGCCATTTTATTCTTGCGCACCAATTCCAACAGCAAATCAAACACCGCAGTTGCATGTGCTGGATCCAAACTGCCAGTCGGTTCGTCGGCCAGTAAAATTTCCGGATTATTGGCCAACGCACGCGCAACCGCGGTGCGCTGCTGCTCGCCCCCGGACATTTCCCCGGGCAGGTGCGATGCACGATGTGCAACACTGGCCAATTGTAATAATTTCATCGCGCGGCCGTTTGCCGTGATTTCGTCTGTGCCCGCCGCCAACATTGGTAAAACAACATTTTCTAATGCCGTAAAATCAGATAACAGATTATGCCGCTGGTACACAAATCCGATTTTGTTACGACGCATCATTGTGCGAGTGTCTTCGTCCATGCGGTTCGTTGCCGCCCCGTCCAGCAAAATGCTGCCACTGGTGGGTTTATCCAACAATCCGACGCACTGTAACAGCGTAGATTTTCCAGATCCCGATTGTCCAACCAATGCGATAATTTCACCACGGTGCAAATCAAAACCGCCACCGCGCAAAATGTGCAAGGGCTGTCCACCTTCGATAAATGTCTTTTTAATATCGCGCACAGACAGGACAACGTCACCTTTTTTCACACGCGATAAAGAATTTAAAATATTTGCCATATGATTTGCCCCCACACCATTATTCATTTCGCAGCACATCGACCGGGTCGGTTGATGCAGCCTTCCATGCCGGATAAATTGTCGCCAGAAACGCCAATGCAATCGCCAGCACCGCAATCCCAATCACAGTCCCCGGCACCAATTTAGATGGCAGTTCAGACAGATAATACAATTCTGCCGGAAACAGGTCGCGCCCCGTTGCCCACTGGAAAAACTGGCGTATAGGCTCGATATAAATCGCGACAATAACACCCAACACCGTGCCAAAGAACGCGCCAATAACACCGATACTGGTGCCAGACAAAATAAATATTTTCATCATCGATTTACGCGATACCCCAAACGTGCGCAGGACGGCTATATCCTTGTTCTTGTCCTTGACCAGCATTACCAACGACGACACAATATTAAATGCTGCCACAATGACAATCAGCATTAAAATCAAGAACATCACATTTGATTCAACCTGTAACGCACCGACAAAGCCACGATTTAATTCGCGCCAATCACGCACGACAAAACCATCTGGCAACAGACGCACCAACGCATCGCGCACGGCGGTCGTATCTTCGGGATTGCGCAGGAACAAATCAATATGCGTTACGGCATTACCGATGTTTAAATATTTCTGGGCGGTTTCCAGTGGCATAAATATATATCCAGAATCATATTCATACATACCCATAAAGAACGATGACATAACCGGATATGACATTATGCGTGGCATTGAACCAAATGGTGTTGGCGTCGCCCCATTGGCAGATACCAACGATACCTTGTCCCCCATACCGATACGCAGACTGCGCGCCAGTGACGCCCCCGCAATCAATTCACCATCACGGATTTCGGATAATTTCTTGCCATAAATTTTTGTTCCTGCCTGGGTCTTGGCAGTCAGGTCTGTCATACGAATTCCGCGCACCATCGCCCCTGTATTATTACCACCGGCAGTGGCCATAACCTGCCCCTCGGCAATAGGAACGATACCAGTTGCATTTGCTGACACAACCTTGTTCTGTTTCATTTTATCAATCAGATAATCAAAATCACTGATTGCGCCGTCCTGATGATAAACAACAACGTGACCGTTCATACCAACAATACGCGATAACAACGTTTCGTGAAATCCGCCCATAACTGACATAACAACAATCAGTGTTGCAACCCCCAGCGTAATGCCAATCAGCGACACCCATGAAATAACAGAACCGAATCCGCGCTTTTTTGCGGCCAGGTATCTGAATGCGATTTTTCTTTCTAGTCTTGAAAATAACATTTAAATAATATCCCTTGCTTTATTCTTGGCGTAAAAATTTACGTAATGCGTCACCAACCAGTGGCGCAGACGCGCCACTTGGTGCAGCGTGTGCATCAACAATGGAAATCACACGCGGTGACATAAACACAACTAATTCTGCAAACGGTGATATCAGCGTTTCAGGTGTTGTCACGAACGAATGCGTCGGAATACCGATAATCACATAGTTATCACCAATGCTTGACGGAATGTTAAACGATGACAATTCGCCATTACTGGTTCGCAAAACGATTTTCGCATCAATTTTATCACGGCCGCCAAAATCGCCATACTTGCCCGTTGCACCAATAATCAAATCTGTTTCCAGGCGTTCTTCCTTGCTGCATTGCCCGATATCAAAACGCGATTGCCAACCGTTTGGAATTACAAACTGACCCTGGGATATCAAAACTACGTTTGCCTGTTGCGACAAGAATTCTTGCAACGTCTTGGTATTAATTTCCGGTCCCACAACCAGCGCACGCCCCACCACGCCTGGGATAGACATTTTAATATTTTTGTCCCCAAATGCCGGCAACATATTCATCCAAACAATCGGATTGTCTGTGCGTGGGTACACGCGATACACATCAATGTCCCACGCCAGCATATATTTCTTGGACGCGACATCAGCAATGATTCTGGAAACCTCGCGCTCGGTCTGGTAATTTCCTTCAAACACCAACGTCTTGTCGTTCCAGTCCACCAACAGATTTCGCACATCTGCGCCACGCATTGCGTCAATCAACGCCATAATAATAGATTGGTCGTGTGGCATTTTTACCAACCATTTTGCACGATGCGTCAAATGAATTTCGCCGGCGTCGGCATCATAGGAATAATACGCACGCCCCATCTTGGCCATCAGTTCAACCGCATCAGACAATTTACCAGAATTGATTGAGCCAGATACAGTTTCAATCATTTCTTCGTCTTCTATGACCGATATATCTGTTCCGTCCAGCAATTTATCCAATGCACGTTTTACCGTCAATTTCTTGAATTCATAGTCCGACACCTGTAATTCTGGCAACGCGTCACCGGTATTCAGACGAATAATTTCAATTTTTTCTTCGGGAACAACGGAAACAACCGCCTGGTTATCCCAATTTACCTCGCACCGCTTTGGCAAATCCAGGGAAAAGCGACGTGCTGTATCTGTGGTCAGTGCCGCCTTTTTCGGGAAAATCGGCACCGAATTTTCATCAATGACCAGGTTATCTACAACCGTCACCGTATCATACTGGGGCATATCGGTCGCGGCATTTTTCTGGGTGCACGCCGCCAGCAACGCCACCACCAGCGTTATTGCCATGGCCCCACCAAATATTTTTTTCATTGTTTTCATCCGCCACATCTCCTTTGCCACGTTTTTATATGTTCATAATTTTTTCAAATTCTGCCAATGTCATTTCATAAATTGGTTTCTGTGTTGGTGTCGTTAAATCCTTGACCCGTTTGTAACTTTCTTCAAAGCGTTCAATCACCCCAACAATTTCCGGTGTCAGGTCACTGGGCCGCTGCGCCACCAGGCGACGTCCGTATTCGGCAACGAATTCCAACGTATCGGCCGCAAAGAAACGCCCGACATAATTTTCCATCGCTATGCCACCCTTTTCTACACAGATTGCTGACATCATTTTTGCCATCTGGTTATAGAAGTTTGCCATCTTTATAAAATTAGCAACTGTTATTGCCATGATATTCTCTTTCTCCTTGTTATGCCTATTATAAAAACTATTGCCCCCCAAAGGCAAATAAATTATAATATAAAACATGAGAATAAAATATCTGGCATTAATAATGGCACTGGCGGCATGTGCGTCCCCAAATCGTGGCAACATTGACGATGCCACGGTTTTGAATTGGGAAAATGAATCCGTCACCATGGAACAATTTGTTCGTGACCACAAGGCATGCCTGGGGATAACCAAGCCGTCATATATGCCACGCAGCCGTATTGCCAAACTGTTGGCCCCGAACCAGAGTGGCCAAATGCCGGACTGGGACGGTCTGTGGGTGACATTTCAATCCAATGAATATACCGACGCGGGTCAGCGGGCCCTGATGTCGGTGCCACGAAATACAACATCTAAAACTGTCGGCGCATACCGCAGGTGTATGTTTAGACGCGGTTATTTGCTACGCGCCAGTTGATTTTAATTTTTATTTACCCCCGCTTTTATCGCGGGGCTTTTTGTGATATAATTATAGCCATGAAACGAACAATCTGGTTTTGGCTGTATTTTATTGTCGCAATTTTGCTGGCGATATACTTTTCTGTGCGAATTATCATGACGACAATGGGACATACAACATTGTCGCGTGTGCGCAATATTTCTATATCTGCGGATATCCGGGACAAGGATTTATCCGCCCTGGTCGCGGCCGCCGCAGTTGCACCAGGAACAGACACTTTTTCCGTTAACCTGGACGCACTGAACGCCCGCGTTGGTGCGGTGCCGGGCGTGCGTGCATCGGCTGTTAATCGCCGCGCCGACGGCAATTTGGTCGTGCGTGTAAAGTTATACCGGGCCGTTGCCCTGTGGACTGATGGTCAGAATTACTTTCCATTGTCGGCCGATGGCACAATCGTGAACCAACCGGACACCGAACGTAAATCCGGAACAGTATTATTTCGTGGCCCATTACCATCAGAAGTTGGCGAAATAACTGACGTGGCGCATAATTTGATTGGCGACCTGGATTACATGGAATGGATTGAAAATCGTCGCTGGAATTTAGTTACAACAGGTGGAATTACGGTCATGTTACCTGAAAAGACACCCAATGACGCAATTGCACAATTGATTGTTCTGGATAAAAATCACAAAATTTTATCCCGTGATATAAAAACGATTGATATGCGCGACACGGCGCGAATATTGGTAAAATAGACGAAATGAACCTGTTTGATTCGGCTTTTTTATGTCTGGACATTGGATCGACCGGTGTGCGCGGAATGGCACACCGTGTCCGTGGGGCCAAGATTGTAAAATCTGCAATTTCAACATCGGATTGTTTTGATACCGTGTTTGCACTGCGGTATGTAATTGACGATCTGGAACATCAAATCGGAACCAGTTTTGACACCGCATATATCACGGGGAATTTTGGCACGTCTATTTTTGAAATGACTGCAAAAAGCACCGCTTGGGGCGGCGAACACAAAATCACAACTGCCGATGTCCGTGCCCAGATTGCCCAGATAAACGCGCCTGACGGATACTTTCCAATGCATATCGTGCCACTGCGATACGATACGCCAACCGCACGCAATATGATTAGTCCAATTGGCTATACCGACCGACAGCTGATATCGGCGTTTGGCGCAATATTTTATACGAAATCGCGATTGAACGAAGTATTGGGTTTTCTGCGTCGCGCCCATATCACACCCTGTGCATTTTATGACCCGCAATTTTTACTGAATACAACATTGCGACAAAAGAAACAAACAGTCATGTTCATTGACCTGGGCGGGGAATTTTCATCAGCGTCCATTTGGACCGACCGTGGCCCAGTCTGGCACTATAAAATTCCACTGGGTGGAACAAAAATAACAAACGACATTTCTGCAAAATTGCACATAGGTTTTGATGACGCTGAACGGATAAAGCGTGCAGTAGCCAGTTTTATCCCCAAAGAAATGGATAGATTTACCCCCGCCGATACCGCATACGAATTTTCACGTGGCGATGTCATCGATATATTTATGCCAGCATGCGTTGATATTACCGCCGAAATAACGACTGCGGCTCATGACGCGATTATCAAATATCGCCCAACCAAGATTATATTGACCGGTGGTGGCGCACTGGCCGAGGGGGCGACCGAGTTCATTGAAAACACATTTTCAATTCCGACCGAATATATTTCCAATGACGCAATTGTTCGGGCGGCATGTGCGCACGTCTGGAATGCCGAGGCGACTCATCGTGGCGCGTACCTGGCGCGTCGTGATCGTATACAGCGTCGCATTGCTTTTATAACAAAACTGTTCCGCAAACGCCCAGCACACCGCCGTCGTTTTATTCCAATTATGCCCAGCACACTGTGTTTTAATATGCGTCGTGCATCAACATATTCAATGTTTCGTGCGGGCGGAATATCAATGATACACGTTGATATTATGGACGGATTCTATGTTGACCGCGTGGCGGGTGGTATTCCAGAATTAAAGATGATACGTGCCCACACTGACGCACACCTGCACGTACACCTGATGACCGAGAGTCCGTCCGTCTGGGCCACCGACAGTGTTGCCGCCGGTGCCGACACGGTTATCATGTCAACAAATACGTCTGGTCTGCGTGCGGCTATTGCCAGCGTTCACGCGGCAGGGCGTCGTGCAGGCGTTGCCCTGAACCCAGAATCATCACCTGCGATATTAAAGCCAATTCTGCGTGATGTGGACGAAGTTATGGTTATGACCGTCGCCCCAGGTGCCGCCGGCCAAGAATTCCAAACAGATTGCCTGAAAAAGATTTCTGTTTTGGCCGCAACACGTAAAAAATACGGACTGAAATTTATAATTTCAGTAGATGGTGGAATAAATGATAAAACAGCACAAATGTGCTGGGACGCCGGCGCAGATTTATTGGTCAGCGGCTCATATTTGGCACGCAGTCCGGATTTTCCCCTGGCAGTTCAGAGTTTATTAAAGCGATAAAAACGGGGCAAACGCCCCGTTTTTTGAACACCGCGTTTCATGAATTCTTGACGAATCCACTTTCTTAGGGATGTGGTTCGGGACCTTTATGCAAAAGTCCGCGCGTGTGCTCTTGTGCGAATGTTTCCATACGCATTTTTATTATTACGCGCCATGTCTACGATTACCATAGGCGACATTTCCTATTTTATAACCAATCTGCGCCCTGCCCCGTATTCTGTCAGATAAATATGAATTGTATCCGTTGGCAAAACATCCGTTGCGACATCGGGCCATTCTATCAACGTAATATCATTTGCAATTGCATATGGCAACCCAATTTCCACCAATTCTGACGCATCATTTATGCGATACAGGTCAAAGTGTGATATTCCATCATAGTTTTGCACAATGGTAAATGTCGGACTGGGCACAACAGTATCCGCCCCACGCAGGGTCTGAATTATTGTGCGGGCAATCTCACTCTTGCCCATTCCCAGGTCGCCGTGCAACGCCACACATACCGGCGCACGCAAGGTTTTCGCAAATTCCCGCGCCCAGTCGCGCGTTTCTTCCACACTGTTCAACAAATATTCTTTCATTTATTTTACCTATAAAATACCTATCAGCAATTCTGCCACAGATGATGGATTTTTCAACACATCTTTTGCAGGTATATGAATTATTCTCAGTCCCAAATCCTGTAAATATTTATTTCGTATGGTATCATGTCGCTCTTTTAACTCGTGCGTCTTGTCATCAATTTCTATGACTGTTTTTATTTTTGCACAAAAGAAATCAACGATGTAATTCCCGATAACTTTTTGCCGGTCAAAATCCAGACCATTTATTTTCTTTGATTTAATTTCACGCCATAACAACGCTTCGGGCAGACTGCCAGATTTTCGTAAATCCTTGGCACGCTGAACTAACTTTTTGTTATACGGCAAATTAAATGAAACAACAGACTTGCTAGCAAGACCACCTCCCCCTGCAGGTACTCCTCCACAGGAGGAGAACTTGGTCCGCGACGGGAACACAGCAAGTTCCCCTCCGGTGGAGGGGTGGCCAACGGCCGGGGTGGTCTTTTCTTTTAATATTTTTTTATTCACACTTACTCCACTAATAACAAATCATCTTCCAGTTTATGGATTGCATCACGCAATTCAGCCGCATCTTCAAATTCCAGATTTTCTGCCGCCGTGCGCATTTTCTTGTTCAAATCTTTTATCTGTTTGCGAATACTGTCTGCATCCATAACGCCGCCCGATTTATCATATACAAACCGACGCGCCTTGTCTGTTTTGTCAGTCTTGTCGCCAACCTGGGCAAATATAGCCTTGGACACAGTAGTTGGTGTAATGCCATGTGCGGTGTTATATGCCATCTGCTTTTCCCGACGACGCGCCGTTTCGGTCAACGCCGCATTCATTGAATCCGTAATTTTATCAGCATACAGAATCACACGACCATTTGCATTACGCGCCGCACGACCAATTGTCTGAATCAGTGAACGCGTTGAACGCAAGAAACCCTCTTTATCCGCATCCATAATCGCAACCAACTCACATTCTGGCACGTCCAACCCTTCGCGCAACAAATTGATACCAACCAAGACATCATATTTACCCAATCGCAAATCACGCAACAATTCAATACGTTCCAGTGTCTCAATATCGCTGTGCAGATATTTGGCCCGCACGCCATTTTCATTCAGGTAATCGGTCAATTGTTCGGCCATTTTCTTGGTCAGTGTTGTGACCAACACACGCCCCGATGTTTTCTTTATCTGGTCCAATAAATCATCAACCTGGTTTGCCGTCGGGCGCACATCACAGACTGGATCAAGCAGTCCCGTTGGACGAATAACCTGCTCGGCCACGATGCCACCAGATTGGTTTAATTCCCATTCGGCTGGCGTCGCCGAAACAAATATCGTTTGCGGCCGCAACACGTCCCACTCGTCAAATGTCAACGGCCGGTTATCAATACATGCCGGCAGCCGGAAACCATACTGTGACAACGTTTCTTTGCGTGCGCGGTCACCACGTGACATCGCCGAAATCTGTGGCACAGTAACGTGACTTTCGTCAATAAATAAAACGGCATCACGTGGCAGATATTCAAACAGTGTTGGTGGCGGCATACCAGGCGCACGCCCAGATAAGTAACGCGAATAGTTTTCAATTCCACGACACGTCCCGGTTGATTCCATCATTTCAATGTCAAAATTCACCCTTTCGCGCAGCCGCTGTTCTTCTATATACTTCATATTTTCATGAAAATATTTCAGACGTTCTTCTAAATCTGTCCTGATTTGAGTGATTGCCTGTAACACGCTGGGCATAGGTGTTGCATAATGCGTATTTGGATAAATCGCAATTCTGTCCAGTTTATGCAACTTTGCACCTGTCAGTGTATCAAATTCCCAAATCTCTTCGATTTCATCGCCCCAAAACGACAGTTTCCATGCACGGTCTTGAGAATGCGACGGAAACACGTCCAACGTATCGCCACGGACGCGAAAATTACCACGTTCAAACGCCATGTCATTACGTTTATATTGAATATCCACCAAGGCACGCATGACGTCCGATTGGCCTATCTTGTCACCTGTGCGCAAGACCAGTTTCATACCAGAATACTGTTCTGGTGACCCCATACCATAAATTGACGATACAGACGATACAACAATAACATCGCGTTCTTCCAGCATAGCACGCGTCGCACTGTGCCGCATACGGTCCAATTGTTCATTGATAGACGCATCCTTGTCAATATATGTATCGGTAGTTGGCATATATGCCTCTGGCTGGTAATAATCATAATACGACACAAAGTATTCAACGTGATTGTGCGGAAAAAATGATTTCATTTCTGTATACAATTGCGCCGCCAAGATTTTATTCGGTGCCATAATCAACGCCGGTCGCGACAATTCTGCGATAACATTTGCCATCGTGAACGTTTTGCCAGAACCCGTCACCCCCAGCAATACCTGGGAACGTCGCCCATCACGAACACCGGCCACCAATTCAGATATAGCCGCGGGCTGGTCCCCCATGGGGGCATAATTGCTTTCCAGTGAAAATATACTTTTTTTGTTCACACTATTATTCTAATCCATTATAATCAAATTACAAGGGCAGAGAGAAATGGCATTAAAACCCAGATATAAACGCAGAATTTTATGGACAGCTGTATTTATCACAACGGCTGGGGCATTGGCGTTGGTCATTGTTCCGCCAATGATAACGATAAACAACATGCGCCCAAAGATTGCCCAGGCAATATACCAACAAACTGGCATCACCGCCCAAATTGACGGCAATATTCATTTCAGCCTGCTGGGGCGCGCAACGATTGTTGCACATAACGTCAGTATTCCAATGGGGCATATTGACGCGGTTATGTTTTCTGTGCCAATAACAGACATATTTAACTTAGACAATGCGTCATTACAGGGGCGAATTGGGATTCATGGCGCAAAACTGAATATAGAATCGTTAGCGGCCCCCGATTTTAACAACGCCGTTGATATATATAATTCCGTCGTGACGTTTCATGACAAGGATTATGATATTGTGCGTGCACGTTTGACCAATGGTGGTCTGACGGGAACTGTCCGCACAAATGATCACAAATATGATTTTGAATTTTTAGACGACGAATTTGTAATAAAAAATCATAATAACAAACTGGAAATTACGGGTATGTTATTTTCAGACGGAACGGCGCGTGGCCATCTGGACATAGACACACCAAACATAAACAAGTGGTTTGAATTCTCATACCCACGTATTGACGTGCCTGTAAAATTGAGTATGAATTTCGCATGGGACGGCGAATACGGTTTTGAATTTACCGATATAAAATCAGACCACTTTTCTGGTGATATAAAAATTTTGCCTGATGGTGCACGTGAAATCAATTTGACGGCCAATGACCTGGATTATGATTTTACATTTTTAACTAACCCATCAAATATATTTTATCGCACAACATTTAATTTAGACTTACACGGAAAATTAAAACTTGCCGGGCACGAATTCCAACATCTGAAAATAAATGCGATTGGCGATAAAAAACTGGTTCAAATATCAAACATTATTGCTGATGATGTTGCAGTCACAGGTGGCACAATTGATGCAAGTGGCGCATATAATGTTCTGGTAACAATGCCTGTGGACGGAATCCAGACAATGTGCTTATTTTCTGGCACACCGGAAAAATGGCAATGCTCAAAGTTTTCATATGGCGATATTTCCGGAACATTGTCAGTAGATAACGGGACATTTAACGCATCAATTCGCGCACCAGGCAAAATGCCAAACGCTGACAAATTAGTCCGCGCGGTGCGACGTCTGGGCAAAAACGGAAAACTGGAATTTCAATTCAATGACATTGCCGGCGTATTTAACATAACACCAAAATCTGTCAATGCTTCATATTCATTTGCGCGTAATCAAACATTGCGTTGGGCGGTGCCAGACTTTAAATTCTTGCCTGATTTTATGCTGAATACCACAGGCGACATGAAATGGTCTGACGGTGCGATGGCGTTCATACCACGTGGTGCGAAATGGAAAATATCTATGACGGATAAAACATTTCTGCTCTCTGGCGATAATTTCAAGGACGTAATACCGAATGTTGACCTGCAATCATTGAACAACGCGCCATATACAGTATCCGGCACATACAGCGGCCGCAACATATCAAATATGGACGTCACAATCGGCACCCAAAAATTTAGTGGCAGCCTCAGTGGCCGCAATGTTACCCTGCGCACTGCATTATTAAACGCCGACGCATTTGCGAACCAGAATTATATTGATAATTATGATGAATTAGAATTTCTGACAGCCGCACCAATAACATTGCCATTTGAATTACCGGTTGATATTTCTTTGACCGCAGACACACTGATTTACAACGGTAATGAATACAAGAATTTTATATACGCCCTGAAATCTAATACCCAGACATTTTCTATCACAGACGCGGCACGTGGAAATCTGTTGGCCACATTGCGCAAGGACGCATCAAAATACGACATCGATATTCAATTAAATAAATTTGTAATCAATGGATATCTGTTATCACGCATAATGCCACTGAATATCCGTGACACAATGATTACAGCTGAAATTTCATTACAGACCAATGGTCACATCGCACACGATATATGGTATAACCTGGACGGAGACATGGATTTGTCGTTTTACGGCGGATATATTATTGGATTAGGGTTTGATGAATTCTATGCGTCCGCAGACCAGATAAACACCTTTAATGCCGAATATGCATTAGCCGACGCATTGACCGGTGGCGAAACCGCAATAAAGAAAATGCGTATTGTTGGTAAATACACCAATGGTAATTTTATAACTGCGCAACCATTTACGTTGCAAATGCGCCACGTTGATGCGTATGGTGAATTTGATATTGAAAACGCGCATATGACTGTCATGTTAAATATGACAATGCGGGGAACGGCGCCAACCCCTGCACCCGTTCGCCTGACTATATCGCCAGACGGCACACGTAATTATTCATTGACTGAAATTATGACAAATTTCGATTCCAGTTTTATGCGCCAATTTATAAAAACACACGATAAATTTTAGTGTCGATTTTTCTGGGTCAAATGACGCCGAACATATTCAGCAGAAACCGATTGTCCATTTTTATCAGCCCAGTATTGATATTGTCCAACCCGAACGCAGTGCAATCCATCGGCCATAAATTTTATGCGACGCACCGCTTGTAACAAGATTTTATCGCGCCCAATCAAATCAGCACGTCGCCCGAATAATATGCGGCGAACATAATGGACAATACCTGGCCCATCAGACGCGCTGCGTGGCACATACAAAACCCCGCCCCGTTTTACCAATCCAGTCATATCATATTGATGACGTCGCGTACGCAAGACGTGCGCCTGGTATTCCGTTAAATTCAATGTTGCGACCAGTTTATCTATATCCGCCTGCATTTTTTCCCACCGTTCCTGTGAAAGGATTATACATGTCTGAACCACAGATTTTAATAGGTTTGATTTCATACAAAAAATCAGCCCGCAAACGCGGACTGAATAAACACAAACAATTATTTAGTTTTTCTTGCGAACCTGGATATGGTCTTCGCGCAGTTGTTGTTCTGTGACCGGCGATGGTGACCCCATCATTAAATCCTGGCCACGCTGGTTGGTTGGGAACAACACAACCTCGCGCAAATTCGGTTCGCGACGCATAATCTGAACCAATCGGTCAATACCGAACGCACACCCACCGTGCGGTGGCGCACCGTATTGGAACGCGGTATACATTCCACCGAACTTTTCTTTAACCGTTTCTTCGTCGTATCCCGTAATGTCGAAACATTTAACCATAATCTCTGGATTAAAGTTACGCAAACCACCACTGCAAATTTCGGCACCATTTAATACCATGTCAAACTGAGCTGCCTTGATTGACAATGGGTCGCGTGTATTCAATTCGTCCAATGTCGCCATCGGGAACGAGAACGGATTATGTGTAAACGCGATTCCTGTCGGTGATTCTGGGTCTGCTTCAAAGAACGGGAATTCTTCTATCCAGCACAGACGGAAATCGTTCGGGTCAATCAAGCCTAAATCTTCGCCCAATTTGTTGCGCAATTTGCCCGCCGCCTTGGCTGCATTATCTGCCACGTCACAGACAAAGAACAACGATGCGTTGTCGCCCGCGATTTCATGCAGTTTTGCAATCCGATCTGCGTCCAGTTTCTTGGCAACGGGGCCTTTGGCCTCGCCCGCAAAGACGATATAACCCAGTCCGCCCAATCCCAGTTCTTTGACCGCATAATCACCTAGTTTGTCAAACCAACTACGTGATTTATCCGCCGAATTCGGTGCCGGAATCGCGCGAACAACTGCGCCGCCTTCAATCGCATTTGCAAAAATTCCAAAATCAGAGCCACGGAAAATGTCCGTCACGTCTGAAATAATAATAGGGTTACGTAAATCCGGTTTATCCGAACCATATTTCAACATCGCTTCATCAAATGGGATATGCGGAATATCCGGACATACATTTGCACCTGGGACGAATTCGCGAATAATCGCCGGCATCAATTCATTACCCACAGCCTGGATATCCGGCAGGTCAACAAACGACATTTCCATATCCAACTGGTAAAATTCCAGCAAACGGTCTGCACGCAAATCTTCGTCACGGAAACACGGCGCAATTTGGAAATAGCGGTCAAATCCGGAAATCTGAATCAACTGTTTAAACTGTTGCGGTGCCTGGGGCAATGCATAGAACATACCGTGATGATTACGTGACGGCACAATAAAGTCACGTGCACCTTCTGGACTGGATACGGTCAAAATCGGCGTCTGGAATTCAGAAAATCCCATTTCCCACATTTTGTCGCGCATAAATTTAATCATACGATTGCGGAACAAAATATTTTGGTGCAATGATTCACGACGCAAATCAATATAGCGGTATTTTAAACGCAAATCTTCGGCCACAGTATCATCGTCGCCAAACACCTGGAACGGCAAAACATTTGCACTGGTCAACACGTCCCATTTTGTGGCCTGAATTTCAATGGCGCCGGTTGGAATTTTATCATTTACCGCAGACGCGTCACGCGCAACAACCGTGCCAGTAATTTGAATCACAGATTCTGGACGCACACGTTCCAGTGCCTCGTCCCCACCGTCAAACACGCATTGTGTAATTCCATAATTATCGCGCAGGTCAATAAACAGCAATGACCCGTGGTCACGCTTGCGATGAACCCAGCCCGACAGCACAACAGTTTGCCCGACATTGGACGCATTTAATTCGCCACACGTGTGCGTTCTGTATTTAGATTTTAATGATACCATTTTGGTCCCTTTTTGTTTTATTCCCCAGGTGCCAAAATAATGATTGATTGAATTCGGCACCCAAATGATTTTCACAGGGGCGCGGAATCCGCGCGGTGCCACCCTGAATTTATATCTTTGCCCGGGTTTTGATTATTCCGTGGTTGTCAGTCACATCAACACAATCGCGCCCATAAAAATTCAGCAATTATAAGATACACATCTTATATCTAATCTAATTACTGACGTAAATACTATAATGAAACTGTACAAAATGCAAGAATTATTAACATAATATATACCACTAACCGTCTAGTAACATTATATTATTCTTACTCTATTTGTCATCGTCCAATGTCTTACAAATAAGTTCTTTATTCTCCATAGTTGAACTATTTTTTAACATTTTTGCTAACGAATTTGCGCCATACGGTTTTATAACAGATTGAATTTCTTTTAATGGAGCCGTTATAGTTTCGTAATACTTTTGAATGTCTCTTAAGGGTTTTATGGCATTTTCACAAGAGTTTACTATTTTATTATATTCTTCTAAACCTTTCCATATATCATTACTAGAACCAAATCTAGTATATATTTCACTATCTTTTTCCGCTAAAACTTGTGCCAATATATTCCGTGTTGCACTTTTTTCTTCTTCGGTATTTTTTATTTCTTCCGTGACCTTTTTATCAACTTTCGTCTTCTTATATTTTGCATATGCCTTTGTAAAATCATTAAACTTATACATATAAAATATTTTACCGTTTGTATGTTTTATAAATTCTTTTAATAATTCATAGCGAGCACTTATACAATCGTGTTGCGGCTTCCACCACCAATCCTCTTTCTTATCTTCAGTCACAAAAATGATACTTTTTTTGTTTTTAACAGCATAGGTTAACATTTGCTTCCACAAAAGAAAATCACCAGAAGAATTTTTTGCTTTATCTGAATCTTTAAACCCAGGACAGTAAATTCCATTTGCCGTTTTATAACGATACTCTTTTTCTATTTCGTCTATTTCTGCATCTGTAGATTTCTGACCGACACGCCCATCATATAGTTTTTCAATTTTATTGACTATTGGGTCATTATATATATCTAATTTATTCTGTTTTGACTTTTTTTCTACTTCACTTTTTAGTACTTTTAGTTGCTGATTATCATGTAACAATTCATAAAGACATGATTCTTTGTCTATTTTTAATAGTTCATCTATTAAACTGATGATTTTATCACAACTTTTATTATGTGTATAAATCTTTGATATTCTCTTGGTATAAAATTCCTCACCAATCTTATATGGTAACCATAACTGACTATTTAATTTTTCCATAATTTCAAATACAGCATCACAAGTATTTTGAGAATATTCATATAAGTTTAGCAATATATTCGTATCAAAAACGATTATTGCCTCCGCCCATAATGCTTTTAATTCATCTGTACTAAGACGTGCAAACTCTCTGAATGTGTTTTTCATTACAATAATCCTTATATATTCTTAGAAGGTTACACACTATTTAAGAATTTGCAATATCTGATAAAATATATTAAAATCTGTACTGAATCCATGGGGACGTGGGTTCGGGGCTATCTCAAGCCCATTTGTTCCGGTGCGAAAGCATCGTAATCTGATGTTATCGGTGTCTTTTGCGCCGTTATCATCCCTGGCTTATGGTCGGGGAGCTGTTGATTATAAAATAGGGGCAACCTGAAAGTCACAGAATCAATGAACAAATGATTTGAGAACTCCCCGACCGCTCTTTCTTGGGCGGTCTTTTTATAACAAAGGAGCAAATATGTCAGAAAAAATCAGTTTATCAAACGCGCACACAACCAAAACGGCAACACATGAAAAAGGATTAACAAAGAAACAAATTGTTATTTGGAACCTAGTCAGCTTTGAGTTTTTACATTTATGTTTGGAAGTTATAGCAACAGCATCAGACAACTATTCTCATAGTATTGGTGCAGCTGTTGCCGTAAATTATATAATATCATATTGGATTATAAAATCACAAATTAACAAAAAATCAAAAAAAGAACTTATAGGGTATACCTGGTTGATTGCATTGATTGTATTTGGGGTTAGAGTACTGCTTGGTGTTATATTCACAGAATTAACGAGATAAAAAATGATTTACAAATTATATACTGGTGGCCATCCAATACGGGCTTTCCTTGAATTAATAATAAACATTGTTGTTGTGACGGCTGTTTTCAGTGGTGTTATCGAATTATTTGATTTAGATAAAACATACATTGGTAGAGACCCTGTATTGAGCACCATTTTTGGTTTTATAGGTTTTATTGTTTGTATTTGTCTATACGGCAACATTGTATATGAATGGTTGCCCAAATTTATAGAACAAATGAAAAACAAAAGAGACGAAAAATGAAAGAGATACTCAATATCTTAGCACTTTTGACATTGGTCGGATGCGCTGAAACAAACACAACAATAAACAAAACTAGAAAACAGAAAACAACTGTCCAAATGTCCGCAACTGAAAAGCGAATATACGCTGATTGCATAGATTTTGGCAAACCGTCGAACAAATGGGAATCTTACACACCGGATACAGAGTTATGTGAATGCACCACCAAACTGTTTTTATCTAAAGCAACCCCAGACGAGATAAAACGGGCATTGGCTGGTGATTGGTGGAAATGGAACGAACCTCGCAATGTGTGTATTCGTAAACTGTATACCCCTGTACCTTTGACATCACCATTAGAGGTATATATTACAAATCATTAACAAAGAACAAAAATTTGGGGCCGTACATCTGTCCCCGATTTTTGGTATGTTCAGCAGATTTTCAAATGGGAATTCTTTAATGGTGCCCTAAGCAAGAATCGGACTTGCGACTCGTCCTTACCAAGGACGTGTTTTACCACTAGACTATTAGGGCGATTTACTATTGCCCGGCAATTATACGGTATTGCACATAAAAATCAAGAATAAAAAAACACACATATCGCAGCACGAGAGGGAATTCAGAAATGTTTTTTTATAAATTCACGACCACATTGCGATTTTAAGTATTTTTCAAAATCTTTTGCCTTTTGTTTATCGTCCAAGGCGAAATAATTTTTGATTTTCCATGGGCGATATTTGTTTGTATACCCAACGTGTTCATTATTATGTTGGGCCAGGCGTCTTTTCAAATCATCGGTATAACCAATGTAAAATTTATCTGGAAAGTTTATACTTTGCAATATGTACACGTAATACATTATTTTGCCCGTCTTCGTTCGCATTGGCTCACTACGTCGTGGCATCCGTTTCGCGTGATAAAATCACATCGCCCCGCCCGATTGTACCAATCGCGACGGAGCGAAGCGAAGACGGATGGTAGCGGGAGAGGGACTTGAACCCCCGACACGTGGATTATGATTCCACTGCTCTAACCAGCTGAGCTATCCCGCCAATGCGACGCATTATAACAGACTTTTTCCTGATTGCAAGAAACAAATTATACTGCACAGACACCAGGAAATCCTTCTCCTTGCAAAATCATTATACTTTTTAATAAATTCATTTGAATAGTGGCCGAAAATAGTGTATCATTATGCGCATGAAAAAAATCGCATTATTTTTATCTGGATTACTGTTTGCGACCGGTTCTATGGCCGCCGATAATCCATTTACCGGCAAATATGAAAATCAAATTGCATTTCATTTTGGCCAGGGCATAGACAGTGGTTTCTTGGTTCCGCCACCTGCGCGTCCGGTGCCGTTTTACATGTTGCACGTCCAGTATTCACAACCGACGACTTTCTTTCGCGTTCCTGCGCGCCAGTCATTAAATATCGGTCAGACGTTGGGGTTTGGTAAAAAATACGGCTGGGATTGGGAAAAATACACAATTCCAATGGTGTTTATCAGCGAAGACGTTGTGTTATTCAGTGGCAAAAAATGGTATTATTCCAATGGCATTGGCGTCGGCTTGCAGGCGCAACAGAACGAACGTCTGGGGGCAAAGTTATTATTTCAATGGAAAATGATTGGCGGATATAAATTAAACGACCGCACAAACATTGAATTATTTATGCAGCATTTTTCTAATGCCAACACCGCCAAGGCCAATTATTCATACGCATTTTACGGTCTGGGCATTACGTATAATTTCTGAGAGCATAGATAATAGAGCACAGATAAAAAAACCACCGGCAAATGCCGGTGGTTTTTACCACTCTATCGGTGTTTTGCCGTGCTGAATTAAATACTGGTTCGCACGTGAAAAATGGTGATTTCCAAAAAATCCGCGATATGCCGACAATGGTGACGGGTGCGCCGATTTCAAAATCAGATTACGCGTCGGGTCAACAAATTCCGCCTTGCGCTGGGCATACGCGCCCCACAGCATATAAACAATATTATCACGCGCGGCGGTGGCACGAATAACCGCGTCTGTAAATTGTTCCCAACCGTGGCCTGCGTGCGATGCCGCACGATGTGCCGCCACCGTCAGTGTGGAATTTAACAACAACACGCCCTGGCGCGCCCATGCGGTTAAATCACCGTGTGTCGCACTGGGCCGCCCCAGGTCAGATTCAATTTCACGATAAATATTTACCAGACTGGGTGGCACAGGTGTCGGTGGCAAAACCGAAAAGCATAACCCGTGTGCCTGGCCCGGTTCGTGATATGGGTCTTGGCCGATAATCACAACCTTGACATCTGGCAATGGACACAAATTAAACGCATTAAAAATATTTTGCGGTGCGGGAAAAACCGGCCGGCCAGACAAATACTGCGCCCGCACAAAATCCGTCAGTTTGATAAAATATTCTTTATCAAATTCACCCGCCAGCGCGTCTTTCCACGACTGTTCAATCTTTACATCCATGTTTCAGTTCCCCTATCAATCCGGTTTGGGCCGCCTTCCATAAAACGACATCAACATACCCACGTGGCAATCCTGTTGCGTTGCACAATGTGCAAAACATCGCGTCACAGGCCGCACGAACATCTGGGTCCAGTTTTTTATTATCGATTTTGTCGCGCAACGCCGCGTTTCCGCTATACAGCGCGCCCAGACGTTGAACCCAGATATCGTATTTCACAACATCTTCGCCCAGATTCCGCGCCAGGTGATTTGCCGTAATCTTTCCAATATGTGGCAACCCAGATAAAAAATTCAACCGCGAATCTGTGTCAGATAATTTATAGTATTCTGAACATATCTCATCGCGCATTTCCCAAATTTTACAAATCGCCGCGATTTTATTTTTATTATGAAAAATTGAAAACAGATAATCAAAATCCGCACCACGGGCACGCAGTGCGGTCATTATTTTTTCATGAATTGCCTTGGCCGTTTTTTGCGAAAAACCACCCGCCAGAATCACATACGCACAATGCGTCGCAAATGCGTCCGGCGTGCATACTTGGCGATGGGCCAGGTTATCACGTATCTGGTCAAATGATTGCGCGTCACTGTCCGCGCCCATTGCGCGCAGTTGCCCATCCAATTCCGCAAACCATTTGGCGGTGAACATACCGCAACCAGAATTATTCATTTTCGTGCGCACGCGCCATGGCTGCCAATTGTTCCGGACTCAGTTTTGATTTGCCCAACATCGCCAATAATTTTTCTTTGCCTTGTTTAAATGCGTCACCGGCTTTCTGTTGTGCTTCTTTATCTTCTTTTTCGGCGGGCATACTTTCTATTCCCTGGGCCCCATCCAGCACAGTAACCGACCCATCATCATTTACACGAAAACGACGACCATCAGGCATTGTTACAACATTTTTATCATCGGTATTTTCAGACATATCACTTCCCCTATTTTTTATTAAACGTCCAAATTCGCCGACAATGCGTTATCTACGATAAAGTCACGACGCGGTTCAACAACATCACCCATCAGCATAGATATAACTTCGTCTGCTTGGGACGCGTCATTGATTTTAACCTGGAACAAACTGCGGTTATTTGGATCCATTGTTGTTTCCCACAACTGTTCGGCGTTCATTTCACCCAAACCTTTGTATCGTTGAATCTTTAACCCGTTTTTCGCGTATTCAAATGCTGTGTTCAGCAGGTTTAACGCACCCCAAATCTTTTGCGATTTCGCCTTGACGCGCAACGTGCACGGATGAACAAATATTTCCATCAGTTCATTGCGCCCGTCCATACGCAACCATGCGCGGATTTCTGGCGAATTGATTTTTTCACGTGGCAAAACGTATGTTTCGGTAACACTGCGCAACGTGCGTGTGATTGTAATACCCGACGCATCGCCAGACACATGCCAACCACGTTCAAATTCCAATTCCTGGGCATCCAGCAATTTTTGTGTTGCCGCAAATGTATCTGGCGTTTCACTATCAAACGCACCGTTCAGAGCCAAGGCCTCGATAAAGCGCAACGGCATAATGTGCCCCAGTGCCTGTAACGTGTTTTGCATATTCAGAATCAATGTCAGCAAACGTTTCAAATCTGCGCCAGAAATCTGGGTCCCTGAAAACGTTTCGATAACGCCATCGGTCGCCAACTGGTCCATCAGATAGTCGTCCATTTCGCGTTCGTTTTGCAGATATAATTGCTGTTTTCCGCGCGTCACACCGTAAAGTGGCGGTTTTGCAACATAGATATATCCGCGTTCAATTGCCTGGGGCATATAGCGGAAAAAGAACGTCATCAACAACGTCTGGATATGTTGTCCGTCAACATCAGCATCGGTCATAATAATAACCTTGTGATAACGCATTTTTTCAATATCAAAATCGTCTTTGCCGATACCTGCGCCCATTGTTGTAATCAGCGCGCCAATCGTATCAGACCCCAACATTTTATCAAAACGCACACGTTCAACGTTCAAGATTTTACCACGCAACGGCAAAATAGCCTGGGTTTTACGGTCACGCCCCTGCTTTGCCGTACCACCAGCCGAGTCCCCCTCGACTATGAATAATTCACATTTTGCTGGGTCACGTTCACTGCAATTTGCCAATTTCCCAGGCAGACCACCCAATTCAGGCCCCGTTTTCTTGCGTGATAACTCACGTGCCTTGCGTGCAGCCTCGCGCGCGGTGGCGGCCTCGATAATTTTATCGACAATCAATTTTGCAATCGCCGGATTCTCGTCCAAGAATTCATACAGTAATTCTGACACAGTATTTTCAACCAGTGGACGAACCTCGCTGGATACCAGTTTATCCTTGGTCTGGGAACCAAATTTTGGGTCTGGAATTTTCACACTGACGATACTAGTTAAACCTTCGCGGAAATCTTCGCCCGACAGACTGATGTCTTTCTTGGTAACCTTTTCGCCAATGTATTTATTGATTGCGCGTGTCAAACCTGCGCGGAATCCGGCCAGGTGTGTTCCCCCGTCACGGTTTGGAATATTGTTAGTAAAGCACAGAGACGTTTCTGTATATGCCGTTGTCCATTGCAGAACAATTTCAATATACGTTTCATCAATCTGTTTGATAATATGAATTGGTTCGCGGTTCAGCAATTCTTTGGATTTATCCAGATATGTTGCAAAACCCTTTAACCCATCAACCGAATGAAATTCGCGTGTCTTTTTTTCTGGACCGCGTAAATCTTCCAGAATAATTTTTACATTTGCGTTCAGATACGACTGTTCGCGCAACCAGGTTTCCATTGTATCAAAATTAAACACAGTGCCTGTAAATGTGTCCGGCGACGGCAGGAACGTAACCTCGGTCCCATGTTCGTGATGTGTTTTGTTTTCAATAATCTTTAAATCAGATGTCGGCACACCATCGGCAAATGTCATAATGGCCTCTTTGTCGCCACGCCATACGCGTACCTCTAACCATGTTGACAACGCATTTACAACCGACACGCCCACGCCGTGCAAACCGCCCGATACCTTGTATGCACCGTTGCCTTCGTTATCAAATTTACCACCTGCGTGCAGTTCGCACATAATCAGTTCCAGCGCACTGCGCCCGGTTTCGTGGTTGATATCAAACGGCATACCACGACCATTATCACGAATTGTCGCGCTACCATCTGCGTTTAATGAAACATACACCGTATCAGCGTAACCAGCCATCGCCTCGTCAATAGAGTTATTGACAACTTCGTAAATCATGTGATGCAGACCAGAACCGCCCTCGCCTACGTCACCGATGTACATTCCAGGGCGTTTTTTTACCGCTTCCAGCCCTTTTAAAACTTTAATCGAATCACCAGTATATTCATTATTTACAGACATATAAATTCCTTTCTTTTTTCTATGTAAAAAATAGCAATTTCTGGTATAATTATCAAGAAAAAAGGATAAAACCCAAGGAAACAACATGAAATTTAAGTTATTGTATTTTGGAGATATTTTAATAAATCCCAAAAAACGTTCTCATCATATCGCAGATATTCGTATGCAATTTCATCCACAACTGAAAAAACTGGTAGAACACCAACCGTGGAATAACCTAACCCAGTATATGCTACCAACTGCAACAAAAAGCCCGATTACTACACGTCACGTAGGCGGTATTGATTGGAATCCGATTATCACACCAAACTTGAAATTACTGGCGGAAATCGATATTCAGATGATGCACCCTGAAATTGTGGGCGTTCCGCGTCGTGATATTGATAACCGCGTTAAAACATTGCTAGATGGCCTGCGCTGTCCCCAGAATGACCACGAGGTTGGTGAAAACACACCGCGCGATATTGGCCCGATTTACACACTGTTGGACGACGACCATTTAATAACGAAATTGTCCGTCAATACCAGCCACTTGCTGGGCACAGGCCTGTTTAACGAAGATATTCCAAAAACCCCTGACGCTGTATTTATACTGTTGGACGTCAACGTCCGTGTTGCCGAAGGAAACCTGGAAAACCTGCCATTTATGGTATAAAAAATCGCCCCAACGGGCGATTTTTATTAAAGAGCAGAGTGTAGAGAGCAGAGAGCAATGAAAGTTCCCCTCCGGTGGAGGGGTGGTGCGAAGCACCGGGGTGGTCTTGAGAATCCGTAATATTGTAAAAAAAGACCACCTCCCCGCTACGCGGTACTCCTCCACAGGAGGAGAACTTGCACCGCTACGGAAACGAAATAAAGTTCCCCTCTGGCCAGAGGGGTGCCCGCAGGGCGGGGTGTCGGCATTGCTCTCTACACTCTGCTCTCTTTTATGATAACGCGGCGGTGATTTGATCTTGCATTTGAAACGTCCCCAGAACAACCCACGCAATAACTGCAGATACTAACAAAATACCAATACTGTTCATTACATTTGATATTGATTCCATTTTGCGCACGGATTCATCTAAATAATCATTTGCGACACGAGATAAATTTTCATCAAAACCGTTCATATCTGCATAGATTGCCAAATCGCCAATCATTTCAGAATTCGGGAAATCGCGCCCAGTATTTGCCAACGCCACACCTAAATTATCACCATTGGCGATATAGTGCAACGTGTCGTTCAATATCGTCCGCAGATACCGATTTGAACCATCGGCTAACATACGCATTGCGTCTGGGATTGTGATACCCGCGGCAACCATGGACGACAAACTCATCAACCAGTCAACAGACAACTGAATTTTATACACGTTCCACGGTGGTAATTTATCAAAATATTTACGCAGATTTCCCGTCCAATTTGCCAAACTGAGCCATATGATGCCACCCAGCGCAGCAAAACTAATTGCAAACGCATACCAATACCGTCCAGCAAACTCAGACAACCATATCAGTGACGCCGCCGCAGACTGCCATACCATTGTTGGGCCTGCAACCTCGGCCAATGGTGGCACCAGATATAAACCAACCATAATAATAATCAAAAACGTCAGCACCAACAGAAACAACGGATACGCAATTGCAGACATCATTGCACGTTTTATTCGTTGCGTTCCATCAACGACACGCGCGACATTTTCCAGTGCAACAACTAAATTAGACAAATTCCCAGACGTCACCAACAATGATTCTTCCAGTGGAACCCAACCACGGGTTGCGTCTGAAAAACTCATACCACGTTCCAGATTTTTCTGAAATTCACGCATTACGATTGCAAACGGTTCGTTTGGGCTGCGGCCATTTTTGGATTCTACCATTTCCAATCGCCCTAACGCGTCCATCAACGTAAAATCATTACGCAACAGTGACGCTAACTTGCGCGCAGTGGCCATACGCTTTTCAGTATTTAATCTGAAAACAATCTTGGCATACAATTTGTCCAGTCTGGTTGTCATACCTTAATACACCCCCGGTCTGTCCAGCAATCCAACCCAGCGTTCCAGTTCATCAACACCGATAATTCCCTGCAACATCAGTGACATTGCCGCCTCTTTTAATGTGCGACCATTCATATCTTCCAGCCAATAGCGCAATGCCCCATTAGTATTCCCTGCCAACGCCAGACGTAAAAATTCACTGTTCGTGATGATAATTTCACCGGCCTTGATACGCCCAAGAGTCCCGGTTCCCTTGCATTCCTTGCAACCGGCACCGCGAATATAAACCTGGCGCAACCCCAGTTCCCCAAACGCTGTCATCACGCGCCCATAGGCCGGATGTTCTGGGTGGTCAATCAACCGTTCACGACAAAACGGACAAACCTTTTTAAACAGACGCATAGAAATCAATCCACGCATCAGCGTTTCTTCTTTTAACTTGAACGCTTCTATCCCCAGGTCTAATAAACGCGTCAACGCCGACATCGCCGAATTCGCATGCAACGTTGTCCAAACGTTATGACCAGATAACGCGCCACGCACCGTCAATTGCGCTGCCGCTAACGTGCGAATTTCCCCAACCATCAATGTATCCGGGTCACTGCGCAATGCCGCGGCCAGTGCTTCGGTATATCTGTCTTCGCGTTGTTCTTCGTTTGTGGTATTTACCACAGGCATCTGGTGTGCGCCAAAAATCTTTTGTTCAACCGGATTTTCCACCGTAATCATATTTATTTCATAATTACGTTCTTTTAACATCAGCGACATATTACGCACCAAGGTCGTAGATTTACCAGAACTGGTTGGCCCCGCAACAATTACCAGTCCAGTTGGGAACGCACGCAAACGCATCAATAAACGCTGTTCATATTCGCCAAATTCTTGTTCAGTTTTAATACCCTCGGACGGGTTATCATACAGCAATCGCATAACGACATACCGCGAACCAAATGCGATTGGGTTAAATTGCATACGAATACTCAAAATCCCCATCGGCAGGTATAAATCCTTGGTCCCGCGCAGGGGCGTGCGACCATCTTTCTGGGCCGACTGATATTCGTTTTGGGCATAGTTCGCATTGGACATATCAGACGACGCAAACGCCGCACGAACAAATGATTCGCCCCACCCCGAATTATATTCTAAAACTGGCTGCATACTGCCATCAATGCGAAAATAGATTGTAGTTTGATCACCAACCTCGATATGAATATCTGACACTTTTTGCGCAGCAGCACGTGCAACAATATCCACGAAATCTTTCTGCATTTGGTTGTCAAAATCGCGACTGACACGTGACGGCCCGCCCAGGCGTGCCTCGTATGATTTATATATCGCCGACACCAAACCTAAATCAGAATAAAACGGTGTCCGCATTGGACGTGCGCGTGCACGCAATAAATCCAAGAACGCCATCACACGCCCATCATAACGATGTGTGCGTGAAATAATAATTTCCCCGCCAGAAAAGTACGCTATTAAACCCTGGGCGTCTTTGGGCAATTCCATGGATCCACCGGTTGCCGTCAACAAACGATTACCATTTGAAAACAGATAATCCACAATATCCTTGGTCTCGGCATTTTCCAAACCCGCAGGAACCGATGGCCGCGCCGTCGTTGGAATATTATTCAAGATGTTAGTATCGTTCATTGTACGCCAAACCCGTTTTTATCGTGCGTTTGTTACATTTAATGCCTGGGTTGTCCCCGACGGCGTAACGAACACAATTCCATCATCCAGTGATATAGATTTCACGGTAAAGTCGTCTAATTTACGGCCGACCGAAACCTTTTTGTTTTGTCCAGTCTTTAAATCTGCAACAGTTGCCTGTAATTGATTGCCAACACCAAATACGTTAACCAACTTGTATTTCTCGTCAATTTTTATATCGGAACCATCATCAGACGCAGACGCACTCTTGCTGGTGACACGCGGGGCAGAGTTTTCATTTTCCAATGCCTGTTTTTCGCGTTCCAGTTTGGCGGTTTCCGCTTCTAATTTTGCCTTGGCTGCATCCAATTCCTGTTGCTGTTGCTCAGCCCGTCCCGACAGAGTATCAATTTCCATATGCAATTTGATTTTTTCAGCCGCCAACCGGTCTAATTCCAAATCCAATTGCGCACGTTCTTTTTCCAATTGCATTAAAACCTTTTCTTGTTCCAGGTCGGTAATTTGTTGAAACAAAGAACCATTTACTTGGTAATCAGATACGGCATCGGCCGATACTTGTTCCATATCAGTATCCATATCCGCGTTTTTTTCAACCGAAATCGTATCCGTAATTTCGATGTCTTGGTCCAGAACCTCGGCCTGGGCGTGGGCAATTGGGAACACAACCGTCGCAACTGCAAACAACAAAACATATTTCATTTTATTTGACATAGATTATCACCTCATAGTTCCAGATGCGGCGCGACGCGTCCCATGTGCAACGTGTCATGTATACCCCACCAAAATCATCAAAGATTTTCATAAACTGCATTGGCGTCATTTTTGAATCTGCCGCAACTTCTATCAAGTTCACCGTTGCCACATCAACACCATTGCTCAACGTATCAGTTGCAACGTTTGTTTCAACATCTGTTGAAATTCCCTGGAATGCGGTCTGGACCGCACGCAAAACTGTATCAACATCCCGTTCGTCTACCGATGCAACCGTTGACACCGCCGGCAACGTGGCACGCACCGTTACAACATCTGCGGATTCTTCGCTGACATATGACGCCGGCATCAATTCCGTCGCAACAGTATAAAAATCACCCAGTGTTCCAAAACCGCGCTTGAACCGCGCCGACGCGTGCGTTTCGCCACATTCGGCCGTTACCTGATTCCAGCCAGGAATCGGCTGCATTACAAAACCAATCGCCTGGTAACAAACCTGTGCACGCTTTTCCACATCCGGCAAGTTATCATATGGCATAACAATCGGCGCTGGTGCTGTTTTTTTCTCTATATCAAATGCAGCGTCCAGTTCTTTATTCTTTTCCGCAATTTGGCGTTTATATTCGGCCGCCAATTCTGGATTTATTTTTGCAACCTGGGGCGGTGTCATCATTTGACGGATTGGCTCACGAAAAAACGACAACAGCAGAACTATAAACGTTGCAAAAATCAACACAGACGCCAATATCCGTCTGAAACGACTGATAGGACGCAACGTCGCACGCGCACCGCCGGATATCAAATCTGATAAATTTCGTTCTATTGCACGTGGCATTCCCCACGCAGCGGGCGCAAACAACGCACCCCAATCTGGAATTTCTGATAGACGAAAATATTCCGCACGCGCCGCATCCTGGGAATCAAATAATTTATCTTGCAGAATTATACCGTTACGAACAGCAACCAAATAAAAACCATTTTCCGTATGAAATACGCCCAGAAATGAATTATATTCGGTCAATGCGTCCATAATTTCAGCAGCGGCCGCGGACATACCACTGTGATGACCAACGCGACGTGACCCCAGGCCAATAATCGCACGATATTCCGTGAACAGATTTAATTTTCGGTTCACGCCACGTGCCAACATGCGTGCATACGCACGCGGGGCCGTCCCTGTCTTGACGGGTTGCCAAAACAGACCGACAGCATATTTCTTGCGGTTGATATTTATTACTTGGTTCGGCAATTTCTCTCTCTGGTTTGCTATCACGGCAATTATAACACAAAACGCGCGCACAACGCAAACACAGAATTAAAAACGCCCGCCAAAAATTTGACGGACGCGGATACGTTTTTTTATCTGATTTCAGTAACTATTACTGGCAATTTCCATACATGTTTTCACAACTGACAGTCGTCGGCACCGTAACCGTTGTTGTTGTCATCTGGTTTGCGGTGCGCGGATGTGCACAGTCATACACATTTGCCGTCAAAATGAACGCACGTTCTGGGCCAAATATAACCCACTCGTTCGGACGTGTCCGCTGGCTGGTAATCCAGTATGCGTTACCACCACGCGCCTGGTCTGCAATACGATTTTCCAGATATCTGCGCGCATCATCGGCATCATAGACGGATGCTTCGGATTCTATTTTATACAGATATGTGCAACCCATCGGTTCGCCATCCAATTGGGTTAAAAATTCACTGCCGTTTTCATTTTTTATCAAATTGCTGCACGCGGCCAACGCCAAAATTGCAAATACAGAAAACAGTTTTTTCATATCAAAAATCCTTTTATTTACTTTGAACTATATCATAATTTTCTGGGTCACTGAATAATTTTTTTAGCACCAGGTTGTTCAGCGCATGGCTGCCCTTATACGATTCCAGGTCACCAATCACAAACCCACCAGACGTGAACATATCGCCAATCGCATCAATAATCTTGTGACGAACAAATTCATCTGGCCAAATCACAGGATTCAGTGTTCCGTCCCCCGTGTCATTTAATGCGATAACGTTTTTTTCGCTGGCACCACGCGCCATACCACGCGCCTTTAAGTATTCCCACTCGGAATACTTTCCAAACGTGCGGGCCCGCGCAATATTTTTAACAAAATCATTTACAGATTTTTTTGTGCCATCAAAATGATACGAAAAAGTCTGACGACCAATAACACGTTCCGGATATACCAACGTTGCGACAATATTTAATGACGTACCGTCGTTTGGTAACAATTTAACAAAACCATCTGTCTTGCGCCCGGCGATTTTATTCATAATCCATAATTTAAACCTAATAATCGCCGGCAATGTGCATAATACTTCACGTGCATAAACAGTGACCGGGCGACGTACAACGATTTTTTTCATCTGGGATTTACCGTCTGTATTACCGATAAATTTCGCCAAAAATTCATACGCACTGCCGTCCAAGATTGGTGTTTCTGGGCCATCAATATCAATCACAGCACTGTCAATACCGGCCAAAAATAATGCTGCCATTAAATGCTCTATTGTCTGAACGTGTGCGCCGTCTGTGCGTCCAATTGTGGTATTACGCATTTTCGTTTCGCCGACATTTTCTGCCAACGCCGGAATCAATTCAGACCCCGCAATATCGGTCCGATGGAAAAATATTCCCGGTTTTTTTGACGGTTTTACAACCATATTTACCGGCAACCCAGAATGAATTCCGACGCCTGTAATTTTAACTTTTTTTGCCAGTGTTGACATCGTCTATTTTCTCCTTTAACCAATCAAAGAATCCGTTTTCTATTGTTGTATCCAGACGCGCATACTTGATTTTATTACGCGCGTATTCCGGCAATCTGACCCAATCCTTTTCGGTCGTCAACAGCACCGCGTTCTTTTTTTCTGCGGCCATAAACAGTTTTTCAATATCTTCATCTGTGTATTGCCAGTGGTCTGGAAAACTGCGCCGGCCAACAACCGATTTGCCCAGTGCACGGAAAAATTTTTTCGGATATCCAATACCCGCAAACGCAAAAACCCGCTCGGCATCATCATATGGCGACATTGTTGTGTTTGTCGCATAAAATACTGGCACAGTATCAGGTAATTTAAAATTCTTTTTTGCACGCGGATTTTTTATGACAATTATCGCATCGGCCTTGGCCGCGGCACGACGTGGTTCGCGCAGGGGACCGGCTGGTAATAAAAATCCGTTTCCATATCCCAGGCCCGCGTCAAATACCAATATAGAAATATCTTTATTTATACGTGGATTTTGGAATCCGTCGTCCATAACAATTGGACCGTCTTCGTCCACCTGACGATTTAATAATTTTATTGCCGCCATACGATTACCCGTGTGTACTTGCAATCCAGCCCGCGTCAACATTATTGCTTCGTCCCCAGCATTACCAGTATGCGCACTTTTCTTGTATCCACGCATAACAACCGGTGCACCAATCAAATTTGCAATTGCACGTACAATCGGCGTTTTACCAACACCACCCGCCAAGATGTTTCCAACACATATCACAGGCCGACGTGATTTATATGACCGAAACCCGCGAATAAAATACACCACTCGCGACACGCCATAATAAATCCACGACACAGGCACCAACAAAAATGCGATTGGCGTTTTGTGCAAGAACCACCATGGTGTTTTCATTTTATTTTCCCCGTTTTTTATTTTTCCGTTCTGCGCGTTGTGCGCGACGCATTTTTTTAAACGAACTGGATTTTAAGTCTTGTTCAACCTGCATCAGGTTAAATTTCTTGTCCAGTTCCCGAACCTGGCTTACCATTATATTTTCCAGGCTATGACGCAGATTTTCAAAATCATCGCGTGAAATCTTGGAATTAACGAATATAGGTTCCCCTACTTTACACACAACCTTTGAAAAAGGTAACGCGACCAAATACCTGTCCCAGCGGTCCTGGAACCACGAACGCGACGCAGAAAAGCATACCGGTATAATCGGCGCACCGGTCATCTTTGCAAAATATAATGCACCATCTTGAACGCGCAACGATGGGCCACCAGGTCCATCAGGTGAAATGCACAAACCGTGATCCCCCATACGCAACATACGCACCCCTTGGCGCAGAACAGAAATTCCGCCATCAGATGTGCTGCCATAAATTGGTTTTAATCCAAACAGACGTTGCAATTTTGCCATCATACGTCCATCACTGTGACGTGACGCAACCGCGTATGCCCGCATTCCCCCCATACAAATAATCGGTGATAACATCATACTGCGCCCGTGCCAGAACACAAAAATTGCCGGTTTTCTGCGATATTTTTTAAATGTTTTATAGTTTATAATTTTAACCCGTGATGTAAAGTACACAAACCAAATTGATACTGCCATCAAAATTGCGACAATCCATTGAATAATCGGCATATGCAACACTGGTTCCCAGAACCCTTTCCACGCTTTTCTAAATTTTTCGTTCATCTTTCGCCTTGTTATCTAATCTGGCCAGATTCTAGCAACAAAAAAAACATATTTCAAGACAGCAATAGGAATAAAGCCCAAATACCAGTCCCAGCCGAACAAATATCGTCAAAACCGCATAAAAATCCGCAAAATTTGAAAAAATTCATTGACAGTAAACAATATTGTTGTATAATCCCAGACGTTTCATCGCGGAGTAGAGCAGCCCGGTAGCTCGTCAGGCTCATAACCTGAAGGTCTGTGGTTCAAATCCACACTCCGCAACCAAGCTAAAATAAAAAAACACACCATTGCGGTGTGTTTTTTTATTTAATCTGTTGTGAATCATCGGTTTATGACCCAGCTATAAAATGGCATCTACTATTATTTTCCTGAACAAAAACAAAGGATTATAATATGGTTTATGCATACCTGCGCGTCAGCACCGACGCCCAAGATACCGCAAATCAACGCCTGGGGGTTGATACCAAGGCAATCAAACTGGGCCTGATTATAGACAAATACATCATCGACGATGGCGTGTCCGGCACAACAGACCCAAAAATGCGCAAATTCGGCGCACTGATAAAGAACGTAAAATTTGGCGATGTAATCATAGTTTCCGAACTGTCGCGATTTGGTCGCCGACTGTTTATGCTGTTTCGCGTGTTAGAAACATTACTCAACAAAGGGGTCAAAGTTTATTCAGTCAAAGACGGTTATTCGTTGGACAATACATTACAGTCCAAGGTTCTGGCATTTGCATTCGGTATGGCGGCGGAAATCGAACGCGAAATGATATCAAAGTGCACCAAAGAGGCACTGGCCCGCCGCAAGGCCGATGGAAAATTCATTGGTCGCAAATCAGGCGCAAAAAACGCGCGCCATAAATTAGACGGCAAAGAAAACCTGATAAAAGTAATGTTGGAATCCAATATGTCACTGCGCGGCGTCGCACGCCGCCTGAACGTCAGCCCCACCACCATCAGCACGTTTATCGCGAACAAGTGTCCAAAACTAGCCAACCCTAAATTTGGGCAAAAATAAATTGTTTTCGGACTGATTATAGTTTATAATTTTGTCCAGTACTGGGGTTGGTCAAATTTGGACAATTTAATATGACGCCCCGCAAAAACGGGGTGTCAATATGGCAAACAAAAACCTATCTGCGGCAAAACGCGCAAAAAACGATGAATTTTATACACAATATGCAGATATTCAAAAGGAAGTGAATGCATATCTGGATTACAATCCAGACGTATTTCGCGACAAGGTTATATTATTGCCATGCGATGACCCAGAATGGAGTAATTTTACAAAATTTTTTGCCCAGAATTTTGAACGTTTTGGTATCAAAAAACTGATATCAACCAGTTATGCATGCGCGTCTAAGGGCGAAAATGGTTGCGATGATTATTGCCCCACCTTATTTGAATATGCTGCAAAACAATATAACGCCGACAAAACAAAGACGCACGGCAAAATATTTACCCTTACGCGTGACGCTAACCAAAATGGACGCATTGATATCGAAGACCTAGAGTGGGATTATTTACAAGGCGATGGTGACTTTCGAAGTGCCGAAGTCAAAGCCCTGCGCGACGAAGCAGATATAATTGTCACCAACCCACCATTTTCACAATTTCGCGATTTTCTGACCTGGATTATTGAAGCCGATAAGCGATTTCTTATTATCGGAAATATGAATGCAATAACTTACAAAGAAGTATTCCCTTTAATAAAAAACAATAATATATGGCTGGGCGAAAGTATCCATAGTGGCGACAGGGAATTTGGTGTCCCTGATTCATACCCATTAAATGCTGCAGGATACCGTATAGACGAAAATGGCAATAAATTTATACGTGTAAAGGGTGTTCGTTGGTTCACAAATATTGAACACGGCCGACGCCATCAGCCAATGCAATTAATGACAATGGCAGACAATATAAAATTCAGTCGCCACAAAGAAATCCGAAATCAAGAATATCAAAAATACGATAATTATGATGCTATAGAAGTCCCATATTCAGATGCCATTCCTTCTGATTATGACGGAGTCATGGGGGTGCCAATCAGTTTTCTGGATAAATACTGTCCAGAACAATTCGAAATATTAGGTGCAACACAACGTGGTTGTCATGATGAAGTACCCGACACAAGAAAGTATGATGATTATTGGGAAGTAAAACAAAATGGCGAAAGAACTGGATCAAGCGGCAATAAAACCAATGAAAACGCCAATTTGTTAATGAATGACGGTAAGAGAAACTACTTTATCAATAAAGACGGCCGCATTATTCAATCTGCATATCAAAGAGTATTTATTCGTAAAAAGAAAGGTAACGCATAATGAAAACAATATTACGTACTGATATAACTATTCGCGATATTTGCGATGGATTTGTATATAATGAATACGAGGGGCGCGGATTATTTGGCCTGTCTGGGAAATTGACAATTCAACCAGAATACCAGCGCAACTATATTTACGCCCAAGAAAACCGTGAATCTGGTGTTATTGATTCTGTTATCAATGGTTACCCACTGGGCCTGATTTATTTTAACAAGGTTGCTGATAACAAGTTTGAGGTCTTGGACGGACAACAACGTATAACCAGTATTGGCAGGTACATTACAAAAAAATTTCCAATCAAAGATCAAAATGGCATGGAACAATATTTTGATGGTCTGAATCAACATATACAAAATCAAATACTGGACACCCACTTGTTGATTTACGAGTGCGCTGGTACAGAAACCGAAATCAAGGAATGGTTCAAAATAATCAATATCAAGGGCATCCCATTAAATGACCAAGAATTATTAAACGCTGTATATTCTGGGCCATTTGTAACACTTGCTAAAGAAGAATTTAGCAACAGCCAAAATGCAAATATTCAAAAATGGAGTGCATATGTTTCCGGGACGGTAAATCGTCAAGATTACCTGAAAACAGCACTGGAATGGGTCAGCAATAATAACATCAGTGATTATATGAGTGCGCACCGTAACGACGACAATATCGCCGAATTAAAACAATATTTTACAACTGTTATTGATTGGGTTTCCAGCGTGTTTCAAAATATAGAACCTGAAATGCGTGGGCTGGAATGGGGACGTTTATATGAAAAATACCACCGTCAGGCATACGACCCAAAAATCATAGAATCCAAAGTCAAAGAGTTATACGCCGACCCGTATGTCAAAAATCGCAAGGGTATATTTGAATACGTACTTGGAGGGTGCGTGGATACCAAGTTATTGGACGTGCGTGTTTTTGACGAGGCCACAAAACGTGCTGTATATGCCCAACAAACACAACACGCAGAGACCACCCATACATCAAACTGTCCATTATGTGCACTGGGGCATGACGCTAATAAAACTAAAATATGGAAATTATCTGATATGGATGCTGACCACGTAACCGCTTGGTCAAAGGGTGGCGCAACAGACATAAAAAATTGCCAAATGTTATGCAAAAGTCACAATCGTGCCAAGGGTAACAAGTAGTCCACACTAAATTTTGAATGTTTATCATACAAAATTAAGCCTTTTTGTATGTATTCATATTCCGTCAAATTCAGTTGTAAAGAAATTCTTTACAACTGAATTTTTTTATAATTACAAAGAATTAAAGATAATTTTAATATATTATCTAATATTTTGATTAGTTTCGGCAATAATCAAACATAACATTTCCACGCATTTGCGCCATATACACATTATAAATTCTTGTTATGGTTGATTTTTTGTAATAATTCCCGTAATTGATTCATCATTGGAACCTGCATTGGTTCACCATTTTTAGTATCTGGCAAATAAATAAAGCCATTAACCAGATCCACCTGTGACCAGCCCAGAGACAATATACTGCTTCTACGTTGTCCAGAATACAGTGAAATCAATATATAATTCTTGAACACATCGTTCTGTTCGGTTTATATGCTGTGATTTCATTTCAATCACGTTCCCAATGGGATATATCATCCCAATTGTCTATCAAGCTCATAAATTCTTTAAAAAAAGAACTTAATTTATAAGATGACACTTCTTGATTAAATGGTTCAAAAAATCCTGTTCTTAAAAGAGACAATAAAACACTTGAACCTTTTACCTTATTCACAGCACTTCTTACCGACAAAACATCTCTCGGATCAATTTTCAAGAATCCCCATACATCCCTATATTCAGCCGGTGCAATACTATTTATTGGATTTCTATATGCTTTTACAATTTCCGCTAAAAACAACACTTGTTCATAAGACAAAGAAGCAATTATTGTATTAAATTCATGAAAACGCGATGAAAACAACTGTTCCTCATTATTCAATCCGACTATCAGCCTTGCCAAAAGGCGGATATTATTCTTTCCGACACCTTCATTTATGTCGTTAAGCAGTCTGTAGACAATAGACAAAATATCATCTTTATTAACTTGTGAAAAATCCCCTTCACGAATTTCTTGCAAAATAATATTTTGCAGTTCATTTTGCCGTCTTTGCAAAAAATGCTTAGCCGTATCTGTTGGAACACCAATCAGAGAAGCTGCATCAGATATACAAGCTAGCCAAAAGCCAGACATTATTCTTTATCCACCTTTTGTAACAATTTTGTATTTTGACCGGTAACAACTGGTTTTCCGGTTTCCCGTTCCAGCGTCAAACGTGCCTGACGCGCAACATTGCCACCACGGGATGCCACATTCATGTTTTCTTTAAATCCTTGCGGTTTTTCCTTGCGAGCAATTTCGGTGGTAGACAGTTCCGCCAGCATATTCAGAACCAATTCGGCATTTGTCATATTGTCGCGCAGAGATTCCTTGTGCAGTCCCTTGTGACGTTTATATTCTCGCGTTTTCATCCCAGACCATGCGCGCGTTATTTCATCCGTCAAAAGCGCGTATTCCAGTCCCTGCTTGACGCCGGCCTTGTCCCACTCATTTGTCAATTCTTTGCGAATTTCAATAGATTTTAAGCGTTGCGCCACCCATTCTGGTGAATAGCCCATTTTTTGATAATAACGCAGGGCGCGCTGTATTGCGATTTCCGGGTCTGCAATTTCATCTATGCGCTGGCTACCGACACTCGCCAGCCATAACTTAAATGGTTCTGCCTTTTTTGACGGTATTGATTGAATAAGACGTAATAGCTGTTCCGTATCGGCAACATCCGTTAAACGCATTTTGCCATCCGGAGCAACCATTTTCAACTGGTTACAATTTGTAACCGTTTCATTTCCTTCTGATTTTAGGCGATTTTTTAATACTTTCCAATAATTACGGGCTTTTTGATAATCAGAATCAGTCAATGCCGCAATAACATCCACGACCGAAAAATACCACTTTTCGGTCTCTCCGTCCCAATTTGTTCTAATATTCTGACTTTCAAACAATTTCAGACTTATTTCCGACATATTATATTCCTTTAACTCGGTGGCTTTTCGCTATTTATCTCATAATACCCCGTAATTCGCAGGAAACCAAGGATAATTTATTATTATTTGTCCAGCACTGTATGAAAATTAGTAGGAAATAAATCATAATAATAAATGTTTGTTATGCGGAAATATTTCTGATATCATCAATATTGTTTCCACAGGGATGTGGGAATGGGGCCTTTAGAAAGCTCGATACTTGCGGTGCAGTGTATGTATCGTTATCCAACGTAATGGTGTGACATTGCACCGTTATTTGCCGGGGGCCGGTGTTATTTCACGGCCGGGGTGCTGTCTGTTATACAACAGGTTTATCCAAAGGCAGATAGGATCATTCAAGTATTGATTTTCTAAACTCCCCGACCACCTATATTTTTATGGTGGCACATTTTTGCCGAGGCCTTGTTTTTTTACCGCATCATATTCATAAACAAGACCCCCAACAAGTAATCACAAGGGGTAATGTTATGTCGCAATTTGATATAAATCTGAATTTATCGCATGAATTATCAGACGCAGCCTGGATTATGGCGCATGGCGTTTCGGGTAAATGCAGAATATGTCAAATTGCAAATGAAATTATATCAGATTTGAAATCCAGTGGCGACGCGTCCCTAGTTGATTCAGATCCCGTGTATCGAACATTTATCGACTTTTTAATTTGTTTTGAATCGGCATTGCGTCAAAAATTAAACCCATCGGTATGCACGTCTATTGGTCGCCTGGCCATTGATTCAGGGGTTAAATTGATGCGTGCACGCGCCAATCGCGGCACGCCAGACATTGCGAAAAAATACACCGCGATGGCAGATAAATACGCCGATGAATTGGCGCAAATATCTGCTTGCCAATAAATATAAATTACATAGAATAATATGCATTATGCATGCATATGGATTGTCATTATCATTTGGAACAAATGTTATTTATAATAACGCAGAATTTAACCTGAACCCACGTGACAAGGTTGGTGTTGTTGGCGTCAATGGTGCGGGCAAAACCACATTGTTTAAAATAATCCTGGGCCAGATTACACCCGACGCCGGTCATATTGACCTGGATGGCGCACGGATTGGTTATCTGCCCCAGACGATTGAAATATCCACACCCGACACAACCGTGTGGGATTTTTTAACAACCGGACGACCAATTGCCGAACTGGAATCCAAATTACACCGGTTATACGAACAAATTGCCGCCACGCCCGACGATGAAAATGTTCAGTCTGAAATTGACCGTATTCAATCAGAATTGGATTATTACGAATGCTATACCGCCGAAGATACATTGTTGGAAATCATTGAAAATATGCATATTGATGCCGCGATGTTGGATATGCGGCTGTGCGACCTGTCCGGTGGGCAAAAGTCCAAGGTTGCGTTTGCACGCCTGCTCTATTCCATGGCGGGTGTGTTGCTGTTGGACGAGCCGACAAATCACCTGGACGCCACGACCAAGGATTGGGTTACAAATTACCTGAAAAAATATCGCGGCACGGTTTTGATAATCAGTCACGACGCCGAATTCTTGAACAATATTGTGAACAAGATTTTATACGTGGACAAGGTGAATAAAAACATCACTGTGTTTTCCGGTAACTATGATGATTACAAATTAAAACTGGCCGAAATAAAGCGTATGCGTGATAAAAAAATAGAAAACGAAGAACGCCATATACAAAAACTATCTGAATTCGTGGCACGCGCAAACGCCGCCAGTCCGACAAATCACGCAATGAAGCGCGCAGGTAATGTTCGTGCAGCAATATTGGCACGCGTGATAGAAAATCGCACCACACGTGACGCAACATATAAAAAATTAAAGATGAATCTGGCCCCATTGCGCGATGGTGCGCGTCACCCAATTATGGTAAATGAATTGTGGTTTCGGTATCCTGGGGCGCGATTATTGTATCGCAATATGTCATTTACAATCACAGGTGGTGAACGATTTTTAATCTGTGGTGAAAATGGCACCGGTAAATCCACACTGTTAAAATTGATTATGGGTATATTGACCCCAGAACGCGGCACAATTGATATAAATCCAAAGACTGACATTGCATACTATGCCCAAGAATTAGAAGGACTGGACCCGTCAAAAACCGTGCTGGAAAACGTTGCCAATTCTGATTATACCGACCAACAACTGCGCGCCGTATTGGGAAATTTCTTGTTCTATGACATGGATGTTTTTAAATCTGTATCTGTTCTGTCACCGGGCGAACGCGCCCGCGTCGCACTGTGCAAGATATTATTGCGTCGTGCAAATATGTTGATATTGGATGAACCAACAAATCACCTGGACCCAGAAACCCAGCGTATTATCGGTGATAATTTTCATGATTTTACCGGCACAATTATCGTGGTCAGCCATAATCCAGAATTCGTTGAACAGATTGGTATTACGCGTATGCTGGTCCTGCCCGCGGGTCGCATAGAAAATTACGATCATGAAAAACTGGAATACTATTACAGTGTGAACCAGAAACAATAATTATTATAATAGACAGCGTTTCAACGTTTCGCCAGTATCGTTTTGGTCAACGCGTTTGTTACGAATTTCTTCGGCGGCTTTCATCTTTTGCTTTACTAAAATTAAATCTGGATGCGCCTGTAATTCCGCATTTAGTTCATCAACAGCCGCTGATATATCAGACTGATTTCTGACAAAAATCGGTGTAATTGAATCTGCTGCGCTATAAATAGATTTCTGTAATTCTGGCTTAAAATCATCAATCACCGACAAATACGCACGGATATGATCATCTTCGTGTGATAAAATCGCGTTGTATGAACACGATTCTGGCACATGGCGCATATCTATCTGCACCAGAAAATTAATATATCCAACCGATGCAGTTACTGATTTTATTGCGACACAAAAGCCATCTTCTATTGATGTAATATCTGCAACAATGTCATAATTATCTGACAATGTTGCAATCACATTTCCGTGTAATAAATCCATCGGGTCCAATGGTTGGACAACCTCTTTAGCCCAGGACAGACTGTCAATATAAACCGCTGGATTTAATTTATACGGTAAACAATCGTCGGCCAATGCCGGAATCACAACCAGGGAACATATTAAAAATCCAGCATTGCGAAAACACATTTCATTATAAATCCCCAGCACCCTGCTTTTTCAAGTATTCTGATACAAAACTATTTCCATATTGTTTATATAATTCTTCAGCTAATAATACCGATGAACGTCCCGATTCAAACAAACGCAATAAATTACCCAGTCCCCCCAATTCGGTATTTAAGATCACAGATTCGCCCGTCACTGGACGTGACAATAACAACGCACGTTTCAGATTTGGATATGCCTTGCCCTGGATAAATGCCATTTCCAGCGGATTTAAATTCCAATACGCATAATCTGATGCATCGGCCGCCGGATTACGGAAAAACAGCACCGTCTGTGCCTGGCCACGAACAACGTCACCAATCCCCAGTTTATCCAAAACATTTGCACGCTGGAACGCAACCATGTATGCCTGGCGGTTTTTACGTCCCTCTTGCAGGCCTGTAATAAAATTATCGCGGAACATTTTGTTTTCCAGCATTGGCGCAGTTTCATCAATCATAATCAATGACGGATTTCCACCAGATACAGTGATATTATTTATTCGGTGCAATATATATGAAATCACCGCAGGCGATAATGTTTCGTCTTGCAAAATTTCGGTAAAATCAAACGTAGTTAATCGCGATTGCAAATCCAACGTATCCGATGTTTCGTTGAATATGTCGCCATATTGCAATGGGTCAACCCACTTTTTCAACGCCGGTCGCATATTACCAGCCGATGAAAAACAACTTTCCCATAAATTCTTTAATACCCTGTCTTTTTCCGGCAGATAATCAAAATTTACCGATACTGCGCGTGCAATTTCATCAGCTGAACTAGCGTCTGATTGTCCAGTTATAATTGAAAACCACCGACGCAAGAATGCACGATTTGCTGCCGTATCCGGCATTTTCAACGGATTCAGGTGTGTTAAAAATGAATTATCGGCGGCATTTTTTTCCTTGCCCTGCATGGTGATATATTTACCACCAACCGACAGCGTAAATATTTCTGCACCTTTGTTGCGGTCAAAGAAAAATGCCTTTAATTTCGGGTGACGCAATGATTGCGCAATCAAGAAACTGAATAATGTTGTTTTACCGCCACCGGTTGGCCCAATCGTCAATGTATGCGCCACCGCGGCCGGTTTATCAGATACATGAAATTGAAACTGATACGGCGTTCCCTGGGCGGTTGGAAACACAACCAATGGCCCGGGACCCCAGTCTGAATTTGCAACACCACGTGGCTGGGTTGACATTGGAATACTGATTGCGGCCGTGCGCGATAACATTTTAAATGTGCGTGGAAATACATCAAAACCAGGAATTTGTGCAAACCATGAAACACGCGCCGCATACGTTTCTGCAATAGGTGACACACCAAATGATGCCGCAATTTTTTTGAATTCATCAATATAGTGATTTAGTTCTTCGGGTGTTTTACCAAACAATATAAACAACGGGTAATAATTTACCAGACTCTGATTTCCAGAAACATTTTCATCCATTGCACGATTTGCCGCCGAAATTTGTTCGGTAGTTGATGAATCATCTTCTTCGGCCGATGATTGACGTTGACGCATTGCAACCTCTACATCCGCCGCACCCATAATACGGAATGCATTCATACAAATCATTTCTGTCTGGATTGTTGATATTGTTTCAAAAAATTCTTCGTCCAGATAATCTGGCGATGCACGAAATGATATCATTGTCGCAAAAGATTGTATTCCGCCACTGATATATCGCACCATACCATCACGCATAAATTCAACATCGTCAACCGTTGTTAAATCAGCAATCCGGCCATCACATACAATCGGTGCCGGCTTTGTAATCGGCGATAAAATCCGGCCAAAGAATCGCGCCATATTATCACGGTCACCATTACGCAATAATTTCGGACGATATGCCGCCAATATTGATTCCAGATAATTGCCATACTGATTTAACTTATCACGCGCATTTGCCCCCGATACAGACAAAACAATATAATAATTATTCGAAAATATGCGCAGTCCCTGGGCCTGCCACTTGTCATATATCTTTTGTAATACTGGCTGGTCAAAATCATAATCAGTATTTTCATCGACCGCGTCACGCGTCATAAAGAATCGCATTACGACATTTGGATCATGAATCTGGTTAAACAATTGCGCCCGTAAATCCAGGAATTTTTCACGTGTTACGCCATCTTGCATACTGGTCTGAACACCGGCTACCCGATAAACACGCAACAGCGACCCATCCGTCAATTCCAATGAATCATCACTGTATACCGTCTGGAACGGGATATATCGCGAATAGCGTTTATATCCAAACTGGGGGAAAATACGACGTGCCAATGCCGGCATATACATCATCAGTGCAACAAATATTAAAATAACCGCCATAACCATAATCATGGTTGTTATTGGAAATCCGCTGCCTGCAAAATACTTAAAAATATCTGTCATTTTTTATGCCGCCAGTTTGTTTGGTATTTTCTTTTTAAACAATTGTATTTTTGCGGCCAATATTTGCCCCAGCTGTGGGTCACGCTTTGAAAACGCCGCTAAAATCATATGCACCGCACACAGAGAAATCAAAAACCACATCGGACTGACCGGATTTGCGCCATTTGTCACAATCAAAGACAACACAAAAATAACAATAAAAATAATGAATTGCACGGCAAAATTTATCACGGCCAGTGTATATGGCACGTAAAATATACGCGCAGGATTTGCCAATGCTTTCAGAACTTGTTGTTTCATTTGGATTCTTATTCTCTGCTCTCTTGCCTGAATTATAACAATTTCAACAGTTTTCAACAAGTATAAAAAGTATATCGTCAAAATTGTTGAAATTGTGGAAAATTACGACTTTTTCAACATGTTTATTATTTTACAAAATATTCAACATCAATCACAAAATAACCAGAAAACCGGTATTTTTATGTTGAAAACTTGTTAAAAAAATGTTGACTATTTTTATCAACAATATCAACAGGCCCTATTACTACAACAAAATTATTAATAAGAAATGATTTTAACCAAATTGTTTAAAACAAACAAAAATAACAGGCAATACAATAATTATTTGATTTTTTACAAAAAACGTTTATAATCACCACGCAATAAAGGATTTAGATATGAAATTTTTGAGTTCGTTAAAGGCTTGGAAGAAACGCGGCAACGTAAAACAAATTCGTCGTGGCAAACAGGTTATCCTGATTGACCCAACCAATCCTAAATTAAAGGCCAAACAGGGCTTTAAGAAAAAATAAGTCCTGGCCCGTCAATGACGCGGTGGTTATTTTATGTCCGACAAGCATACGTTTGCCGGGCGTTTTTTATGTTTAATATGCGTTTTATAAATCGTTCATGAACGCTTCGCGCATGGCGGCAATTGTTTCCGCACCGGCTAATCCTGCACCACGCAGATATTCAATCTGGCAATCTGATGGGTGAAATATTGATGCACTGTGATCGGCTGATTTTGGAACCGATGAAATTCGTTGTGCCGGCATAAATTCGATTCGTGCGGTTTTATCCGCCAGGGTCGAAAATGCAATATCAGAAATCGCATTTCCGGCATTTTTTTCAATAATGGCGGTGCCATATAATTTTGATTTTGTATTTTTAGCCGCAACCAGTTTAGACTTTACACAAATGGTCGTGTCGGGTGCGGCATGATGAGCAGTTATATTATACGTTAAATCGTTATTATTTTCCAACAATACGCCGCCATGAATTTCAGAATTTTTCCCGGTGTTTTTGATAAAAATGTTAAAAAAGGCCGGCAAATTATTTTTTACACGCACCGATAAAATAACCGGTTGGTCCGGGACCAAAATATCAATATTTAACCGGTTTTCACCACTAATTTCACCAACATATATTATATGAACCGGAACGTCGTAATTTTTATCAATAACCGTCCCACCCAGTGTTGATAATTCCGGGCAAAACATGCCATTGCGGTAAACAATTGTTTCCGCTGGCACGGTTTTTATATTGAATTCATTCCACATGTATGACATATTAAACGCATTATAAAGGATTTAGTTATGGGATTCAATTGTGGAATTGTTGGATTACCAAATGTTGGTAAATCAACACTGTTTAATGCACTGACACAATCGGCTGCGGCCGACGCGCAAAATTATCCGTTTTGTACAATTGAACCGAATACTGGTCGTGTTGTTGTCCCAGACCAGACATTGTTAAATTTGGCTGCGGTTGATAACAGTGCTAAAATTATACCAACACAACTAGAAATTGTTGATATTGCCGGTCTGGTTCGTGGTGCATCTAATGGCGAGGGATTGGGAAATAAATTTCTGGGTAATATTTTATCAACAGATGCGATTATTCATGTTGTGCGCTGTTTTGAAAATGACGATATTGTGCATGTAAATGGCCGAATTGACCCGTTGGACGATATTGAAACAATTGAAACAGAACTGATGCTGGCCGATATGGAAAGTATGGATAAACAGATTAAAAACCTGGAAAAAAAGGCGCATGGTCAGGATAAAAATGCAATAAAATTATTGGCCGATGCAAATGTTATTCGTTCTGGATTGGCGGCTGGCACGCCGGCGCGTAATTCGGGTGCCAACGCATCGCCGTTTAATTTGCTGACGGCAAAGCCGGTAATTTATGTATGTAATGTCGAAGAATCGGCCGCCGCAACCGGTAATAAATATTCCGATGCCGTCCGGGCAAAATATGGGGCAGTTGCGCCCGTTTTGGTAATTTCATCAAAAATAGAAATGGAAATTTCGCAAATTGTTGATCCAGACGAACGCAAGATGTTCTTGGACGATTTGGGATTATCTGAATCCGGCCTGGACCAGATTATAAAAACAGGATATGAAACACTAGGTCTGCAAACATTTTATACCGTTGGTCCCAAGGAAGCACACGCCTGGACTATTACACGTGGCATGACCGCACCCCAGGCCGCCGGTAAAATTCATACTGATTTTGAACGTGGTTTTATTCGTGCCGAAATTATTTCACCGGCCGATTATATTGAATATGGTGGCGAGGTTGCGGTCAAAGAAGCCGGCAAAATGCGCCTGGTTGGCAAAGAATATATTATGCAAGACGGCGATATTTGTCACTTTCTATTTAATAATTAAAAATATAAAAAAACACCGGCAAAAGCCGGTATTTTTTTTACTTATTTATCACGTATTTTTGCGTTACATTTTACCTCTACATTTTTGATGACATTGTTTTGTAATTCCATCAAATCTGTATCAGACATATTATCCGTCGGGATAATTGTAACCGTGATTGCAATCGACTTGTCCCCGTTTGGCATTGCAAACGCGTCAAACACAACCACATCGGTTATACGTTTATCCGCGCCACGCGCCGCCGCCATAATCTTTTCAGCTGGCATATCGCTGGTAACGATAAATGCAAAATCGCGCGTTATCGGCTGGAATTCAGATATTTTTGCTTCGCGCGGTTTGCGTGGTGCCGGTAAATTTTTCACATCGTCCACAATTGCAATCATTACGTTTATTTTGATTTTCATTGCACGTGCAACAATCGGGGACAATTCACCAAATTCGGCAATCTTTTTCTTGCCTTGGTAAATCGCGCCATAGCGGAACGGATGCGCCCAACGTGGCGGATTATCGGTTGATACGGTGAAATTCTGGCCGTGCATCAGTGATACCAGGTCCGCCTTGACATCATATATATCATATGCGCGATTACGGCCCGACCAATGACGTGGTGCGTTTACACCGGTGCGAATAATACAAATCTGGGTATGTTGTGCGCCAGGCATATCGCCATCAAATACGGTGCCCAATTCAAACATAGCCAGGTTTGGAAATCCGCGTTTTTCATTATTAGCAACAAATTGTAACATGTTACCCAACAGCGAATTTCGCGCCGTGTCCATATCCGTAACAATTGGGTTTGTTACTGGGGTAACAGGCTTATCAGAAATCATTTGTTCAGTTTTTGAATTGCCAAAACCGAACGATTTACATTCATATAAACCACGCGCTGCCAATTCTGATTTTGTATTCATGTAAAAATCATCATGCGGTGCCGCGTCGTCTGCAACATGCGTCGCAACATTGGCCAGTTTGTCATATCCATATATACGCAATAATTCTGCAACCAGGTTTTCTGGAATTGTGATATCAACACGCGCGGCGCGTGGTGTAACGTTCCAATCATCACCTTTTACATCAACAACAAACCCCAGGCGTTCAAATATTTCACGTTGCGTGTCGGCCGGCATATCAATACCGGTCTTGGCCAAGAATAATTCCGGACGATATTTTATAATCGTTTTTTCATATGGTATTTTTCCACTACAACCGACACCTGTGATTTTTCCGCCACATGCGTCTGTAATTATTTTAGCGGCCCACGCCAATGCAATACCGGTAATTGTTGGATTAATTCCGCGTTCATAACGGTATGACGCATCGGTTGACACGCCAATACGTTTGGCTGATTTTCGCACAGATACAGGGTTAAAATACGCACTTTCCAGGATAATATTTTTCGTTTTATCTGTGGTTGCACCACGCGCACCACCAATTACACCAGCCAGTGCCAGAATCCCCATATCATCGGCAATAACCATATCACTGTCGGTTAATTCATGTTCTGTCCCAAACAGGTCGGTAAATTTTTCGCCCGGCGTCGCCATACGCACAACAATATCACCATGAATTTCATCGGCGTCAAAACAGTGCATTGGTTGTGCCATGTCAAAACAGATATAATTTGTTGCATCAATTGGCGCATTTTTCGGATTGATACCAATTGCCGCCAAACGTGACGCAATTTTTTTATCAGATGGGCAAACGTTGATTCCATTGATTTCACAGAATTGATACACCGGACAACGGTCTGTTCTTATTACCACATTACGCGATGTTTTTTGTAATGGTAATACGTCATCATTTGGAACGATATATTCGCCCACACCTGCTGCGGCCAAATCATGCGCAATCCCGCGCACCGCCAGATAATCCGGACGATTTGGTGTTATGCCTGCGTCAAATACAATTGGTGTGTCCATCACAGGTGTGCCAATCACAGTATTGTTTGGTAATTCAATAATACCGCTGTTATCATCATTTATACCCAGTTCTGCGCCACTGCACATCATGCCGTTTGACATAACCCCGCGCAATTTTCCGGCCGAAATTTCATGACCCTGGATAACACAACCTGGCAACGCCAGTGCAGAAATCAATCCTACGCGTGCATTTGGTGCGCCACATACAACCTGGCGTAATATGCCGGTGCCATCGTCTACCTGTAATACATGCAGATGGTCACTGTCAGCCATTGCGTCACATTTCACAATCTTGGCGGCAATCGGCGCAACCGGGATAATTAAATCTTCGACTTCCAATCCTGTGCGCGTCAATGTATCTGATATTTCTGCGGCCGACGCATCAGTTTTTAAATAATCGTTTAACCAACTAAGTGTCCATTTCATAACAAAACCCCCACATTAAATATCAGCATTTTCTAACCAACGAATATCGCCATCATAAAACTGGCGAATATCATTCAGACCATATTTCAACATGGCCAATCTGTCCCAACCGAAACCAAATGCAAAACCCTGGTATTCATCTGGATTTATGCCGCAATTGCGCAACACATTCGGATGCACCATACCGGCACCCATAATTTCCAACCACTTTTTACCCTGCCATAATATATCAATTTCAATACTTGGTTCGGTGAACGGGAAATAAGACGGACGAATACGCAATTTAACGTCGTCTATTTCAAAGAATTTCTGTAAAAACGCTTTGACGTCACCAATCAGGTCACGCATTGTTACGTTTTTATCAATATACAGGCCCTCTATCTGGTGGAACATTGGTGCATGGGTTGCGTCCATTTCTTTACGATATGTTGCGCCAACGCCAAAAATTTTAATTGGAACGCCTAATTTTTCCATACTGCGAATTTGAATAGCCGATGTCTGAGTGCGCAATACATTATGATTGCCCAGAAAGAACGTATCTTGCATATCACGCGCAGGGTGATATTCTGGCGTATTCAGTGCAGTAAAGTTATGCCAGTCATCTTCGACCTCGGGCCCAGTTTGCATTGTATACCCAAATGATTCCAGAATTGCCGATACATCAGCCAGCGCACGCGTCTGTGGATGCAGTCCACCGCGGGATTCCGGCATTGGGTTTAATGTTGCGTCCAGTTTTTGTGACGCTAATTTTTCCATTAAAACCGCCTGCTCTATCTCTGACTGGCGTGTTTTAAATGCTGCACGCAATGCGGTATTTTCATCATTTAATGCCGCACGCGCATTATTATCCAGGTCTTTCATCTGGCGCAGCCGCAATGTCATTGTTCCATTTTTACCAAATGTTGCGGCATATAACGCCTGTAATTCATCAAGTGTTTTTATATTTTTTATTTGTTCCAGCATATTTATCTACCTTCTAAAAAATAAAAGCCGTATCTCTACGGCTTTTATTATGACAAAACAACTACCCGCCGCCAAGGGTTATTTAGATTCGGCGACAATAAATCGTTTTGCAACTTCGACCAATTTGGCAAAGTTTTCGTCCCCAGCATACGCCATTTCTGCCAAGACCTTGCGATCCAGGGCAACACCGGCCTTTCTCAGGCCATTCATAAATTGGCTGTATGTCAAGCCATTGCTGCGAACAGCGGCATTGATACGGACAATCCACAACCCGCGGAATTCGCGTTTTTTAACGCGACGATCGCGATATGCATACTGACCGGCTTTTTCCGTTTTTTCACGGGCGGCACGGTATGTTGTGCTGTGGCGACCCAGATACCCTTTGGCACGGGCCAAGATTTTGTTATGTTTTTGTTTTACGGTTGTTCCGCGTTTTACTCTTGCCATCTTAATACCCCTTTAATTATTTCAAACCATATGGGGCCAAGATTTTCGCCTGACCGGTCATATTATCATTCAGATACTGTGGTTTAGAACCTGCGTTGTTTGCACGTGCAGATTTATGACGTAACAGTTTCTTGTGGGCATTACGGGCAACACGGATTTTACCGGTCGCAGTCATCGATGCGCGCTTTTTCAAGTACGACTTTGTTTTCAGTTTTGGCATTTTTTCACCTTTTTTTAGTATCCTGATGGCAATGCCTGCCATTTCGGATTTGTTTTACTGCCATCTGATTGTGACATAATTAAAGGAAAAATCAAGTTTTTATTGAATATCTGATTTTTAGTGTCTAAACTGGTGGCCGATGAACCAGAATAAATTATCTTCGCGGGTGCAAACATTGATAAAATCGGCTGTCGCGGCAGCGGCATTGCCGGTCATTTTTATCTATATTATGATTGCAAAGCCTGATTATAAAATTATGAACGCAATGGGGCATATCGTTGTTCCGGTGGCCGGTGCTGTTGGTGATATTGTGACGTGGCCAGTGCGTGCAACAGGAAATCTGATTTCAAATATTCATGAATTAGCAAACCTGCGGGCGGAAAATGAAGAATTGCGTGTTCGTCTAGATGCGGCATTGGCGGATAAAAATACGTGTGATGTGGCAATTGCTGAAAATCAAAAACTGGCACGTGAATTGGATATTATCCACTCTTCGCCATACAAGACTGTCTTGGCTGATATTATTCATGATACATCGGCATTTCACCATAATACATTTTTGTTAAACAAGGGGTCGCGTGACGGTATTGCACCAGGTATGGTTGTCGTATCCACAGATGGAACATTGGTTGGAATTGTTATTGACGCGGCATCTGGATTTACGCGTGTTCGCGCATTGACCGATTCTGATTCAAATATTGCGGTGCGCATTGCCGGGTCCGAGGTGTATGGTTTCATGACTGGCACTGGTGGTACGCATCCAATAATGGGATTTTTCAGTGACCCAGAATTTGAACCAACACTTGGTATCAAAGTTGTGACCAGTAATATCAGTGGTATTTTGCCGGCAGGGATTATTGTCGGTGAAATGACGCGCGATAATCATGTAAAGGTTACGCCGGTTTCAAAACTGTCCCGTGTGATGGTTTTACAATTTGACACAACGCACGAATATAAATGAAGACAGATATCTTAAAATTTTTACGTCACGCCACACCGTTTTTACTGGTAATTGCGTTGTGGCGTTTGGCTGTGCCAATATGGAATCCAGCGGGCGTGCTGGCGTTGATACCAATTTTTTATTGTTCTTTTGTGCGGCCAACATCGTGGTTTCCATTGATTTCGGTAATATTTTGTTTTTTAATTGATTATAATTCAAACACAACATTGTTTTGGACAGCATTGTATTGTTTTGCATATGCGGTAAATGGATTCCAGGGATATATTGATTTAACACGCGCATCAGATCGTGCGTTTGTGCCATTTGTTGTGTTCTTTGGCGTTGGCACGTTGTTGTTATTCTGTTCACATATGGGGTGGGCAAACCTGGGGCGTGATATATGGATGTTCGTATGGGTTGCCACATTATACACCCCAATCACCGCAGTAATCGAGAGGGCGCAATATGATAGATAAAGAAGTTGCCCAAACATTTGACCGGCGTGCAGCATTATTTTTGACCACTGGCGCGGTGCTGACGTCTGTGTTGGTTTTGCGCATGTTACAGATGCAGGTGTTTAATTATCGTGAATATACTCGCAAGAGCGAGAATAATTCGTTCCGTATCCAGATAAATATGCCTGAACGCGGAAAAATTATGTCTGCATCTGGCACGCCAATATCGCGTGACGCGCCAATATATCGGATTTACATTATTCCCGAAGAGGCAACAGACCTGGACGCGCTGATTGAAACGGTGACGGCGGAATTAAACCTGCGGCCAAAGCGGGTGGAAAAAATCCGTGCCAAGATAAAAAAGCAACCACGTTTTCAACCGGTCTTGGTCAGTGAAAATACAAACTGGGAAAAATTAGCAAAATTACAGGCGCGTAATCTGCCGGGGTTGCGCGTGGCCAGTGGGTTTGCCCGCGTGTATGAAATGGGTCCTGCCGGTGCCCAGGTGTTTGGCTATGTCGGTGCACCTAAAAATTCAATTCCAAACGCGCCATTTTTTACCCAGGGTATAACCGGTTTGGAAAAACGTTTTGATGACACGTTGGCTGGGACGCCCGGTCAAACAGTAATGATAACTAACGCGGTTGGTCGTGTCACGGGCGAAGATAAATCACAATACGTTGCGCCACAATTGGGCAATAATCTGCAAACAACTATAAATGACGCGGCCCAACGTAAATTATATGACGCATTAACCACACATCGGGCAGGATGTGGTGTTGCACTGGAAATTGAAACAGGTAATATTCTGGCGATGGTGTCGACTCCCAGTTTTGACCCGAATAATTTTACATCTGATGATGGTGATGAATATATGGCATCGCTGCGCAGTGACGTTGCTAAACCATTTATGAACAAGGTGGTCGAAGGACTATATCCACCTGGCTCTACATTTAAAATTGTTGTGGCTTTGGCGGGACTGGAATCAGGGGCAATTACCCCGACCGAAAAAGTGTTTTGCCCAGGACACTGGGACTATGGCGACCGGCGGTATCATTGCTGGGAGGCCAAAGGTCACGGTTGGGTTGACCTGGCGGGCGCATTGAAACATTCTTGCGACATATATTTTTACCAGATGGCATTGCGTATCGGTATTGATGCAATTCGCAAGATGGCATTAAAACTGGGGTTTACGGAAAAATATATGGACGATATTTTGTCACGCGAAATGCCCGGTGTTATTCCTGACAGATACTGGAAGGAAAAAAATGTTGGCGCACGTTGGGTGCATGGCGACACGATTATTTCCGGCATTGGTCAAGGTTTTATTCTGGCAAATTGTATGCAATTGTGTGTAATGATTGCACGCACAGTGTCGAATCGTGTTGTGCGTCCGCGTCTGATTATGACGGATAAAAAACCGGAATTTGATTCATTGGGGCTGCAACCGAAAAATATAAAATATGTGATGAACGGTCTGGAACAGGTAACGCGTCCCGGGGGGACTGCCGCTGGCAGTGCGATAAATGTTGCTGGTGCAAAGATGGGCGGAAAAACAGGAACATCTCAGGTGCGCAGTATTTCCAAGGCTGAACGTAAAAGCGGTGTTTTAACTAATGAACAATTAAAGTGGCACATGCGTAATCATGGATTGTTTGTAGGGTATGCACCACTGACCAATCCAAAATATGCTGTATGTGTTATTACAGAACATAGTGGTGGCAGTGGTTCTGCCGCACGCACTGCGGCCGCCGTAATGCGAGAATTATTAAAAGGTAGTAAATAGTATGGCACGACTGACACGCGTTTCTAATGCAAGTATGATGACATTTTCTGAAAAACTGTCGCGTTTTTCGGTTGCATTGTTCACGCCAATGTGTTTGGTGCTGGCGACGTCAATTGTTGTGTTGTATTCGGCGGGCGGTGGCGCATGGCAACCGTTTGCCTTGTCCCAATTGATGAAAATATTGTTAGGGTTTGTTGTATTTTTCTTTGCCGCATTTACAAATATCAAGACGTGGATAAAATCAGCATATTTGATTTATGCAATCGCGTTGATAATGATAATTCTGGTGACGTTTGTCGGGCACACCGGTATGGGGGCGCAACGTTGGTTGAATTTAGGTTTTATTCATATACAGCCATCAGAATTGATAAAGATTGCGCTGGTGCTGGCGTTGGCGCGTTATTTTGCATGGATGAATTCGGTTGAATTGTCCCAGATAAAAAATTACCTGGTGCCGATTGCAATGTTGCTGGTGCCGTTTGGATTGATTGTGGCACAACCAGATTTAGGAACGGCATTGTCAATGGGTATGATTACGGTCGGTGTTTTCTATATCGTCGGTGCCCAGAAAAAGTGGTTTATTATCGCCGCAATTTTGGGTCTGATGGCGGCCCCGGTTGTTTGGTATGGGGGCCTGCATGATTACCAGCGCGACCGTATAATAACGTTTATTGATCCCGATCACGATGCGCGCGGTGCCGGTTACCAGATAAACCAGGCGAAAATCGCGTTTGGGTCCGGCGGAATTACAGGCAAAGGATATCTGAATGGGTCACAATCACAACAGTCATTTTTGCCTGAAAAACAGACCGATTTTATATTCACAATGCTGGGCGAAGAATTGGGCTTTATTGGCGCGTTTATATTGCTGGCGGTATATACGTGGATAATTCTGGTGCTGTTTTGGTGTGCGAAAACGTGCCGGAATCGATTTGGGCAACTTATCTGTTTTGGTTTTATGTTGAACTTTTTCATTTATTACTTTATAAATATTTCCATGGTGCTGGGGCTGATGCCGACGGTCGGTGTGCCGTTGCCGTTGATGTCATTTGGTGGCAGCAGTTTGTTATCACTGATGTTTGGATTCGGTCTGGCCCAAAATGCACATATTCACAAGGATCAACAATTATCTGCCAGGGGGAGTTAGAAGATTATGAATTTACTGATTGTGGAATCACCATCCAAGGCGAAAACAATTGAAAAATATCTGGGGGCGGGCTGGCGCGTGATTGCGTCGGTGGGGCATGTTCGTGATTTGGTGCCTGAAAATGGTAGTGTTGATACTGCGCATGATTTTGATATGAAATGGCAAATTATGCCGGGCAAGGAAAAGCAGATTAAACTGATTATCGACGAATTAAAAAAGGCCGATGCAGTATATCTGGCGTCCGACCCTGATCGCGAGGGCGAGGCCATTGCATGGCATATTCTGGACATATTAAAGGCGAAAAAGGTTTTATCTGGTAAAAAAGTTTATCGTGTTGCGTTCCACGAAATTACGAAAAAAGCCGTGCAAAACGCAATTGAAAACCCGCGCGAAATTGACCAGAACCTGGTTGATGCGTATATGGTGCGTCGCGCATTAGATTACCTGATTGGGTTTGGTATTTCGCCATTGCTGTGGCGGCGCAATCTGGGCAAATCGGCCGGCCGTGTGCAATCGGTGGCGGTGAAACTGGTCGTTGATCGCGAGCGCGAAATAGAAGCATTCAAACCCGTTGAATACTGGTCACTGGGCGCGACGTGTGGTGCAAACGATGCGACATTTAATGCAAATTTGATTTCGGTGGCGAATAAAAAAATTGACAAGATGACCATTGAAAACAAATCCCAGATGGATAACATTTTGTCGCAAATTGGCACGCCTGAAATTGCATGCACAGTCATTGCAATTGACAAGAAAAAAACATCGCGTCGTGCCGCCGCACCATTTACAACCAGCACCCTGCAACAAGAAGCGGCGCGTAAATTATACTTTGCGTCAAAGCGCACGATGTCGACCGCCCAGAAATTATATGAACAAGGTTTGATTACATATATGCGAACTGATGCAACAAATCTGTCAGCGGATGCGGTCAGTGATATTCGTGCGTATATAGGTAAAACATACGGTGAAAAATTTGTTCCAAAAACACCAAATATTTATGTCACAAAATCCAAGAATGCCCAAGAAGCACACGAGGCAATTCGTCCCACGCACTTTGATGGCACTATGCCGAAATTGACTGGGGACGAAGCCAAATTATATGACCTGATATGGAAACGCACAATTGCGTGTCAAATGACTAATGCAGAATTTGACAGTGTTGCCCTGGATATAGAAAATGATGCACATACAGCGATTTTTCATACGGTTGGAACAACGCGCACGTTTGATGGGTTTATGCGTGTTTATACCGAATCTCACGATGACGATGTGGATGCAAATGAATCAAAATTGCCACCATTGTCGGTTGGCGATGATGTGACTATAATCGAACTGGCCCCCGAACAGCATTTCACACAACCGCCTGCACGTTATACCGAAGCGTCATTGGTGAAAAAACTGGAAGAATTAGGAATTGGTCGTCCATCAACATATGCAACGATTATGTCAACAATTGTTGACCGTGGCTATGTCGAACAGGATAAACAGCGTCGCTTTCATCCGACGTCTGGTGGATGGGTTATCGCGGCGTATTTGGCAAAATATTTTGATGAGCTGGTTGATGTGAATTTCACCGCAAAAACCGAAGATACTTTGGACGATGTATCAAACGGTAAACGTGATAAAATCGCTGCGCTGCGTGCGTTTTGGGTTCCCACAGAATCGATGATTGATGGTGCGCGTGGGGTAAAAACAACCGAAATTATTGACCAAATAAACGATGTTATGCATAATCACTTGTTCCCAGATGGTAACAATAAGTGCCCAAAGTGTGGCGGAAAACTGGGAATAAAATTATCTAAATTTGGTGCATTTATTGGGTGTGAAAATTATCCGACATGTGATTATACGGCGCGTCTGGGGGCGATGGCACCAGTGACCGCCGACGGTGATGCACCAGCGCGAGCAACCCCAACATCAGTTGACCTGGGCGATGGTATTTCATTCCGTGTGGGACGCTTTGGCCCGTATGTGACCGATGGCAAGAAAAACACCGCGGCAAAACAATATACGGCGGAAACAATCACATTGGACGCTGCACGCGAATTATTGGCCGGTGGCCCTAAAAAGGCAGACCCGATTGAATTGGGAAAAAATCCGGCGACGGATAAAATGATTTATTATTATCCAACAGGACGCTATGGCGCATACATTTCATCAAATCGCGTAAATGTATCGGTCAAAGAACAGCCGGATTTAGCCACCGCGATTGAATTGATAAATAACAAGAAACCGTCCACGCGGTTTCGCAAAAAAACAAAGTAATGGCAAATTATGATAAAAACTTTACCGATGAACTGCGCACGCGATTATCAATCGTGGATGTGGTGTCAAAACGTGTGCCATTGACGAAAAAGGGGCAAAATTACTGGGGGTGTTGTCCGTTTCACAATGAAAAAACACCCAGTTTTTCCGTGAATGAAGACAAGGGGTTTTATCACTGTTTTGGTTGTGGCGAACACGGCGATATTATTTCGTTTACAATGAAATCTGAAAACGTCGGCTTTGTTGATGCTATCAAAGAATTGGCAGAAATGGCCGGATTGAAGTTGCCAGAATTCAAACCGCGTGACCCAGCGATTGTTCAACGTGAAGAATCTTATTTTGATATTACTGAGCGTGCGGCGGCGGAATACCAGAAACAGTTATTCACCCCCGCAGGCGCGGTTGCGTTGGAATATATTCGTGGGCGTGGATTTACCGACGAAATGATAAAGAAATATCGTCTGGGGTATGCACCAAAAAATAATTTAATCGCAAATAAATTTGTAAATACCAAGCAAGACGTTCTGATTGGCACAGGATTGTGTCGGCGTGGCGATTATGGAATGTATGATTTCTTTCGTGATAAATTGATGTTTCCGATTTTTTCTGCCCGGGGCCAGGTTGTTGCATTTTCTGGACGCAGTCTGGACGGGTCTGAGCCGAAATACATCAACACTGCAGATACGGAAATATTTCATAAACGCAAAACTATTTTTGGATTTAACTTTGCCCGTGAAAGTATTCATCGCAACAATCGCACCATTATTGTCGAAGGGCAAATTGACGCAATTCAAATGCAGTGTCACGGGTTTCCAGAAACAGTCGCGCCATTGGGCACCGCATTGACCGAAGATCATTTGGCAATATTGTGCAAGGCAAACAGAAATATTGTATTTTGCTTTGATGGCGATACGGCCGGACAAAAGGCGGCGGCGCGTGCGGCGAATCTGATATTGCCGTTTATTCGCGATAACTCGGATATTAAATTTGCATTTGTCACAGGTGGCAAAGACCCAGATGAAATATTAAAAAAATCTGGCAAAGACGCGATGGACACAATAATAAACAACGCAACGGGTCTGACCGATTTTATATGGGATATCGCGAATAAAAATTATATCGTATCAACACCGGGTGGTCGCGCCCAGGCGGAAAAATTCTTGAAATCCCAAACGGATAAAATTACCGATATTTCGTTGCGTGCGGAATATGAAAACGAATATAATTCGCGCAAATTTAACCAGTGGCACAAATGGTCACGCAAATCAAATGCGCCTGAAATTGCGGTGCCGGAAATTGACGCAATTACGCGCAACACATTGGTGTTTATTACGAACAAGTATCCTGATGTTGCCGAACGCTATGCTGAATTTTTGGCAACATTGGATATATCGCTGGACGGCGATGCGCCGGAATTAAACCTGGACGCGGTGGCGGCGGAAAAATATATTGTTTCATTAAAATTGCAAAAATATCTGGAACGTCTGCGCAATGAACAAAAAGAATTGACTGTGGCGGCCCTTGGGGGGGACGCTGCGGCGTCTGAAAAATTGGCGACAATAAATTCCGAGATTGCCCGTATAACAGACAAACAAGACCAACTGATTTCAATGTAACAAATGTTTATATCGTTTTGTCGCGGGCGGTGCAAATATGTGCAACCGGACATTCGGCACACTTTGGGCGCAGTGCGCGACAAATATATCGCCCGTGCAAAACCATCACGTGATTGCAAATTGCGTGATATTTTTTTGGAATTTTTTTTAACAGTTCAGATTCAACACGTTCTGGTGTGTTGGCATCTGCCCCAACCCAGCCATAACGATGTGCATTGCGGAAAACGTGAGTATCGACGCCGATGTTTGGCGCGTCCCACAAAACGTTCATTACGACATTTGCAGTTTTTTGCCCAATGCCAGGTAATTTCATCAATTCATCGCGGTTATGAAATTTTGCCGGGAATTTATAATTTATATCATCATTGCCGTCGTATTCCATCAGTTGCGACGCCAGGCCGATGATGCTTTTCGCCTTGTTATTAAAAAATGAAATTACGCGAATATGTTGTTTTAATGCATCAATCCCCAGTGCAATCATTTTAGCCGGCGTCGGCGCAATCTGAAACAAAGCCGGCGTCACTTCGTTGACTTTTTTATCAGTTGCCTGGGCCGACAAAATGACAGCCACGGCGAACGTGAATTCGTTTATGAAATATAATTCAGAACGAATATCCATATTCAGCCGTGACGGAACAATTTCAAAATATTGTTTTGGTGTCATTTATGCCTTTTGAATTCCGATGGTGATTGCATAACCTTCTATTTGGGTTTCGTATTCGCCATCGCCACGCGACATATCGACAATCAGCGCGTCCGACATAATGCGGGTGCGGTGTGCTTCTATCGCGGCGGCCAGGGCGGGGTCTGCGTTATAGGTCAGTTTGATTCGGTCTGAAACGTCCAGGCCCGCTGCCTTGCGCGAATCCTGGATAAATCGCAGGGCGTCGTTTGCCAATCCTTCGGCCGCTAGTTCGGCGTTGATTTCTGTATCCAGAACAATAACCGCGGTGTTATCTGGCAATGCGGCACCGGTAATACCCGGCAACACCGTTAGACGATTTTCAAATTCATCGGCGTTCAATGTGTGCGCACCAACAACCAATTTATCGCCAGAAATTTCATATGCACCCTGCTTTACCGCCGGGATAATTTCACGCAATGCGCCACCCAAACGCGCACCAATTTTTGGCGTAATCAGGTAAATAAAACTGTTCGCAACTGCCGAAATATTCGGCGTGAAATCTATATGTTTGGCATTTAATTCGTCAGCAATAATGTCGACGTATGCGTGTAAATCATTGCCTGCGATTGTGATTTTAGAAATCGGCAAACGATTGCGCAATTTATATTGTTCGCGCAACTGTTTCCCGACCGATACAACCGATTGCACGCGGCGCATATCGCGGACGATTGCGTCGTCTGTATCGGCGGCAGTTGGGAACGATTGCAGGTGAACAGATTCTGCCCCTGTCAGGTTTTTGTAAATATATTCACTGATAAAGGGTGCAAACGGTGCCAGGCACTTGCACACAGTGGTCAGCACATAGTGCAACGTGTTAAATGCATCCACATCTTCGTCCCAGAAACGTTCACGTGACCGACGAATATACCAGTTGTTTAATATATCCAAGAATCGCACGAATTCTTTAATTGCCGCATCGGGTTTGTATTCGTCCAGTGCGTCACCAGTCACGCGAATCAGTTCGTTTAATTCGGCAACAATGTATTTATCCAATACGTTGTTTGTGCTGTAATTGTTCGTCGCAACAATGTTGCCGGCATTCGCATACAGTGTAAAGAAGTGATATGCGTTCCACAGCGGGGTCAGAATTGTTTTTGTGGCGTCACTGAACACCTTGCCCGCCATATCAATAGATACTGGTTCGGCCTTCATAAACCCAGACCCCAGTATGAACAAGCGCACGGCATCTGCGCCAGATTGTTCAATCTGTTCTTCGGGATTTACAAAATTACCAACAGACTTGGACAGTTTCTTTTTGTGTTCATCAACAATCATACCGTTTGCGGATACCGTGCGGAACGCCGGCGCGTCAAACAATGCGGTTGCCATCACCATCAGTGAATAAAACCAACCACGGGTTTGGTCTTGGCCTTCTATAATATAATCGGCCGGGAATGTTGCCGCAAATTTATCGGCGTTTTCAAACGGGTAATGCAATGACGCAAACGGCATAGAGCCTGATTCAACCCAACAATCCAAAACATCAGGAATACGTTTCCAGCCGTCTTTTTCCAACGCGTCCAGTGTCGGCCGGTGCAGGTCGTTTATTTTCACGCCAAAGAATTCTTCTATTTCTGCAATAGAACCAAATATTTTGTATTCGCCGTCGCGTGTCCATATCGGCAGTGGTGTTCCCCAGAAACGATTGCGCGAAATAGACCACGGACGTGCGCCTTCTATCCAGGTTAAAAACCGGTCGCCTGCCGATGTCCATTTTGTTTGAGACTTGGTAATTTCAACCAGGCGATTGCGGATTTTCGGCACGTCAATATACCACGAATCTGTTGCGCGATAAATCAGTTTTTCCTTGCTGCGTGGGCCATAGGGATATGAATGGCGATGTTGTTCTTTTTTGACCAAATGACCATTTTCACGCAGGTGTGCGATAATCTTGGGGTTTGCGTCAAAAATATTTTCGCCGGCCCAATCGCGAACGTCAGGGGTGTAATTGCCGTAATCATCAACGTTTAATAAAACAGGAAATTTCGGGTCAATGTTTTTTGCTGCCCAAAAGTCATCTTCGCCGTATGCCGGTGCGATATGCACAATACCTGTCCCGTCGCCATCAGAAACATAGTCCGCCGGGATTATTTGATACAATAAATCAGACGTATCGGCGTAATAGTCAAACAATGGTTTGTATTTCAGTCCAACTAAATCGCGGCCAGACACCACACTAATCTGGGTTGCGTTTGCAAATTGCTTTTCATACGCCGCCAGGCGTGATTCTGCGATAACGTAAATCGCACCATCGGCGTCACGCATACGCAGATATTTCATATCTGGATTCACGGCCAGTGCACTGTTCGCAGGCAATGTCCACGGCGTTGTTGTCCACGCCAACGCGCGATCGCCGTTTTCCAGTTCAAACCACACGGTGATTGCGTCGTCTGTTACATCTTGGTATTCACTTGATGCCTCGGAATTAGACAAAACGGTGCCCAATTTCCAATCAAATGGATTTACGCGATAATCTTTGTATAACAGACCACGATTATGTAATTCTTTTATCGCCCAGATAACAGATTCCATATAGTTTTTATCCATGGTGCGATAACCATATGCGTCACCACCATCAACCCAACGACCAATGCGTTCAAAATATTTTAACCACTCGGTTGAATATGTCATAACGTCGCTGCGGCACATATCACAGAACGCAGCAATTCCGTCTGTTGCGACAATATCTTTGGCCTGGCGATGTTGCTTTTTTTCAACCGATGATTCAGCCGGCAATCCGTGACAGTCCCAGCCTAATTCGCGCACAACATGACGACCGCGCATTGTTTGATAACGTGCAACCATATCCTTGACCGCCGATACCCCCAGATGTCCCCAGTGTGGTAAACCATTTGCAAACGGTGGCCCGTCATAGAACGAAAATGGGTGTCCTTGTTTTGTTTTGTTCAAAGATTTATGGAACGTATCGTCATTGCGCCAGAATGCCAGGATTTCTTGTTCCAGCGTTGTAAAGTCTGCGCGCGCATCGGTTTTTGGATATGCCATTTTGTCTTACCTTTGTTTTACTATTATTAAAAAAGGGGCACGATACGCGCCCCAGCCACCGCCAAAGGCGCAGTGCCGATTTATTTAATAATAATTATTGCAATCTGGTTCATGTTCTTTTAATTCTGGTGCCGGTGATAGGACTTGAACCTACGACCCCCTCATTACGAATGAGATGCTCTACCAACTGAGCTACACCGGCGCGACCACTATCATAATATATGTGAAAACTAATTTCCACATTTAATTTTACGCATTACAACCATTATGCCAGCCGGCGTCATACCTGGGATTCGCGACAGTGCCGCAATGTTTTCTGGCCGCGTTGCCGTCAATTTTTCTACTAATTCGTTGGTCAGTCCCGGCATATTTGCGTAATCAATACTTTTTGGTATTTTTAATTCCATATCACGACGGTATGCCGCAATTTCGCGTTCGTTTCGTGCGATATATCCAGCATAGAATTTATCGTTTTTGGCAATTTCCGTTGCACGCAGCGCGAGTTTTTCGTCACGCGCGTCGGCCGTAATTAGCCCCAGTTCCACCGCCATATCGCCCAGACGGGCAATCGCGTTATCTGTGCGCAAGTTCAAACGATATTCTGCGCGTGATGAAAACATACGATACGGTTCATCAACCCCCAGCGTTGTAATATCATCAATCAGCACGCCAATCATTGCGTTTGTGCGATTTAACATCAGATACTGTAAATTCAACGCACGCGCGGCGGCGTTTGCGCCGGCAACAATGCCTTGGGCGGCGGCCTCTTCATATCCAGATGTGCCGTTGATTTGACCAGCAAAGAATATGCCCGGCCTGTCGCGTGATTCCAGTGTCGCGTTCAGTGCGCGTGCGTCAATCGCATCGTATTCAATCGCGTATCCATATCGCGCAATGCGTGCGTTTTCTAAACCTGGTATTGTGCGAATCCACGCGTCCTGGATATCTGCGCCAAAACTGGTTGAAATGCCGTTTGGGTAAATTAAATCACTGTTTAATCCCTCTGGCTCCAAAAAAACATGGTGCGACGTGTGGTCTGGGAAACGCATAACCTTGTCTTCCAGGCTTGGGCAATAACGTGGGCCTGTGCCGTGAATATCGCCGTTATACATTGGCGCATTGGCAATATTGTCGCGAATTATTTGATGTGTCTTTTCAGTCGTATGCGTTATATAACATACCGACGAAAAATTATTATCTGTATTTGGCCGGGAAAACCAATCGTGTGGGTTGTCGCCTGGTTGCAATTCACAGACCGAAAAATCAATACTGTCACGATAAATTCGCGCCGGCGTTCCCGTTTTCAGACGCAAAATCTGGAACCCGTTTTCACGCAGCACCCCAGAAATAACAGTATCATTATCCTGGTATGTACCGTCATCTTGCATGCGACCAGATGCAATCTTTTCATTTCCGCGTGTGACGAGGCCCCCCAAGAACGTTCCCGTGGTCAACACGATTGCGCGGGCCGAATATGTGCCGTTTACAATTTTATTTTGTAAATCCAGCGACACAACCTTGTCAAACTTTATGGTTAAATTTGGTTGTTCGGACAAAATTTTCACGACTGCGTTGTGATACATTTTGCGGTCAATCTGGGCGCGTAATGCACGTGTTGCCGCGCCGTGCGACGCGTTCAGTGTTCGAAAGTGTATCCCAGCGACGTCCGCTGCGCGTGGCATAACGCCACCCATTGCGTCAATTTCAGAAACCATCTGTGATTTACCGGGGCCACCAATACTAGGGTTGCACGACATCGCGCCCAAATCACGTTCAGATTGGGTCAGCAACAGTGTTTGCGCACCACGGCGTGCAGATGCAGTCGCCGCTTCGACGCCTGCGTGTCCGCCACCAATAACAATCACATCAAATTTTGTCATTTATTAAAAACGTCCCATACCACCGTTGACATTTAATGTCTGGCCGTTGATGTATGATGCCTCGTCAGACGCCAAGAATACGCACGCGTTTGCAATGTCGTCTGGTGTACCAAAACGGCCGGCTGGGATTTGTGCCAGATATGTTTTCTTTAATTCATCAGGCAGAACGTCCGTCATCGGCGTTTGAATAAATCCAGGCGCAATACAGTTTGCCGTGATACCGCGGGACGCAACCTCGGCCGCGATGGACTTTGTCATTGCAATCATACCACCCTTGGACGCGGCATAGTTTGCCTGGCCCGGGCCACCAATAACACCAATAATAGACGCCATATTAATAATGCGACCAAAACGATTCTTCATCATCGGCATAATCGCTGCGCGGCACATTTTAAAGCATGCACGCAGGTTTGTGTTGATAACATCGTCAAACTGTTCGTCGGACATACGCATCAATAATGTATCCTTGGTAATACCGGCGTTGTTGATTAAAACGTCAATTTTACCGGCGACATCTATTGTATTCATAACCAGTTCAACTGCGCCACCTTCGGCCGCCAAGTCACACGGCAACTTGATAAAGCCGTCGCCACCAAATTCAGATTCCAGTTTTGCAATATTGCGTCCCGACACAACAACAGTTGCCCCGGCCGCGCGCATTTTATGTGCGATTGCGCCACCAATTCCACCGGTTGCGCCGGTAATTAAAACAACACGTCCTGTTAAATCAAACATTTTATATCTCCAATTTCTTTGCGGTTATTTCTGGGCAAATTCTTGATGCCAATCCAGTCAGAACATTACCCGGACCAATTTCAATTTGTTCGGTTATACCCAGGCGGTGCATCGTCATAACACTTTCGCGCCAACGGACACCGTGGGTCATTTGATAAATCAATTCTTCTTTGATTTCAGCGACATCTGTCATAGGTTCGGCCGTTTTATTTGCGATAAATATTGCCTGGGGTTGTGCAATCGTGACTTTTGCCAGTTCTGTGCGCATTGCGTCGGCGGCCGGTGCCTGAATCCGGCAATGCACAGGCGCCGATAATGCCAACGGCATCGCGCGACGCGCCCCGGCGTCTTTGGCACGCTGCAGCACATTTTCAACTGCGTTGCGTTCGCCAGATACAACAACTTGGTTCGGACAATTATCATTTGCAACGTCGCAGTCAGTATTTTTGCATAAATCACGAATAACATCAATATCCAGTCCCAATATCACCGCGGTCAATCCTGCACCAACAGGAACAGCCGACTGCATCGCGTTTCCGCGTGTGCGCAACAACCGTGCCGTATCTGCCAATGATAATGCGCCCGATGCACACAGTGCAGTGTATTCACCCAAACTGTGCCCCGCGACATATTCTGGTAATTTTTCGCCAGATGCACGCAACATAGCAATAGATGTCGCCATAATTGCCGGCTGGACATTTGCTGTCAATGTCAATTCGTCCATCGGGCCATTAAAAATAATATCAGATAATTTTTGATTTAATGCATCATCTACTTCGTCAAATACGGCGCGCGCAGCCGCGTTGTTTTCATACAGTTCGCGCCCCATTCCAACAGCCTGGGCACCCTGGCCAGGGAAAACAAATATGCGTGACATAGTTATTCCTTTGTTATATCCAATATGGATTATACTTTGCGAATACTGAATTCGCAACCGCAATAATTTTGGCGATAAAAATCAGACTCGCGCCCGATTTTTTGACGTAATTTCTCGTCCCAAATAACAGGCACATAACATTTATCCAATGCGTTTTGACCTGCACGGTCAACCTGGGCCTGGTCCTTGTGCCGGGATACGCCGAACACAGATGCCACCGCGTTATATCCGTTTTTGCGTGCAAATTCCGCCGCATATTTAAAGCGAAATTCAAAACACCGACTGCAACGTGCGCCACGTTCTGGTTCGTTTTCCAGTCCAGCCACGTGCGCACGCCACGCCGCGTGGTCGTAATTACCAACGGCATACTTTACACCCAATTTTTCACAATACTTGATTTGTTCGTCCAGCCGTTTTGTGTATTCTGATTCTGGAAAAATATTCGGATTGAAAAACAGGACGATAAAATCAGAAACACCAGCGATGTCGCCGTTGACCAACTGTTGAATTGCGCCGGCGCTGCACGGCGCACAACACGACATTAAAACCAGTTTTATATTATCCATTTTATTTTTTATATGCCACGCCCAATGGTGTGTCCGGGGACAACTCAATGATTTCATCGCCATTGTCATTTATGTCCAGTTCTGCGCCACTGCACATCATACCAAACGATTCTGTGCCGGCAACAGTGCGCTGGGATATTGGTTTTTTCATGCCGGGCAATGTTGCGCCAACCGGGGCCAGAACGCCAATCATACCAACGCGCACGTTTGGCGCACCGCATACGATTTGCAAATCGTTACTTGTGCCATCGTCCACTGTCAAAATATGCAGATTTTCACGTGTCTGATGATTTTTTACTGCGACAATTTTTGCAGCGACAGGCACAATTTCATTTTTATCGCGTGGCGCGTATTCTGCGGTCAGTTTTTCAACCGTTTCATCATCAATGCGTGCAAATAAATTTTCAGGAACTGCAAATTCATCGCCATCTTTTATGCGATATTCAAACGCTGTCGGCCATGTTAAATCACGCGCCAGAACAAAAACATTTTGCATTTTTTCAGCCGCATTTGGAATGAACGGTGCAGATACGCGTGCATACAAATCAATCAACTGGAAACACTGGTTCAGCACCGCCGCCGCCCCGGTCATATCGCCATTTTTGACCAATGTCCATGGTTCGCATCGCGTCATATATTCGTTCCCAATCGCATATAATGCACGCAGTGCAACAACCGCATTACGGAATTCACATGCGTCCAGTGCCGTTGTCAATTCGGATAATTTTTCATTTATCTGGCCGTCCAGTTCCAGGTCAGATTCCCCGGCCGCCGGCACAGCCCCGCCAAAATTTTTCGCGGTCAATTTGCAAACGCGTGAAACAAAATTCCCCAGCATACCGTTCAAATCTTTGTTCACAACATCGGCAAATCGCGCAAATGTGAAATCCGTATCGTCTGTTTCCGGCGCAGACGCAATCAGCGCGTAACGCCACGCGTCCGCCGGTGCGATTTCCAACGCGCCGTCCAAAAATACACCGCGTTTTTCAGATTTAGAGAATTTGCCACCTTCAAAATTCAGGAAATTCATAGACTTTAACATATCTACGGTTTTCCAATTATCGTTCATCGCCAGTTGCTGTTCCGGGAAAAACACGGCGTGAAATTTGACATTATCTTTGCCCATAAATTGCGCATAGTGTGCATCTGGATTTTTCCACCAATCGGCCCAGTTTTCGCGTGCTGCCTGGGAAATCGAAACGTATCCCCAAGGCGCATCAAACCATACATAAAAAACCTTGTTTTCATAGCCTGGTTTATTGACCGAAATTCCCCACGGCAAATCGCGCGTGATTGACGTGTCGCGCAGACCCTCGCTGGCCCAGCCATTTGCAATTGCACTGGCGGTTTTTGACCACCGTGGCGCGTGCGTTTCCAGCCATTTGCGCCACTGGGGCTGAATACGCGTTGCCAAGAAAAACAGGTTCTTTGTCGGCCGCATTTCAACATCAGCGGCCCCAGAAATCGCACTGCGTGGATTTTTCAGTTCGTCCACTTCGTATGTTGCACCACATTTGTCGCACTGGTCACCACGCGCATTTTCATAACCACATTTTGGACATGTCCCCAGCACCTGGCGATCAGTTAAAAACATGTTGTCAGTAATTGAAAACGGTTGCAGGGTTTCACGCTCTTCTATTAATCCCTGGGCGTCCAGGCGCGTGAACAATTCGTGAATCAATTTTTCCTGTAATTTCGTATGCGTGCGACCATATAAATCAAATGACAGATTGAAATCGCGCACGGCACGTAAATGCTTTTCATACCACATGTTTGCGTAATCTGGAATTGACATACCGGCCACATTTGCACCGACAATAACCGGTGTGCCGTGTTCGTCGGCCCCACAAACATACAGAACATCGCGTCCACGCGCACGACAAAAACGCGCATAAATATCCGATGGCAACAAGCAACCCACCAGATGCCCCAGGTGCAACTCTCCGTTCACATACGGTAACGCAGATGTAATTAAATATTTATTGTTTGTGTCTGTCATATTCGTTTCCTTGATAAATAAAAATGCGACGCCCAACGGGGCGTCGCACAGAATCCCGTCAGAAATTTGTTCCAAGATTAGTTCTGCATTCGCATTATTTTTACTTCCAATAACTTTATATTCCTTGTCCGGCTTCGCTACACTTTGCCGTGCCACTAAATTTTCAGCCCTTGTTGACGCTGCGGTGAAAATTTGTGGTGGGTGGTATTGGACTCGAACCAACGACCTTTACGATGTCAACGTAACGCTCTAACCAACTGAGCTAACCACCCAATGCACGGGGCATTATAACAAAGTTTTTACTGATTGCAACAGTAAAAATATAGAGAGCAGAGTGCAGAGAGCAGAGAGCAATGTTTGTGCTCGCATTTGCTCGCAACATTGATATGACCTGGATCCTGTGGTCAAGCCACAGGATGACCCATAAGAAAAACGTCCGTAACCAAGATACAAACAATATCCGTAAAATAAAAATTATACTACCGCCTTTGTCATTCTGGGGCTTGACCCCAGAATCCAGGTAAATGGTGTTGTCCGCGAATGCGGACTCTTTCATTGCTCTCTATAAAAAAAACGCCGGCATTTGCCGGTGCTTTTTACTTTTTTTCTGCCAGGTAATTTTCCAACCAGTGATTATCAAACTTTAATGTTTGAACATCGCGATTCTTTAACAGTTTTTGTTGCAGCGGAATCGTGGTCTTGACCCCTTCTATGACAAATTCGTCCAATGCACGTGTCGCACGCATAATGCACGCACTGCGCGATTGGCCGTGAACAATCAGTTTCGCAATCATTGAATCGTATGTCGGCGGAATTACGTATCCGGTATAGACCGCACTGTCCACACGCACCCCCAGACCGCCCGATGGCGCATATAATGTAATTTTGCCCGGGTTTGGAATAAATGTTTCTGGGTCTTCGGCATTTATACGAAATTCAATCGCGTGACCGTGTGGAACGACGTTTGCCTGGGTGTATCCCAGTTTTTCGCCGGCCGCAATACGAATTTGTTCGCGAACCAGGTCAACCCCATACACCATTTCTGTGACCGGGTGTTCAACCTGTAATCTGGTGTTCATTTCCAAGAAATAGAATTTTCCGTCCTGGAACATAAATTCAAATGTCCCGGCATTTGTATAGCCCATCTTTTTCGCGGCAGATTTGCAAACCTCTATCATATCGTCGCGCTGTTTCCGGGTCAGTGCCGCCGCCGGGCATTCTTCCATAACCTTTTGATTTTTGCGTTGCAGCGAACAATCGCGTTCGCCGAAAATAACAACGTTGCCGTGTTTGTCGCCCAGAACCTGGAATTCAATGTGGCGTGGGTGCAACAACAGTTTTTCCATATATAATGTGTCGTCGCCGAAACCACTGCGTGCCTCGTTCTTGGTCAGTTGGAACGCCGCCGCCATTTCTTCGGCATTGTGAACCGCGCGCATACCGCGACCACCACCACCGGCCGATGCCTTTAACATAACGGGGTATCCGATTTTTTCGGCCCATTTTAACGCATCTTCAACCGTGTCAACCGAACCGTCAGACCCCGGCACCACCGGCAGACCGCATTCAATTGCGGTGCGCTTTGCATTAACCTTGTCCCCCATTTTGGTAATCATTTCGGCGTCTGGGCCAATCCAAATCATACCGTGTTGGACAACCTTTTGTGCAAAGTCCGCACGTTCAGATAAAAATCCGTATCCCGGATGAATCGCGTCAGAATTTGTCAGCAATGCCGCCGTCAAAATCGCAGATTCGTTCAAATAAGAATCCTTGGACGCGGCCGGCCCAATACAAACAGATTCGTCGGCCAGTTGCACGTGCATTGCCGTTTTATCGGCCGTTGAATAAACCGCAACTGTGCGAATTCCCATATCGCGACATGCGCGAATAATACGCAGTGCGATTTCACCACGATTTGCAATTAAAACTTTTTTTATTTGGGACATAACTTATTCAATAATGATAATTGGTTGGTCAAATTCAACGGCCGCGCCATCAGATACCAATATTTCTTTGACGATGCCATCGCGATCAGATTTAATCGGATTAAATGTTTTCATCGCCTCTATCAATGCGACGGTATCGCCAGCCTTGATTTGTGCGCCCACAGACGTGAAGGTTTTTGCGCCCGGTTCTGGGGCCAGGTATGCGACACCAACCATTGGTGATTTCAACGCATAGCCCGATGTCTGTTGCGGTGCGCTGGACGCGCATTTTGCATCGGCCATTGGCAGGCTGGGCATAGCGACGGTTGCCGCCTGTTGCTTTGATAAATGAATGTGTTTACGATAAACACCGAACAAAAACTGACGTTCCAGTTCCAGTTCTGTAATACCCATTTCGTCCATAATTTTTGACATGGATTCAACAGTTGCACGAAAAGACATAATATAAACCCTTTGTAATTATTTTTCGTCTAGCTATGGAATTCTAGCACAATCACGCCACTTGTCAAGGGACAGGGTCATATCCGTATCCGCCCCCTGGTCGACACCGCATTATTCGGCGAATTGCCATCAGTCCACCACGCCATGCGCCATATTTAGCAATGGCGTCGGTGGTATACTGGCTGCAACTGGGGATAAAACGGCACGTTGCGCGTCCGCCGATAAATGGTGAAATGCATGTCTGGTACATTTTTACCAGCCAAATTGCCACGCGTCCCGACCAAGATAAATTACTTTTTTCCATTTTTTGCATGTTCATGTGCCAAATAGCGCAATGCGCGCGCCATGGCCGCCCGACCATCATCACGTTCGGCGGTTAAAATAGAACGCCGTGCGATATACACATAATCCAAATCGGCCAATTGCAACGCGTCATTAAAGCGAATCCAATCACGTAATTTCCGCTTTGCCAGATTGCGTTGGACTGCAAAACGAAATGTTTTTTTCGTTGCGACCAGGCCAAAACGCGGGTCATCTGGAAATTTTGCGGGCTTTGCGCGGATTATAAAAAAAGCACTGCGCGCCGTCAGATTTTCATCCATCATTAAAAAGTCATTATGATTTTTAATCGTATTTCTCATATCGCTTATAATACCAGAATCTGGTAATAATCAAATAAAAAAGCATATTTTTTATGTGGCCCCCGCTTGATTTTTATTCGCACAGGTTTTATAGTGCAAGAAAATGTGAAACAGCCCAAGGATTATAAAATGTATAACTGGTTGATGAAATATTTCTCTGCCGATATGGCGATTGATTTGGGAACGGCAAATACACTGATTTATGTCAAGGGACGCGGAATCGTCTTGAACGAACCGTCAGTTGTTGCTGTTGCTGAAAATCGTCTGATGGGACGCAAGGAAATTTTGGCTGTCGGGACCGAGGCGAAACAAATGTTTGGCCGCACACCGGGAACAATTACCGCGGTTCGTCCATTGCGCGACGGTGTTATCGCAGATTTCGAAGTTGCCGAAGAAATGATTAAATACTTTATTCGCAAGGTTCATCGTAAAAATCCATTGGCTGCGCCATTGATTATTATATGTGTGCCGTCGTGCGCGACCCAGGTGGAACGCCGCGCTATACAAGAGGCCGCCGACGCCGCCGGTGCACGCAAGGTGTATATTGTCGAAGAATCAACCGCGGCTGCGATTGGCGCAGGTCTGCCGGTGGAAAAGCCGGTTGGTTCAATGGTTCTGGATATTGGTGGTGGCACAACCGAAGTTGCGGTTATGTCCCTGGGCGGGATTGTGTATTCGCACGCGGTGCGCACGGCCGGCGACCAGATGGATTTGGACATTATCGAATTTGTTCGCAAGAATAAAAACCTGTTGATTGGTGAAAATACGGCCGAAGAAATAAAAAAACGTATCGGCACCGCCATTATGCCCAAGGACAAGGCAAACGAATTGACCATGAAGATAAAGGGACGCGACCTGTTATCTGGAACGCCACGCGAAACGGTTATCACTGAATCCCAGGTTGCATCGGCATTGGCACAAACTGTGTCCAAGATTGTTGACACCGTGCGCCAGGCGTTGGAATTGACACCGCCAGAATTGTCGGCCGATATCGCAGATTTGGGTATTGCGATGACCGGTGGTGGTTCGCTGTTGCGTGGCCTGGACGCGGCAATACGCGCGTCAACTGGGTTGCCGGCATTTTTGGTTGATAATCCGCTGGCATGTGTTGCGTGTGGTTCGGGCAAAATGTTGTCCAGCCTGGACAAAAACAAACACATCTTGCAAACGATGTATTAAAAAATGGGGCACAGCCCCATTTTTTTATAGAGAGCAATGACGACACCCCGCCCTGCGGGCACCCCGGCTTCCCAGAGGGGAACTTAGTCCGCGACAGGAACAAAACAAGCGCGCCGACCGGCGCGCTTCATTGCACTCTGCACTCTGCACTCTGATAGTTATTTCCTGTTTTTTCTGAAATCGTCCAGTGAAACAACCCTACCGGGATCAGGAACAGTGTCTGGTTTCTCTTCTAATGGTAATTCCATATCGTTATCGGCCGCCGCCACACCCTTTGGGTGAAAGGTCAACATAAAGTCCACAGATGGGTCCTTGAATTCAACCAGCGCAGAAAATGGCACACGTATGAAAAAAGGCCGACCATCAAATGTCAGTTGCACACCGAATTCTTTGTCGGATACGTGCAGGTTGTTATACGAATACTGTAACACAATCGTCATTATATCTGGATACCGCATGCGCAAAAAGTCCGGCAATACAACACCTGGGGCCCGCGTTTTGAACGTGATAAAGAAATGCGTTCCGTCCCCCAGACCATTTATCTGGGCGTGAATCAATGCGTCCTTGACCACGGATTTCAGTGCGTTATCCAATAAAACTTGATAATCAATTTTTGCCATATTTCTATTTCCCTGGCGTCAGTATATTATTTATTTCGCCATCTGTGCAAGTGACAAATGCAGCGTCCGGGACATCGCGGAAAACATTTGGGTCCAAACCTGTGGCCCAAACCTGGGCATCTGTTTGTCCCAACTCGTCAAACAACCGTGCGCGCGCATCGGCGTCCAGGTGGGCGGCGGCCTCGTCCAATAAAATCAGTGGGCGGCGACCTGTTTTGGTATGTAACAGTTTTGCGTGTGCCAGTATAATGTTCAGCAATACTGTTTTTTGTTGTCCTGTGCTAGTTAAATGCACAGGTAATTTCAGCGCGTGATTAAAAACCCCAAAATCAGATTTGTGCACGCCATCTAATATCATTTTATCGCCAATCAATTCGCGGTTTTCGCCCAGGTATTTCAGATATTCCCGTTCTGCCCCACCAGCTGGTGCGCCATTTAATATCATTTCTTCAACGCGTCCTCGCACAGATATGGCGCAATCGGCCAGAAAATAATTTAATTCGCCAGCGTATTTAATGCGTGCGTCTGCAATTGCAACGGCTGTGCCGGCAATCTGGGCATCAATCGCGTCCAGCCAATGGGCGTCGCGTCCACATTTTAATGCAAATGCGCGTTCAGATAATAATTTTGCGTGTCGTGCTATGCGACCATTGTGGGTTGCGTCAAAACTGGCAACCAGGCGGTCAAAAAATGCACGTCGTTCAGCGCTACCGTCAATAAATAGTCTGTCTTCGCGTGGGGTGACCCATACCATACGAAGCCGTGCCCCCAGTTCAGCCAAATTTGCCGTGTCGCCATCAATGCGTGCATGCCGATTTGTATCGCCGGAGTTAAAATATACTGACAATTCTGTGTCGTCAGATAACTGTGCAAATACGGAAAAGCCGCCCAGACCATCAAAACGTGCGATTTCGCCCCAACCTGTCCCACGCAGTCCCCTATCGCCAGACAGCATTGATACTGCTTCCAATATAGCGGTTTTGCCGGCACCGTTTGGCCCTGTGATAATAATATTGTGCCGACCGTGCGTTGTTATGCGCCCGGATTTATGATTACGAAAATCGGTCAGCGTTATTGTTTCAATCATACAGCGATTGTATGGCATTGCGTCCCAAAGTTCAAACAGAAAAATTCTGTTGATAGCACCAAAACTGACTCGTATGCGAACCGGGCCGGTTCGATAGCACCAATTATCCAAAATAAAAACGCCACAAGGGCGTTTTAATTTTGGAGGCCTGGGTCGGAATCGAACCGGCATACAAGGATTTGCAGTCCTCTGCATAACCACTCTGCCACCAGGCCAAAAAGGTGTGAAAGCATATTAGGCAAAAAAAAATTGTAATTCAACATAAAAATTATATTATATATAAACGTTAGGGAAACAGAGAGATTATAATGAAAAAAATATCACTGTTGTTATGTTTTTTGCCGACATTGGCATACGGCGCAGATGACAATTGCGCCACGCGCACGACTGTACCGGCCGGAAAACTGGACTTGGGCCAGGTTATTGACCTGGGCCTGTGTCGCAATCCGACGACAACGGCGTCATACTTTGCGGTGCAATCGGCCCGATTTGCAAAAAATGCCGGGTACGCGAATTATTTGCCATCGGTCAATGCGTCTGCGTCCGCGTCATTGCCGTATCGCAACAAAGAATGGGGCGATTGGTCGTATGGGGCATCATTGTCGGCGTCATACCTGTTGTTTGATTTCGGTAAACGTTTGGCCGATTTGAACAGCGCAACCGCCACGTGGCGTGCGGCCGGTTTTGACTATGACGAAAATGTCCAGAATTACATATACGGCATAATTGGCGCGTATTACAATTTACTGAACGCTGATGCAGATGTGAAAAGTGCGAACAGTTTGCGCACTGTTGCACAAACCGCGCGCGATACGGCTACAAAAAAATTCAAGGCGGGTTCCGTGGCCAAGGCTGATGTATTAAAGGCGGATACAACATTGGCCAGTCGCAATTTGGATTTGGAGCGTGCGAAAAACAATCGTGAAATTGCCAAGGGAACACTGCTAAGCAAGTTGTCTTTTCCCGCAAACCAGGATATTGATATTGCCGATTTGCCCATCGATTTCGGCAACGTTAGTGAACTGGATACGATTGATGAACTGATTTCGCGTGCCCAGAAATCACGACCAGACTTATTGCGTGCAACCGCGAACAAAGACGCTGCTTGGCATCGTCGCAATGCATCGTTCTTGAAAAATTTGCCCAGTATTTCTGCATCTGGTTCTGTTTCGTGGAATGATACGCCATCGGAAAGTTTCAACAGCGGGTCTGATAAAATCAGCGGCAGTATCGGCGTCCGTGCGTCTATGCCGATATTTGCGGGATTCGCAAACATGTATGGCGTGCGCCAGGCTCAGGCAAACTATGACGCCGCAATTGAACAAGAACGCGCCGCAAACGATTCGGCCACGCTGGATATATTTACGGCATATCAAAATTACAAAACAGCCCAGACGGTATTAAAACAAACCGAAACGTTGTTAGCATCCGCGACCGAGAGTGAACGTGTCACGGCTGGTATGTATCGTGTCGGTCGTGCAACAATGCTGGATTGGCAAACAGCACAATCAGAACTGGTTGATGCGCAAAAGCAAAATAACGCAGCGAAATATGATTTATTTATAAAACGTGCGGCAGTTGCGCTGGCTATTGGTGAAATCAAAGATGGAATGGAACAAGGGGTAGAAACAAATGAAAAAACACAAGACTAAGGAAGCAAATGCAACTGTCGCACCAGCCCGGCCGTCATTTCTGCGGCGTGCGGCGCGGTGGATTTGGCGGAAAAAATGGTGGTTTTTAACACTGGTCATAATTTTAGTCGGTGTGTTTTTAATATTTGGTGGTTCCAAGACCAAGCAAGCACCACTGGCCACCCTGCCCATCAATCGTGGTGATATGCGTCAGGTTGTAACGGCAACTGGTGAAATTATGCCGGTCAACACTGTCAGTGTTGGTTCCCAGGTGTCTGGCACGATTGAAAAATTATACGTTGATTATAATTCCAAGGTAAAAAAGGGTGACGTTCTGTTGGAAATAGAACCGTCTGTATTACAGGCGTCCGTGGACGAGGCGAAGGCCGCCTTGGTCAGCGCGATATCACAACGCAACTATGCAAAGAGTGAATACCAGCGTAACAAGACCCTGTATAACGAGGGGTTTATTTCTCGCGCAGAAATGGAACAATCCCAGACCACATATGAACAGGCTGAACAGTCCGTCAATCGTATGCAATCGCAATATGACCGTGCGGTCACAAATCTGGGGTATGCGACAATTAAATCGCCGGTGGACGGGACTGTCATCTCACGCGAAGTGGACGTTGGTCAAACTGTTGCGGCATCATTCCAGACGCCTGATTTATTCAAGATTGCCGAAGACCTGTCCCAAATGCAGATTGAAACATCTGTGTCCGAGGCGGACATCGGTGTAATCAAAGACGGCCAAGCCGTCACGTTCACAGTTGACGCATATCCTGGTCAGACATTTAATGGCGTTGTGCGCCAGATTCGTTTGTCGCCGACAACAACATCAAATGTTGTTGTTTATACTGTTGTGATTGATGTTGATAATGCTGATCTGCGATTGATGCCGGGAATGACCGCATTTGTTACGATTGTTGTATCTGAAAAGAAAGATGTTTGGTCGGTTCAGAATGCAGCACTGATATTGCGAAAATTTGACGATATTATTGATAACGCGGGTGATGCAACACCAAGTGACCACGTGGCAATTTTGCGTGATGACAAGGTGTTACTAGTGCCGTATACCAAGGGGCTGGTGACTGCAACAGAAACAGAAATCATCTCGGACGAAATACAGGACGGCGACCGGATTGTTGTTGGACGCACAGGACAAAAAAATACTAACACAACCACTACCAGAATGCACGGTGGCCCCGGTGGCCCAATGTAGGTATAAAAAACGCACAGTAATGTGCGTTTTTTATTAGTTTGCTGCAAAAATCAGTGTATAATATTATCCCAAGGAAGCAGAATGAAAAAGACATCAGAAATCATTATATCTATGCAGAATATTTGCAAAAGTTTCCCAGTGGAATTGGGCGGCGTCCAACAGGTTTTATTTGATATAAACTTTGACGTGCACGCACACGAATTTGTCGCGATTATGGGGCCGTCTGGGTCTGGGAAATCCACATGTATGAATATTATCGGTGCGCTGGATACGCCAACGTCGGGGGTGTATGAATTATATGGTCGCGATATTACAAATATGACGGCCGATGAATTGGCGATTGTGCGAAATGAATATATCGGATTTGTATTCCAGCAATTTAATTTGCTGTCAAAGCGCACTGTGCTAGATAATGTAATGTTGCCACTAATGTATCGTGGACAGCCAATGTCAGAACGTGTGCGTCGTGCCCGTGAAATGTTGGCGCGTGTCGGATTGGAAAACTTTGAAACATACCTGCCGAACCAATTATCGGGTGGAATGAAACAACGTGTAGCAATAGCGCGTGCGTTGGCCGGAAATCCAAAACTGATTCTGGCAGATGAGCCGACAGGTGCCTTGGATAGTAAAATGGGAAATGAAATTTTGAAATTTTTCAAGGAATTAAACCAGGATTTGGGTATAACAATCGTTATGATTACGCACGAATTTGATATAGCGCGATATGCTGACCGTCTGATTCACATTCGTGACGGGCGTATAAATTACGATGGCAAAATACCCAAAAACGATGACAAGTTGTAATTTGAGGGTAAAAAATGACATTTAATGATATTTTCAAAGAATCGTGGCTGTCAATCAGTGGAAATAAAATTCGTTCGTTTTTGACCGTTTTAGGCATTGTTATTGGTGTTATGGCGGTGGTGATTATGGTCGCTGTTGGCGAAACCGTGCAAAAGCAAATCACAGATCAGTTTTCATCGTTGGGCACAGGCACGATTATCATCCGCGCTGGCGCAGCACAAACTGGTGGTGTGCGCAGCGGCAATCGCCAGACACTGACCATTGACGATGCAGAATATATTGCAAAATTGCCCGATGTTGCCGCAGTCAGTCCTGTGCAAATGTCCGGGGCCCAGGTTGTGTATGGAAATAAAAACTGGTCTACATCAATGACGGGTGTGTATCCTGGCTATACCACCGTTCAGAATATAGAGATGGAAAAAGGTGCGTTCTTTGACGATGCGGCTGTGCGCAATGCGTCAACATACGCCGTTATTGGGCCCACAACGGCCGAAGAATTGGGATTGCCGGACAATCCCGTGGGAACGGTAATCCGCGTCCAAAATACCCCCTTTGTTGTTATAGGTGTGACCAAGGCCAAGGGTGATTCTGCTATGGGCAGCCAAGACGATATGGTTTTGATTCCGATAACAACATTGAAAAAGCGTTTGTCGGGCAGTCGCTTTCCCAATGCTGTCCAAATGATTTCGCTGAAACTGTATTCAGATGCGGATAATTCACTGGTAATTGAACAAATCACGTCATTGTTACGTAATCGTCATAAATTAAAGGATTCTGACGTTGACGATTTCCAGATTATGGACATGAAACAGGTCATGGAAACCATGAATACAGTCACCGGTTATATGAAAATGCTGTTGATTGCGATTGCGGCGGTATCGTTACTGGTTGGGGCAATTGGAATTATGAATATGATGTTAGTGTCTGTTGCAGAGCGCACACGTGAAATCGGTATTCGCAAGGCAATTGGTGCGCGTGAACGCCAGATTATAATTCAATTCTTGTCTGAATCGATTCTGATTTCATTTATTGGCTCTATGGCCGGGCTGTTGTTGGGCGTCGGCCTGTCCCAGGGTGTCGGGCGTCTGTGGTTGGGATATAATGTGCCCTTCTCGGTCTGGCCTGTTATTTTGTCTGTATCGGTTGCTGTAATTGTTGGATTGGCGTCTGGCGTTGTACCAGCATTAAAGGCTGCAAAACTGAACCCGATTGACAGTCTGCGATATGAATAAAAACGCCCCGTTTGGGGCGAATTTTTATTAGAGAGCAGAGCGCAGAAGCAGAGAGCAATGAAAGTGTCCGCCGATGTCGGACAACTCTAATTACCTGGATCCTATGGTCAAGCCATAGGATGACAAAGACTGAATTATGGTTTTCATTTTATGAATATTGTTTATGTTTTGGTTGCGGTTTTATTCATAAGTGTCATTCTGGGGCTTGACCCCAGAATCCAGGTAATATAAATGTTGCGAGCGGCGCGAGCACAAACATTGCTCTCTGCGCTTTGCTATCTAAAGTGCCAGACTGTGGTGCGTTGCACATAAATACAACAGATAATCCCATTTTTTGCCGAATTTGCTCAATTTGAACACCGATTTTCATATGCGCCCCCAAAAAAGAAAACCACCAGAAAATCAGGTGGTTGGAGGATAGAAACTATAATAGAGTTTATAGCGCGTTTATTCAATATATTCACGGCCCTCCAACCCGATACTGGTTGGAGTTTTTTACATCCCTGCGGATGACTCTATATGGGGTTTCTATTCCCCACAGCGACAACACGTCACTGCAACGAGAATTATACAATCGTTTTGCTGAAAACACAAGTGGCCATTTGGCGGCAAAAAACAGGTGCGCCGGCGACGCACTATCTATTATCTGTGCTCTAAAAAACGCGCCTGGGGCGCGTTTTTTATTTCTTGCCGGCTGGGGCGACAATGATTGATTTTGTGCGTTCATCTGGTTTTGACTTGGATTCCAGAACACCCGCGTCACCAATCAATTCCATAATACGTGCAAACAATTCTGGGACAGCGTCTTTGCCACGGGCCAAAACCTTTTTAGAACCGCGTGTCATAACAGCGATTTTGACCTTGTTGCCCTGCCCCAAGAATTCAAACACCTTTTTCATTTTGATATTCAGGTCATTTTCTTCGATAAACGGTTTGACCCAAACTTCCTTCATTTCGGTTGTTTTTTGATTCTTTTTTGCTTCGGATGCGCGCTTTTTTTGTTCATACTTGAATTTACCATAGTCCATAATTTTGACGATTGGTACCGCGCCATTGGCATTGATTTCAACCAAATCCAGTCCTTCGTCTATTGCCATTTGTAATGCATTAGACGTTGGCATAATCCCCAGATTCTGGCCATTATTACTGATTACTTGGACGGTTTTTGCAAAAATCCGATTATTCATGCGCGGGCCCGTGTCCCGGCGATTATCACGGTTAAATGTTGGTCTAATTGTAGGCTCCTTTTATACTTATGCGGAAATTATTTACTATTTATCGGGACTTTTCAACAAATTTTGAATTTTTTGTAATGCGTCCCATGCTTCGCGTTTAGCAGTCGGTTTTAACAACAAGTAATTTGGGTGAAATATTGGTACACATTTTATGCCCATACTGCTGTTACATATCGTGCCATGGTCACGTGGCAGTGTTGCACCAGCTATATCGGTCGCCACCAGTGTCCCCAGTGTTAAAACAAGGCGCGGTGATAAAAAATCTAGCGCGCGCACCACAAATGGTCGTGCTAATGCCAGTTCGTCCCCAGTTGGTGTGCGTCCCCCTGGTGTGCGCCAAAATAAAATCGGCACAATGGATACATTGTCGCGCGTCATACCAATTGCGCCAATCATTTTGTCTAATAATTCGCCCGCTGCGCCCGACAAAATTCGCCCCGATGCGTCGTCGTCAGCACTGGGTATATCTGTGACTATGACCAGTCCGTTTGGTTTCGGTGCAATGTGTGGTAAAACAACGTTTGTTGCTGCTGCACGCAGCGGATGCCCAAATTCAGAAATCATACGTAACAACGCATCAATGTCGCCGGGGCGTGCCGCCATTGCACGTGCTGTATCTGCTGATATAGCGGTCGTTGGTGCGATTGGCGGTACCACCGACGTTGGTGTGCGCAGTGCAGAGATAGATTCTTGGGCTCTGCATACTGATGCACTGTCTGTTGATACATTATCGCCCGCCACTCGCGCGGCCGCGGCAACCGCCGCACGTTGCGACATGGCGAACGGCATATCAGTCAATTCCCAACGGACGCCTGCCAATGCAAGATCTTGCAATTCATTGCAATGCATTTTTTTATTTTCCTTGATTTTTCAAACATTTCATTATAGACTATACCACGAGCAACAGAAACTCAAGGGAGTATTTTCATGAAAATTAAAAACTTTGCTATGTTGGCTGGTGTTGCTGGTATGTTGGCTGCCTGCGGTGGTTCCAGCATCGTTGAACCTGCTGACTTGAATGATCAACGCGTATTCTTTGCGTTCAATTCTTCGGAAATTTCTGACGAAGCACGCGACAATCTGTTGGGCCAGTCATTGTATATGAAGAATCACGCAGACACCAAGGTCCAGATTGCTGGTAACTGCGACGAACGTGGTTCTACCGAATACAACTTGGCATTGGGTGCACGTCGTGCAAACGCAGCCAAGGCTGTTTTGGTCAAAGACGGCATTGATTCTAAACGTATCTCGACCATTTCTTATGGTAAAGAACGCCCATTGGTTCAAGGAACCGGCGAAAAGGTTTGGAAATTCAACCGTAACGCAACAACAACTGTTAAATAATAGTGTTGTAAAAAATATAAAAAACACCGGTAAATGCCGGTGTTTTTTATCGCTTTTTTGACAGCCAGAAAATATTTAAAAAAAGCCGGTATTTGCCGGCCTTTTTTTGATTTATTTTGTCAGTTTTTCAACCAATTCGTTCATCTGGATACGGGTGGCAAACGTCAAAACAATTTGCCCTGCCCCGCCACGGCGTTCTTGCAATTTTACCGGCACGCCCAGGACGGCATGGATACGCGATTCAATATCACGTCGCGCGGCGTCATCAATTGTCTTGTTGATGTATGCACGTCCGCTGCGGCGGCGTGTGCCCTGCTTTACGCGTGTGGCTGTTTCAGCAACCGATAAACCGTGTGCAACGATTTCGTTTGCCAATTCTTCAGGATTGTCAGAAACCGCGATTGTGCGCGCATGCGATGCGGAAATCGCACCGGAACGCACCTTGTCCTTGACACTTTCCGGCAGGTCGCCCAGACGCAGGCTGTTACGGATATAACTGGCTGATTTACTAATCAGACGCGCCACATCGTCCAATGAATATTCACATTTGTCCATCAGGTTTTGGTATGCGATGGCCTCTTCTATTGGATTCAGGTTTTCGCGCTGGACATTTTCAATCAGGGCGGTTTCCATCGCGTCATTGTCGGTCATTTTCTTTATCAAGGCCGGAATTTCGGCCAGGCCAGCCATTTTGCTGGCGCGATAGCGACGTTCACCTGCGACGATTTCATACATATATGGTCGTCCCGTCACCGCGCGCAGGATTATCGGGCTCAACACACCCTTTTCTTTTATTGATGCCGCCAGGTCCGCCAGGTCCGCCTCGTTAAACGTTTTGCGTGGCTGGTCTGGGTTTGCACCGATTTGAATCAGCGGGATATGCTTTACAATAACGCGTCCATCGGCACCGGTCAAAACCGATATGTTTGGAACATTTGTTCCCATTTCGCTTTGCAGGTCGGCCAAGCCGCGTCCCAGTCCGAATTTAGTTGCCATTTTGTTCCCCTTCCAATTTTTGAATTATCTCGGTCGCGACGCGCAGGTATGCCTGGGCACCAGGACAGTTGAAATCATAGAATAATGCCGGTTTGCCGAAACTGGGGGCCTCGGACATGCGGACATTGCGCGGGACAACGGTCTTGAATACCTGGTCGCCAAATGCGCGGCGAACATCGTCGTCAACGGCGCGCGTCACGCCATAGCGGCGGTCGTACATAGTCAGCAAAAATCCCAATACATTCAGTTTAGGGTTCAACTTATCATGTACTGCCCGAATCGTCATCATCAATTGCTGAACGCCTTCCAGTGAATAGAATTCGCACTGCATAGGGACAACAACATAGTCAGCCGCAGTCAGTGCGTTTATTGTTAAATAGCCCAGCGTTGGCGGACAATCCAGCAATATATAATCATAATATTCGGCAATCGGTGCCAACGCGTCGCGCAGCCGAAATTCGCGATTGTCCGCGTCCAGCAAATCAATTTCTGCCCCGGCCAATGCCATACTGGACGGCATAATATGCAGATTTTTCACCGCCGTTGATAAAATATTGTCGGCGGCCAACGCCGTGCCCATAATAACGCCATACACGCTTTCGGGGTGTGCACTGCGCACAAAGCCCAGGCCTGTGCCGGCATTTCCCTGGGGATCCAGGTCAATCAGCAATACACGCTTTTCTATCGCTGCCAGCGATGCGCCAATGTTTATCGCGGTTGTGGTTTTACCCACCCCGCCCTTTTGATTCGCAAATGCAATTATCGTTGTCATCCTTCCTTGTCCATATTTTTTACAATCTAACCTTATAAAATACATCCGAATCGGTCAAGCCATTTATGTTTGTAAAAATAAAAAACAACTGTTATCAATATAATATATTTTATTTCATGTGAAATAATAAATAATTGACAAATGATATTTTTAGTCTATAATCTAAGACATGAAGTTCAAGAAAATACACTCTTTATCGGCGGCATTGGCGGTGACAATATCTGCACTGGGGGTGGGAACGTATGTTGCAAATAGTGCACCCACGGTCGAGCCCGCGCCAAAGCGCATTGTGCGCGTGCCAGCAAAGCAAGAATACCGCATAGATACCCTGAAATACCGGGTTGATACAATACGCGTTACGGACGAAAATTATGCGCATGTATTGCGCCGGGTGCCCGCCGGTTTGTTCCTGCCGGATAAAAACACGGTCTCAGTAACTTATTTCAAGCCCGAGAGCCAGAGCAAAAAGGTGAAAAACTTTTGTGAACGGAATAACCAGGCAATGCAATTGACGGCGCGTCATGAAAAAGAACATGCGCGCAAGATGCGTTTTACGCACCTGGAACGTTATCGTTCGTCACCGTTCGTGCGTGGTGAAATTGCCCTGGTGAACGAAATTATGGCACCCGCGGCCGAGATTATAGAGGCAATTGATTATCATTACCAGACAGGTAAAGTATTCTCATCGGCCAAGCCGCAGCCGCGCCAGGCAGATGCGGCGATATCCGCCCTGCCATCAACAATGAATTATGTTGTCCCTGTTGATTTTAATAACCAGGCGGTTGCTGATATTGTGCTGGAATATGCCTTGGCTCAATTTAAACGCTTTTTTAATGCTGGTTGGTATCGTTCCACTGTGGCCAATGCTGTCAAGGAGAAAGGCCGTCACGTTTATCCGATGAATAATACGTGTTTAACCGTGGAACCCGGTATTTTTATGCCAGATATGGGCTTTTGGGATCCAATGTGGTCGTTTGAATCACTGCGTGGACCGGTGAATTTGTGGCGTTCGGCCAGTCCGGCCATGCGCAAAAAACTGATGCACGAGATTGAAACAATGACCACCCAGGCAATACGCGAGTCCGGCCAAATCCTGCTTTGTGCGCAAAAGGCAAAAGTGCGCTAGTATCAATGCGTTGCGTGTTATTTCATGTGAAATTACCGGTGTTTTTCGATTGTGATTATAAACCCATCGCCGGTCTTGGACGGTGTCAAAGTATAGTCGAAATCGTATTTCTGTTTTGCAACGGTAATTTCAGATTCAATTTCCCGGCCTTTTAATAAAAAAAGCCGGCATTTTTTATGCGAAACATAATCCAAAATTTTAACCAGCGGTGCAAATGCGCGTGCGGTGAACACTAAATCACCGGTGTTTGCCGGTAATTTTTTTACAAAATCTTCGACCCGACCGTGAAATATTGTTAAATTTGGCAAATCCAATCGTGTCTTTAATTCGTTCAAGAAGGCGGCCTTTTTACCAATTGATTCAATGCATGTTACGTTCCACCCCAGTATCGCCAAAACAACGCCCGGAAATCCGGCGCCGCTGCCCATGTCGGCGATTCGCACGTCGCGCGGCAAAACATCGGCCAATTGCGCCGAATCGGCAAAGTGCCGCACATCAATATCGGCCAGCGTGCTGGGCGCGACCAAATTCATCTTTTTTGACCATTCGCGCAGCGTCGCTGCATACTCTTGAAATTTGACATTATTGTTCATAAGCGTTATTCTAACACAGTTATGAGAAAAATAGAAAGTTTATTTATTGGGGGGACAATGCTGGCGGCGGTTGTCGGCACCGGTGTTGCGATTTGGAATCATCAGTCGCGGGACAAAAATGCGGAAATTTATCATTTCCCAACGACCAAGTATGGCGCGTTTTTGGCGGCCCAGCATGCGGTTTATACCAACGATTTTGACGCGGCCGCGATATTTTCAGGGGTGTTACAAGATGTTGATTTTGCAACTGTGCGATCGGTGCGTTATCTGTCTGAATTCTTGGGCGGAAAATTGCCGGCGGACAGTGCGGATTTAAAAGACGATAAAACCGCACCGGCGCGCATAATATATGACGCGTATCTGATTACAAATGATAATTGGGACGCAGTATATAAAAATCATCGCAAGGACGAATCAGCCTTGGCTGCGCCGCTGCGCATATGGTCATCGGTTGCGACCGGTCGCAAATCAGACGCGTTGAAATTCATCAAGAAATTACCGACAAACGATTCATGGAAATCATTTGTTCGTGGGCAAATTTATGCCGAAACAGGTGATGCTGATACGGCGGCAACCGAATTTGCGGCGGTGCGTCCTGACTTTATGAATATAAACGATTATATGTATATCATGGCGTTTTACCAGCACAACAATATGACCGCGGCGGCCGACAAATTGCGTGGCGAATTTACCGCGCGTCCGGGCGGGATGTATATGCTGGATTATGACACATTGCCGGCGTGGGAAAATTTTGCCGGGTATAAAAATGCATTGGCGTTCAGTCTGGTTCAAAATGTTTCGCATACCCAGGTAATGATGTATTCTGACCTGGCGTTATTGTTATTGCGATTCGCCCAAATTACCGGGCCGAATTTCGGTTCAGACAATGACGCAATTAATTATTATTTGGGCCAGTTTTTCTTTAATAATTCCGGCGATTATAACGCGTATTTTTCGCGGATACGCCCAACCAGTCCGTTTTATTTGTTTGGCGTTCTGCGTGGGGCCGAACGCAGTGGCAACGTCCGTGAATTGCGCACGGCCGTGCGGCAAAATCCGTTGTTCGTGCCGGCGACCAGCAAACTGGTTGCGTATTATGTGCAAAATGGCGAACGTCGCGCCGCGTTGCGTGTGGTGAACAACGCACTGGATAATTCAAATCTGACGTCGGGCGGGCGGGCGTTCTTTTTAAAGACGCGCGCGCATATCTATTATGTGTTTGGTGATTTGGACGCGGCGGCGCATGATATTAAATCGGCGTCTGTCGCGTTGCCGATTGATGGCGATATCCTGGCGTTACAGGCCAAAATTTGGGCGGCGCAAAATCGCGAAATTGAAAACGCATATGAATATGCAATGACGTTGGTTCGTAAAAATCCGACCGATATAATTGCGTGGGATACGTTGGGTGTTGTTGTCGCCGCGCGCGAGGGTGCGCCCGCCGGCATTGAAATCTTATCTCGCGTGGGCGAGGTGTCGGTAAAATGTTCTGTGTTATTTATGCACCTGGGGGATATGTATGTGGAAACGGGCGAGTATGATTTGGCCCGCGACGCATATTTGCGTGCAATTGATTTATCAGATGATGGATTGGTCAGTGTCCCCGCAATAAATAAAAAACTAAGGATATTAAAATGAAAGTTGGTGTTATCGGTGCGGGCGCATGGGGGACGGCGTTGGCAATAATTTCTGCGCGTGGTGGCGCAGATGTTGTTTTATGGTCATATGATGGCGCGGTCAAAGAATTTGATGGTGTTGCGATTCCGGCAAATTTAACAGTATCACGCCAAATGTCAGATATGGGTGATATGGATGCGTGGCTGGTTGTAACGCCGGCGGCGTTTTTTCGTGAAACAATGCGAGGGGCCGCGGCGTTTTATCGCGATCAACCGGTAATTGTTTGCACCAAGGGGGCCGAGCCTGCGACTGGTGACTTTATGTCTGAAATTATTGCCGAAGTAATGCCAGCGTGCCAGGATTATGCCGTTTTGTCCGGCCCGCAATTCGCGGCCGAGGTTGCGCGTGGCGTTCCAACCGGTTCAACACTGGCGGCGCGCACAGATTTGGCATTGGAAACGGGCAGGGCGATTTTAAACCAGTTATACATTGCCCCAAGTCGTGACGTCATTGGGACAGAAATGTGTGGTATTGGCAAGAATGCGGTTGCATTGATTTGTGGATATAATTCGATTGCGGCGTCTGGCGAAAATGAACGCGCAATGATATTTACACGCGCCTGGGGCGAGGTTATGCAAATCGGTCTGGCGTCTGGGGCGCAAATGCAAACGTTTTTGGACCTGTGCGGGATTGGGGATTTATTCCTGTCGGCGACATCGGCAACCAGTCGGAATTTTTCGGGCGGTATGTCAATTGCCCGTGGCGAAGAATTGGTTGGCACAGTCGAAGGAATTTTTGCCCTGGCGGGGTTGATACGTCGTGCGTCGCACCTGGGGGTGGACGTGCCAACATTGACCACAATGCGAGCCAAAATGGGGTTGGATAAATAAAATAAAAAAAACACCGGTGTTTACCGGTGTTTTTTACTTGTTTTCAAAGAATTCGGCAATAGACATATTTGTTGCATGTAATATTTGCCACATGCGATATACGGATATGCGGTTTTTACCACTTTCGTATTTCTGGATTTGTTGTGGGGTAACGCCGATACGACGCGCCAATTCGGCCTGGGTCAGTTTAGAGCGTGTGCGTGCGTGGCACAGGAAATCGCCCAAGGCATAGTTAAAGGTTTGTTCTTCTGGCATGTTGCCTCCCTTGCGTGTGTGTTTTTATCAAAAAAAACAGCGAATGTATTTCAGGTGGTTGTGGGACAAGAGCTGTTCCTGTCGAAATAGTGTGCTTATTCAATATATTCACAGCCCTCCAACCCCAGTGGTTGGAGTATTTATCGTCCCTGCGGACGCGACAAGATATGGGCTCTTATACCCAATGGTGATGTGTATCACCACGTGGCGTATTATATAATGGGGCGGGCCAAAAAATCAAGGAAACATTGCGCGGCCATCACCGCATAATTCTTTACAACCACAAATTTTTTTTGTATCGTGAATCAGGTAAAAACACAGGATATAAAATGGACGAAAAAAAACTGTCATTCGAAGAAGCGTATAATCAATTGACCGAATTGGTGAAAAAAATGGAATCTGGTCAATTGCCGTTGGCAGATTCGGTTGCCGCATATGAACAGGGTATCAAGTTAAAGGCATATTGCGAACAACTGCTGAAAGAGGCGGAATTAAAAATCGAAACGTTAAAGGTTGGCGCGTAAATAAACGGATATAGTCGTGGCGGATAAATCAAAATTGACCCCCGTTATGCAGCAATACGTGGATATGAAATCTGAAAATCCTGACGCGTTGCTGATGTTTCGATTGGGGGATTTTTACGAATCTTTTTTCGAAGACGCAAAAACAATCAGCCAGAATCTGGGGTTAGTTTTGACGGCGCGTGGCACCGATGGTGCGGGCGAGAACATCCCAATGTGTGGAATTCCGTGGCATGCAGCAGATAATTATTTCGGACGTTTGGTGCGTGCCGGGTTCAAGGTTGCGCTGGTCGAACAGATGGAAACACCAGCACAGGCCAAGGCCCGTGGTCATAAATATATTGAACGACGTGTAGTTCGTGTGCTGACACCAGGAACATTGACTGATGAAAATTTACTGACTCCAAAAAATTCAAATTTCTTGGTTGCGGTGACCGTGGCCGCAGATGCGTTTGACATTGCCGGGTGCGATATTTCAACGGGTGAATTCTTTGTCGGTCGCACGGCGGATATACTGGACGATTTGGTGCGTATCCGTCCAGCCGAGGTTATTTACCCCGAATCCATTGCGGAAAACCCGACGATTTTACATCTGCGTGATGTATTCAAAACAACCCCTGTGTATGAAAAGTTATATCATCGTGCCGATATTGAGCAGATTGTATCACGTGTGTTTGGGGGCGCGGTTGGGGGCGACACGGTTGCTGCATCGGCCATAGAAATATTGGCAGGGTATTTATTTAACACCCAGCGTGATGCATCAGTTACATTTCGTGCGCCGTATGTATATAAATCAGGGACACAATTATTGATTGATTCGGCAACTTGGCGCAGTTTAGAGATTGACACACCAATCGCCGATGGCGGGGCGTGTTTGATTGATGTTCTGGACAATACCAAGACTGCCGCTGGCGCACGCAAGTTGCGTGGATATATGCGTGCACTGTCAGGCGATGTGGCGGAAATTCGTCGTCGCCAGGAACATATTGCGCACATGTTGTTAAATTCCGACGTTATGGGTGCAGTCGCGGGTGCATTAACGTCGGTGCCCGATGTTGGGCGCAGTTTGACGCGTCTGTTGTCTGGTCGTGGCACACCACGTGATATGCGTCATGTTGCAGATTTCTTGGTTGAATTGCCGAATTTCAAAATGATGGGACCGCGTCTGGACGCAGATTTAGCGTCGCGCTTTGCGGCGATAAACACGCATGATGAATTGGCGTTGCAATTACGGCGCAGTTTGGCTGACGAATTGCCGACTTTTTTCCGTGATGGCGGGGTTATTCGTGATGGTTTTGACGCGTCGCTGGATCATATGCGGGGACTGTCCCATGGTGCCAAAGAAACGATTGCAGGACTCCAGGCGGAATATGCCGCATGCACCGGTGTTCATACACTGAAAATAAAATATAATAACATTCTTGGATATTTTATAGAGGTTCCATCCGCCCGCGCAGACAGCCTGATGGCACCAGAGTCTGGGTTTATTCATCGCCAAACGTTGGCGGGCAATATGCGATTTACAACTGCGCAACTGATTGATTTGGACAATGATGTGCGCAGTGCCGCAGAAAAGGCCGCGGGGATAGAGGCAGACATTATCGCCCATATGATTGACGCAATTCGTTCGATTTCTGATGATTTGTTATCGGTCGCAGATTTGTTGGCAGACCTGGACGTTTGGTATTCATTGGCGACCGTTGCGCATAATTATTCATGGGTGCGCCCAAATGTTACCGATGATGACGCATTTGACGTTGTAGGCGGTCGTCATCCAGTGATAGAGTGGGCACTGCGTTCGCGCGGGGATAATTTTGTTAAAAACGATTGTAATTTAAATGCACAACCGATTGCACTGTTGACGGGGCCCAATATGGCGGGTAAATCGACATACCTGCGCCAGAACGCGTTGATTGTCGTGCTGTCGCATTTAGGTTCGTTTGTGCCGGCGACGTCGGCCACAATCGGGATATGCGACCAGTTGTTCAGTCGCGTTGGCGCATCTGATAACCTGGCAGCAGGTCAATCAACATTTATGGTCGAAATGAGCGAAACAGCAAATATTCTGCGTCGGGCCACATCGCGTTCATTTATTATTTTCGATGAAATAGGGCGGGGAACTGCAACATATGACGGTATGGCCATTGCTCAGGCGGTGTTGGAATACCTGAATAATTTGTCACCACGAACATTGTTTGCAACGCACTATCACGAATTGACTGCATTGGCAGGGACGACCCCCGGCAAACTGCATAACGTGCGGTGTTTGACCATTGATGTGCGTGAACATAACAATGAAATCGTGTTTATGCACAAAATTATTGCTGGCGTTGCGAATCGCTCATATGGTATACATGTGGCGCGCATGGCTGGAATGCCGGCATCGGTTGTGTCGCGTGCGGAATCTGTTCTGGCAGGATTAGAATCTGGAACGCCTGCTGTATCGGCTGGCATGTCCGATAATGTAATGCCATCGATGCAAAATGTCGCGACACCTAAACGGCCTCGGAACTGCGTGTCAGAGGATACGTCACGCGCACAGTCACAATTATCGTTATTCGGAGAGTAGAGCAGGGAGTGGATAACACACACACAAACTATCCACAAAAGGACGATAAGATGAAATTAAAGGCAAAAATTGTATTAAAAACCCCATATTATATGCCGTCACGCATGGAATTTTATAACTCGCTGGAACTGACCGACTATCTGCGCCAGATGGAATCATTTTTTATGCGTTCACACAAGAATACACATTTGCGTGTAGGTCAGCCGGAATTTCAGTTGGGTTTTTGTGCTGAAACAATTTCTGATGGGGTGCATACGGATTCTGCGGTTATGTGGGGGCCGCGATTCCTGGTTGCGTGTCGTGTGCGTGCAGATGGCAAGAATTTAGTTGCGACAATGCCAACCGATTGCGCGTCGGGCCGTGGTGATGTTGTTGCGCGCACGTGGGGTGATGCGAAAATTTCACAGTATGCGTTTGACGCAATATTGGATTGTGAACATATGCGGCAACTGTGGCCCCAGCGGCGTGATAATGCCAAGACGGAACTGGTGCGGTTTTTGGCCCAGTTTGCGCGGTTTAAATCAAAATTACAGGACAGGTCGCGTGAATAATTCTGGGTGGGTATTTTTGGATAAATCGTCCGGTCTGTTCAGTCGCACCGCCGGCGCGCGCGTGGCGCGTATGTTTGGGGCGCGAACCGTTGGGCATATTGGCACACTGGACCCGATGGCGACGGGCGTGCTGCCGGTTGCGCTGGGTGCGGCAACGAAAATGATACCATTTATCGAAGAAATCGGCCCCAGTGACAAAGAATATCTGTTTTCAATGCAGTTTGGTTTTGAAACAGATACATTGGATATCACGGGACGTGTTACGCGTCGTGATGGTTTCGTGCCGGACGAAGATGCGGTGTTGGCGGCACTGCCCGGGTTTGTTGGAAAAATTTCCCAAATACCCCCGGCTTTCAGTGCAGTGCACGTATCAGGTCGGCGCGCATATGAATTGGCGCGTATGGGACGCGATGTTACGCCTGCCGCGCGAACGGTTGAAATTTCTGCTCTGGAATTTATGGGGCGCCGCGATGCGTCATGGCAATTTCGCACAGTGTGCAGTCGTGGGACATACGTCCGCGCCTTGGCACGGGATATTGCGGCGGCGGTCGGGGCCGTGGCCACGGTTGATATGATACGTCGCACGCGTTCAGGCGCGTTCACATTAAAAAATGCGGTAAAACTTGATTTTCTGGAAAATCTGGTCAATAATGGGGGCGATTTCAGAAAATATCTGAATCCAGTGGATTTTGGACTGGGGGACATTCCGGTTCTGAATCTGGATGATAAATCGGCCACGCTGTATCGCAATGGTGGGTTTATCGAAACGGGTGGGGACGATGGTCTGCGTCGTGTGTATTCTGGTGATGTGTTCATTGGAATTGGTGCGGTTGCAGACGGCGTGTTGCGCCCAAAGCGAACAATTTAAAATACAAAGGAAAATGTAATGTCCATTACAAAAGAAAAAAAGTCTGAACTGATAAACGCATTTAAAACAACAGAAAAAGACAACGGTGGTTCGGCTGCGTCCCAGGTTGCTGTTTTGACAGAACGTATTCGCAATTTGACCGAACATATGAAGGCTAATCACAAAGATCAACATTCAAAACGTGGTCTGTTGTTGATGGTGAACCGTCGCAAGAAACTGTTGGCGTATATCAAAAAGAACAGTGTTTCTGAATACGAAGAACTGATTAAAAAATTGGGTCTGCGTAAATAATAAATCCGGGCGTTGCCCGGTTTTTTATTGCTTTTTTGTTGTATTCATAGGAATATGTCCAAAACAAAAATATATGGTGGGTTCAATGTCTATAAAAACTTTTGCAACAAATCTTTTGTGCGGTTTCATTCCAAGTAAATCTGTGCGGCACCGTATTCGTGTGCGTGCGCACTTTGATATTAAATCATATATTGATTTTGCGGTGCGTGACGCTGGCCTGGTGCGACCAACTGTTCGCACATACCAGGGACACAACGGTATGAAAAAGATAATCGTTGTTTTGAATAATACAGTTGCGTATAAATTCCCGCTGGTTGCCGCCCGTGCAGACAGTCCGCGTCGCGAAAAAATGTTCGCAGATGCATTTCGGAACGTGTCGCCGGTGCGTTTGCCAAAAATGGAATTGTTGCAATTTCGTGGAATGGATGTGCTGAAATACGAATTCATCACGGGCGAAACATTGGGAACAATGCGACCGCGCGACGTTCGCCGTCATGCGGATAAAATCGCAACCCAACTGGCGGCATTTATTTACCAGATTGGCATATCTGACCCGGCGGAATTAAAATCGTTAAAGCCCCGTGGGGCAAAGCCCAGTTTTATGTATGGTTGGTATCATGGGGATATTGGTGGTAATTTTATTGTGAACCCAGAAACGGGCGATATTGTTGCGTTTATTGACTGGGAAACGGCGGGATTTTGCGATTGGACGAACGACATAATGGCGGCGTATCGCTTTATGTCAAAGCGCGGATTTGGCGATGTTATGATGCGGACAGTTTTGGAATATGGCCACCTGTACGCAACAGCGCAGGTCAAAAAAGGTAAATGAAAACATTTGCATCAACGCAAATATCATTTATAATCAATCGGTGCGAACGGGGAAATTGTTCATTTTTGTACTTTTGCCAGAGTGCAAAAACGAATAATTTTTCTTCGCATTAAACAAAAACATAAAATGGAGAAAAAATAATGTTGTTTGGTTTATTTGATAAAGGTGAAAAGACGCATTTGAATAATCCCGTTGTGGTCGAGGTGCCATACGGTGACGAAGTGTTGCGTCTGGAAACAGGTCGTATGGCGAAACAGGCCAACGGTGCAGTATTGGCAACAATGGGTGGCACAATGGTTTTGGCAACTGTCTGTGCAGAAAAGACCGCAGTAGAAGGTCAGGATTTCTTTCCGCTTACCGTTGATTACCAGGAAAAATTTGCATCTGCCGGTCGTATCCCGGGTTCGCGTGACCGCCGCGAAGGCAAGGCATCAACCGCTGAAACATTGACGGCGCGCTTGATTGACCGCCCGATTCGTCCGTTGTTCCCAGAAACGTTCAAGAACAAGGTCCAGATTATCGCACAGACGTTTTCATACGATAAAAAGAACCAGCCGGATATTTTGGCGATGATTGCGTCATCTGCGGCATTGGCATTGTCTGGCGTTCCGTTCGCAGGCCCGATTGGTGCGGCACGTGTTGGGTATATGGACGGCAAATATATCTTGAACCCATCAAAAAAAGTGACCGAAGATTCTGAAATGGACTTGGTCGTTGCTGCAACCAAAGACGGCGTGTTGATGGTTGAATCTGAAATCGGCGAATTAGACGAAAAAACAACACTGGGCGCGGTTAAATTTGGTTTTGATGCGCAACAGGTTGTGATTCAGGCAATCAACGAATTGGCCGAAAAATGTGGCAAGCCGCGTTGGGCAACGCCGGAAAAATCGGCTGAATATGTTGCAATGGAATCTGATTTTGAACGCTTTGCTGGTGACATTGAAAGTGCATTGCAGATAAAGGAAAAATTGGTTCGTTTGGACACATTGGCAAATGTTCACGCCGCGGCCAAGGCACGTATCCCAGAATTGTTCCCAGAAACAACAACTGCGACATCTACGCTGGAATCGTTTGCCGATGAAATCGTTGAAAATATTACAGCGCGCATTATGCGCGGTAATATCTTGGCCGGCAAACCACGTATTGACGGTCGTGATACAAAAACCGTGCGTCCGATTGAAATTGAATTGGGCGTATTGCCGCGCGCACATGGTTCGGCCCTGTTCACACGTGGTGAAACCCAGGCATTGGTGTCGTTGACACTGGGGGGCGGCAAAGACGCATTGCCATTGGAATCATTGGACGGTGCCGAAGAACGCGATTTTATCCTGAACTATAATTTCCCGGGCTATTCCGTGGGCGAGGCCAAGGGTCTGAAATCCCCAGGTCGTCGTGAATTAGGTCACGGTAATTTGGCGTGGCGTGCGTTGCACCCAATGGTGCCAAGCCGTGAGAAATTTGACTATGTTATCCGTGTTGTGTCGGATATTTTGGAATCCAACGGTTCGTCGTCAATGGCGACAACGTGTGGCGCAACATTGGCAATGATGGACGGTGGTGTTCCATTGACACGTCCGGTCGCAGGTATCGCAATGGGCCTGATTAAAGAGGGCGATGATTACGCAATCTTGACCGATATTTTGGGTGACGAAGATCACTTGGGCGATATGGATTTCAAGGTAACAGGAACTGACCAGGGTATCACTGCGTTGCAGATGGATATTAAAATCACATCTATCACATTTGAAATCATGGAAAAGGCATTGGCCCAGGCAAAAGATGGTCGTATGCACATCTTGGGTAAAATTGAAAAGGCAATCAAGGCACCACGTAATCACGTGTCTGAATATGCGCCCCAGGCATACACTATGAAAATCAACCCGGACAAGGTTCGTGATGTTATCGGCAAGGGTGGCAGTGTTATCCAGGCATTGACGCGCGAAACCAATACCCAGATTGATCTGGCCGATGATGGAATGATTAAAATTATGGCAACGTCCAAGGACGACGCAGACAACGCAATCGCCCGTATCAAGGATATTGTCGCAGAACCAGAAATCGGTATGATTTATCAAGGCACCGTATCGGGCGTCAAAGATTTTGGTCTGTTTGTGAAAATCTTGAACGGATTTGAATCAATGGTTCATATTTCTGAAATCACAGGCGAACGCATTGCCAAGATTGAAGACGCCAAGATTCACGAGGGTGACAAGGTTTACGTTCGTTATCTGGGTGCCGACAAACGTGGCAAAACACGTATGTCTATGGTTGGTATTGACCAGAAAACAGGTCGCGAAATCGCAGACTAATGTAAAAATGGGTTATGCGCCCCGTCTGGGGCGCATGTTTTATTGTATGGGGGTATCTCTTATGGATATGGAAAGTTTAATGGCCCAGGCCGCCGAATTACAGAACAAGGTGTCCGTGGCCCAGGAAAAGTTGGCATCAATGCACGTGTCTGGGATTGCAGATGACGGCGCGTGTGTCATAACAATGTCGGGTAAATACGATTTGGTGGGATTGACCCTGCGTCCAGACGTGTTGGCACGCGGCGCGGACGCGGTTGCGGCATTGGTTTCGGCGGCGTATAACGATGCCAAGGCCAAGGCAGACGCATTGATTGACGATGTTATGGGCGCGGCAACCGCCGGTGTCCCAATGCCGTAAAAAATAAAAACTGGACAAACGGCAAAAAATCAATTATGATTTGCCGGCTTTGGATGTTTAGCTCAGTTGATTAGAGCATCTCGTTTACACCGAGAGGGTCGGGGGTTTGAGTCCCTCAACATCCACCAAAAATTCAACCGCCATAGATATGGCGGTTTAATTTTTGGCCTGGTGTTGCAGACGAAAATTTGTATATGAAAACAAGCGTAGCGCAGTTTGAATAAATACAAATTTGCGCACAGGTGTGCGAAAGCACACCGAGCGAAACATTCCCCCGTGACGGGGGGGTGAACCGCAGTGCAAAGGCGGAATAACGCCGGTCGCCGAATGGCGATTGCACCAGGTCGGTGCGCGTATGCGCACCAATCCCGAACCGCCGATTCAACCGCCATTTATGGCGGTTTAATTTTTAGAGAGCAGAAAGCAATGAAAGAGTGAGTAAGTGACAGAGTGATAATGTTTCAAAATAAGAAACAATACTTCTCTCTTGTCATTCCTGCGCAGGCAGGAATAGGGTCTTTAAAATTACTCCAACTCACTGTTGTATAATATTCAGCAAAAACAGCATGATAAAATAAAATCGCAAAAATCTGTTGTTGGCTCGCGTTCGCTCGCACTGCATAGTCCCTATTCCTGCCTGCGCAGGAATGACAAATTTGAATGCGCCGATGGCGCACAAGTCCAATGACCTGGATTCTGGGGTCAAGCCCCAGAATGACATTTATGAATAAGACCGCGATATAAAAGTAAACAATGTTCGAAAAATAAACACAAGTACTCAGCATTTGTCATCCTGTGGCTTGACCACAGGATCCAGGTCATATAAATGTTGCGAGCGGCGCGAGCACAAACATTGCGCTTTGCTCTCTAACTTTTACGTTCTTGCACGCGGAATTTTTTATGCTACAATGTTCCCCGAACAAGGAGAAAGCATAATGAAGAAATTTACAGTTTTTGCCGCCATGGCGGCGATTTTGGCGGGCTGCACCACCACTAACCCCTATACGGGCGAGGCCCAAACATCCAAGGCCGTATGGGGCACCGCAATCGGTGCGGCAACGGGTGCGGCGACCGGCGCGTTGGTGTCTGGTAATCGTGGCAAGGGCGCATTGGTTGGCGGCCTGGCGGGTGCGGCCGTGGGTGGTGGCGTTGGATATTATCTGGACGTGCAAGAGGCTGAATTGCGCCAAGAATTGGCGTCAACAGGCGTCAGCGTCGTCCGTAATGGCGACAGCATTCGTCTGATTATGCCGGGCAACATCACGTTCAAGACTGATTCTGCGGACATCAATGCGGGATTCTATGCGACATTGAATTCTGTGGCCAAGGTTTTGAATAAATACAGCAATTCAACCGTTATGGTGTCGGGCTTTACCGACAGCACGGGCAGTGCGGAATACAACCAGACCCTGTCGCGTAATCGCGCAAACGCGGTTGCCGCGTATTTGCAGGGCCAGGGCGTCAAGGCATCACGCTTTGAAATCTTGGGTATGGGGCCGTCCAACCCAATCGCATCGAATGCCGATGCGGCGGGCCGTCAACAGAACAGACGTGTTGAAATCAAAATTATTCCTAATAAATAAAAGACGGGGCGTTGGCCCCGTTTTTATTGACTTTTTGTAAATCTGGGGTATGTTGCATTTCCGATAACATAACAGGATTACAAATGAAAAAAAATATAAAGCAAGAGATTAAAGAGTGGACAGACGTTTTGTTTGTGTCTGTTGCCACAATAGTTGTTGCCGCATGGATCAAGGGTGGCCTGGCGGACGTTGAACAGGGCAACGCCACAAAAAACGCCGCTGTAAAAACAGACACCATCACCGCCACGGAAAAATATAACCAGGCGTTCGAGGTATTAAAAACAGCCCCCGCCGATTCAATCAAGAATCGCGTGCGGTAATAAAAAACGCCCATATGGGCGTTTTTATTTCTTGGCATTATTCAACCGTAATTGACCACATGCAGATCCGATATCACTGCCCCGTTCGCGACGAATACGCGCATGAATTCCGTTTTTAATCAGTATATCTTGGAATCTGTGCACGGCATTGCCCGATGGCGACGCGAAATCACGTTCATCAACCGCGTTCCACGGTATCAAATTCACCATGCAGTTTTTCCCGCGCAGCAATTCTGATAATTTTTCGGCATATTCCGGCGTGCAATTGAACAATTGGGCGTCACCGTCCGCATTTCGGCGCGCCAGCAATATGTATTCAATCATCAATTGCCGGTTATGCAGGGCGGTAAATTCGTCCGCGGCGGACAAAACATCGGCCAATTTATATTTATTGTTTATGGGCATAATCTGACCGCGTAATTCGTCAGTTGGCGCGTGCAGTGATATTGCCAGGTTGATTGGCCGTCCCCACGCAATCAATTCGCGTATTCCCGGCACAATTCCGCACGTAGAAACTGTAATCCGACGCCAGCCGATACCCATATCGCGATTTGCGCGTTCAATAAATCCGATAACGTTCTGTGTGTTTTGCAGTGGCTCGCCCGTCCCCATAACAACGATGTGCGACACGTCCCCATTGTTTGCGTCACCATTTGCGCGAATTGGGCGTTCGCGCACAGCGTCATGGTCACGGCGCAGTTCCCACTGGGCAACCAAGATTTGCGAAAATATTTCGTCTGCGGTTAAATTGCGTTTCAGTCCCAACAGTGTGCTGGCACAAAATTTACAACCCATGGCGCACCCGGCCTGGGAACTGACGCAGACACTGTTTCCGTATGTGGTGCGCATCAGAACGCATTCTATCTGTTCGCAATCGTTCAATTCCAGCAAGAATTTTGTTGTTTCGCCATCAGATGATTCCAGTTTCTTTACGATTTTTACTGGTAAAGTTTGCGCCGCCGCGTCCAAATCGTGACGCAACGCGTCTGGCAAATTTTTCATAACAGAAAAATCCGGCGCACCACGATTTAACCAATCACGAATTTGCTTTGCGCGAAAGCGTGGCTGGCCCATATCGGTTACGAATTTTTCCAGTTCACCGTCAGTAAAACTAAATAATATCGGTTTCATAATTTATATCTGTCGTCGTTTATAACAATAACTGCCTTGCGGCGCAATTGTTTCAGTTGTTGATCGGCAACGAACATCGCCTGTTTGAACGTGGCGTTTTGCTTTATCATATCGTCCAGTTTGCCATATTCGGCCGTCTTTTTCGTGTCGCACACCAGTAACACCGAACCATCAACCACCGGCGTCCATGTCAACCGGGGCAGTGCCGCAACGCGTTCACGAATATCGGCGGATAATTCGTATTGCAGTGCATTAAACTTTTGCGGTGCACCACCAAATTTTTCTGCCATTGCAATCGCGTCATCGCATGATTTTGGCGTGGTCAGTTTCGCCGCAACATCGGTGGGAATATCAACCAATCGGATAATCGTCATTTCAATAGGCAGGCCATTTTCACGTGCAATATTCGTGCGTTCGGTGGCGATGTCTTCGCGGGTGAGGTCTATTGTTGGCACGATTGTGCGGCCCACAATGATTTGCCACGCGATTTCTGCACGCAACGCGTTGCGCGCCATTTCGCGTTCGGACGCCGACATTTCACCCAGGTTCATTTTCTTTAATTCTGTGTCAACAACCTTGTCATCGGGGACAGCGTTAAAGTTTTTTGCATATGCAATTTTAACATTGTCGTCAATGATACCCTGTAACGCGACGCGGCGATTGTCGGTCGGATTTTTACCCTGGCGTGCCATCAGTTTAACGCGCGCGGTCACGTCCGTATCTGTAATTGGGGTGCCGTTCACAGACGCTACAACCGATGCCGCATATGCGGGCAGTGCGAACAGAGTCATCATAAATATAAAAAATGCGCGTTTTCTCATCCTTGGTTCCCCTTTGCTGTGTTTAATAGCGTTGGCCATTTATTGCCATACCGAATCTGAATTGGAATGTCGTTGTGCCAACATAGTCTTCCTTGATTGCGTTATCGCGGCGATATTCCACCGACATATAATAACACGGGTGATTATAGAATATACCACCGGTGTGGCGATGAAAACGGCCAAACGTCATATTATAGACCGAATTAAACCGCAAAGCCCAACGATTAGACAACTGAATCCCGAATCCGCCCATCAATTCGTTTATTGTGTCTTCTTCGGTATACGTGTTATCAAACTGTTGCGACCATATGTGACCAATGTCCAGGTATGTCCCACTGTTACCAATAATGGCCGATGTTTCCATATGACGCAATGATAAATCATCTTGACCCAGGCGAAAACGTGTGGTCAGGTCCAACCAGTCCATATTATTAAAACCAATGCGGCCAACATAGTCCGATGCGCCGTTTCGGAATCCGCTGTTTGGATCGGTTGCCTTGCGGTCCTGGAAATCGTATGTTTGACCCAAGAACGCTTCTATTACACGACCATCGGTGTTAAATGCAGACCAACGCACACCATAATCGGCATAATTGCCATTTTCCCACAGGTCCAGTCCCGCGAAACGTTTGTTCGAAAACAGCGTTGCATCCGACAGCAATGCCCCCGCCGAATCATTGTTTGCCGCGAATTTGTCATCGGACGTGCGGCGCATAATGGTCAGGCGTGCGCGCGGTTCAATAACCTGGGTCCAGGACGCGCCGGGGCGATACAACGGCAACGCCCATTCGGCATAACCACTGGGCAAGAAACGATTTTTCAGTCCTGTATAATTTGTGCCATCTGTCATATCGGTGTGGTCAAAATTATATACGTCGTATCGGGCGTCCAGACTGAGTGTAAAACGATTTCCGCCCCACAGTGTCCACGGCGATGTTATGCGGGCGTCGCCGATGATGCGCTGGGACGCGGTCCCAGAACCCGAAATCCCCAAAATATCTGTTCCAAATGTTGCGTATGTTTCGGCAAACAGTGGCGCGGTCTGGTGCGTGGCGCGGATGTTGGGCAATATGTCGCCAGACGGTGCCGCCCAATGTCCCTGGGTTGAACGCAATTCCTGGAACACATGTGTGTCGGCGACGACATAACTGCTCTGGCCGAATAATTCCAATTTTGCGCCTGAATCCAAATACGGCTGGTCGCCATAGAATCCATACTTTTGCAAAAATGTTTTATCAGATGCGCGTTCCAAATACACCATTGCACGTGCATTTTCGCCCATTTCAATGATGTCGTTGTTGAATATATACCAACGATCCTTGCCTTCGCGGTTATGGGTAAATGCGCCACGTGTGCGATACTGGGAATGGTCCAGATTCAAACGGTGTTCCAACTGGAACAGGGGATTTTCCTGGGTCAAATATGATGTCGTTATCGTCATATCGTGTGTATCAGACAGTGCGACATAAAACGGAATGTTTATTTGGGTCCCCATATTATTAGTGGATTTAAAATCAGGCATTAAAAAACCACTCTTGTGTTTTACGCCTGGGTCTGGCATTTCAAAATACGGCAACCATAATACTGGCAATCCATACGTCCACATTACCGGATTATAGAATTGTAACATACGTGTATTCATGCTGTGACGGATTTCGGTTGTTGAAATCCGCCATGCGTCACCAAACGTGTCGCAATCATCGCATGCAGTAAACAATGCATTTTTAGCAATTGTTTCAGTCCCGGTGCGGCTGATATTATCAGATTCGATATACACATGTTGGCCCAGCCAGATTTTTATATCGTCCCCAGCCAAGTCACTGCCGTCTTTGGAGATATACGAATCAGTTAGCGTTACCCGTTGGCCTGATGTATTCACAATTTCGGTGTTGCCCGATGTTTTTATTGTTTCAGATTTTACATCATATTCAATTTTATCAGCGGTAATGGTTTTGGGCGCGTTTGGATCGATTGATATTGCGACCGCACGTGTCGCAACCAGGCATGATGCAAAAATCGGAATCAATCGTTTCATTTTCTATACAGTGCGAACATTATACCAAATAATACCAATCCCTGGGCCAGAATCAACAGACCTAAATCAGTCAGACTGGATAACATGTTTGACGCCGACATAAATCCTGCCATTGTGAGTGCCATCGCTGCAACGGCGGCCATTGGTGCAAAACTGGCGCGACGGCGCAACAGTGACGTGCGCAGTAATACCAACGCACACAACGCCGCCAGAATCAGATTCATAATCGGGCCCAAGAAACGTGTGCCCAATTCAGATAAAACGGTCTGGTGCTGCTTTTCTGATGGGGCGTCCAATACAGATTTTATCAGTTGCAATGTTGGTATGCGGCGAACACGAAAACTATCGTCGCCCCCGCGGTCGCCAACATTTAAATCCATATCAAATGTATCAAATGTCCCTGTGGTCATCGCGTCGCCACGTGCCTGTAATGAACCGTTTGTCATAACAATGGACAGTCCCCGCGTTGTGGATACCAGTTTGCCTTTCTCGGCAAATATTGTTATAGGCGCGTGTTCGTCACGAGTATCAGATAACATTACCTGGGACAGGTCGTAACCCGATACCTTGTCCACATAGACGACCAAACCGTTAGCCAATTCGGTAAATGCAGATTCCTGTAATTTCATATGCGCCAGACCATAGCGCAGGTTCCATTGCACACTGTAAAATTTAGCTTGGGTCACGGGCACAATCCATAAATTCAGCACTAAATGCACAATGGTCAGCAATACCGCCAAATTGATTGCCGGGCGTGCCAGTTGCCGCGGGGACAGGCCGACCGACGCCATAACCGTGATTTCATTGTCAGAAATCATCTTGTTATACACAAAAATCACGGCAATAAACGTAACAAACGGAATGATGATGGATATAATAAACGGAATCATCAACAGGGTCAGTCCCAGAAAGTTAGTCAGGTTTATCCCGTAATTTAACAGGAATTTTAACATAGACATAATCTGAACCATCCACGCCAGCCCGGTCAGCACCAGCAGCAGCATGATAAAAATCGCGACCAACTGGCGCGCAAAATATCTGTCCAGTATTTTCATCTTTCGCAGTATAAAGCGCAAAAGCGAACCCGTCAAATAATATCTTGTTAATTTTCCTTGCTTTCTGGCGATTCGTTGCTATAATCGGTGTGTTCTTAAAAAAAGTTTTTTTAGGGGCGGGGTTGACAAGACCCCGCCCTTATAAGTAAAGACATATAACAAACAAGGAGAAAACAAATGTCTTTTGTTTCTATGCCCCGTCAAGATTTGTTATTGGCCATTGATTCATTGGCCCAGGACAAACAAATTGATCGCGAAATCGTTATTGAATCATTGGAAGCGGCGATTGCCAAAATTGCCAAGCATAAATATGGTGAAGAATTCAATATCACGGCCACCATTGACCGCAAAAATGGGGCGATATATGTCAAACGTCTGTTCACAGTAATTGAATCTCCGGATGCGGCTGGCGATGAATATGATCCAAACACAATGCTGACCGTTGCCCAGGCGAAAAAATATGCCACAAATCCGGCGGTTGGTGACACGGTCGAAGACCAATTACCAGAACCAGAATTTGGTCGCATGGCGTTCCAGACTGCAAAACAAATTATGACCGCCCGCGTGCGCGACGCGGAAAAGGGTCGCCAGTATGAAGAATTCAAGGACAATATTGGCGATATCGTGTCTGGTGTTGTTAAACGTATTGAATTCGGCAACGTTTTTGTTGATATCAACGGCAAGGCCGAAGGTTATATCAAGGGCAGTGAACTGATTCCGGGTGAACGCCTGGCGGTGGGTGACCGTGTGCGTGCATTGATTATGGATGTTGCGCGTTCTAATTCTGGGCCCCAGATTTTTCTGACCCGCACACATCCGATGTTCATGGAAAAACTGTTTGTCCAGGAAGTGCCTGAAATTTACGAAGGTGTTATTAAAATTAAATCTGTATCACGCGCACCGGGTTCACACGCAAAGATTGCCGTTGAAACCCAGGATCCGTCCATTGACGCCGTCGGTATGACCGTTGGTATCAAGGGAACACGTATCCAGCCGGTTATCAACGAATGCCACGGGGAAAAGATTGACGTTATCTTGTATTCTGATGACCCGGCGGTGTTCATTGTCAACGCAATGCAACCGGCCAAGGTTGCCAAAATCATCGTTGACGAAGACACGCGCAGCGCGGCCGTTGTCGTGAACGAAGATCAACAGTCGTTGGCGATTGGTCGTCGTGGCCAGAATGTCCGCCTGGCGTCCCAGTTGACGGGGTGGAACATTGACGTTATGAACGAAACCGAAGAACAGGAACGTCGTGCCAAGGAATTCAAGGAAAAGACCGAATTGTTTATCAGCGCGTTAGATGTCGATGAAATGATTGCACATCTGTTGATTACCGAAGGGTTCCGCACCGTTGAAGAAATTGCGTTCGTTGACGCGTCTGAATTAGAATCTATCGAAGGTTTCAACCCAGAATTAGCGGCCGAGTTGCAAAACCGTGCCAAGGCATATTTGACCAAGGTTGAACAAGAATACATCAACAATGGTCATGCGCTGGGCATGTCCGACGATTTGTTGAAATTTGATTTCATCAAACGTCCGATTATTATGAAACTGGGCGAAAACGGTGTAAAATCATTGTCTGACCTGGCAGATTTGGCAACAGACGAACTGATTGAAATCTTGGGCGAAGACACAATGTCAACGCGTCTGGCTGGTCGTGTAATTATGAAAGCACGTGAATTGGCATATGGCATAACCCAGGGTGATGCGGAATAATAAACGTATGCGGGTAAAATTCATCAGATAAACGGAGTAATATATGGCAACACTGACACTTGGAAAATCTGTAACAATTGATGCGGTGCACAGCAAAAAAGGTGACGCAGTATATGTTGAACGTCGTCGCCGTGTTGTGGCACCGGGCACGCGTGAACTGCGCGATGAACCGGTAACGCCAAGTGCGCCAAAAAACGCCGCGGATGAAAAGTTGCGTGCCGTTCTCGAGGCGGCGCGTGCCCGCGAAGAACAGCGTCGTGCCCGCGAAGCCGAAGAGGCCGCTGCTGCTGCTGCCCGCGAAGCCGAAATTGCGCGCGAGGCCGCCGAATACGAACAGGTAAAATCGCAATTGGCGGCGCGCGAAAATGTTGCCGCACCAGAAGCGGTCGCCGAAGAAAAACCGGCCGCCGCGCCCGCACCGAAAAAGCAGGCCGCCCCGCAACAGTCACAATCACAAGGCCAGCACTTTACGTCCCGTAATAACAACGGCCGCGGTGGCGATGATGATGATACGTCGCGCGGATATAACAATCGTCACAACGCGTCCAAGAAAGATTTTAAAAAATCTGGCAAGATTTCATTGCATGATATTGTTATTGGCGATGGCGACGACGATGATGAAATCGGAATTCGTGGCGCAAACCGCCGTCGGTCCGAAGCGTCGCTGAAACGTTTCCGTGAAAAGGCACGCGCAATATTTACCGCCCCGCAAAAGGTGGAACATGTTGTCACATTGGGCGAAACGATTACGGTCAAAGACCTGGCCGCGGCAATGGCAGAAAAGGTTGGCAACGTTATAAAAAAATTGATGGAAATGGGTATGATGGCGTCCCAGAACCAGTCTATTGATGCCGATACCGCGGAATTGGTTGCCACTGAATTTGGTGCGACGGTCAAACGCGTCGTTGTAAAACCATATGCCGATCAATTGGAACGTGCGCCGGATCCGGCACACCTGCAACCACGTGCACCGGTGGTCACCGTGGTCGGTCACGTTGATCATGGGAAAACATCACTGTTGGACGCAATGCGCAATGCGCACGTTGCCGCGGGCGAGGCCGGCGGTATTACCCAGCACGTATCTGCATACGAGGTTAAGACAAAATCTGGTGCCGATATTACGTTCTTGGATACACCGGGTCACGAAACGTTTACTGCAATGCGTGCACGTGGTGCCCAGATGGCAGATATAGTTGTTCTGGTTGTTGCAGCAAACGATTCAATCATGCCCCAGACGATAGAAGCGATAAATCATATTCGTGCGGCCAAGGTTCCATTTATCGTTGCCATCAATAAAATTGATTTACCCGAAGCAAACCCAACCCGTGTAAAAACTGACTTGTTACAACAAGAGGTTCAGGTAGAAGATATGGGTGGCGATATCCAGTGTGTTGAAATTTCTGCAACTAAACATATCGGGCTGGATAAACTGGAAGAGGCAATTTTATTACAGGCTGACATGATGGACTTAAAGGCCGACCCAGATATGCCCGCCGTTGCCTATGTCGTCGAGGCGAAAATGGAAAAAGGCCTGGGCGCAACCGCAACGATTTTAATGCGCCAGGGAACACTAAAAATCGGCGATGTATTCGTTGTTGGTGAAACGTTTGGTCGTGTGCGTGGGTTGATAAATTCGGCGGGCGTGCGTGTGAAATCTGTGCGCCCGGGCCAGCCGGCGGTTGTTCTGGGGCTGGACAGTGTGCCAAACGCGGGTGACGAATTGCACGTTATGGAAACAGAGGCCCAAACGCGCGAGGTTGCGGCATATCGTCGCCAGGCGGCCAAGGACAAGGCAAACGCGGTTAAACGTTCATCACTGGAAGAATTGTTCGCCCGTCGTGATGAAAACAAGAAATTAGTATTACCAATCATACTGCGTGCCGACGTCCAGGGCAGTGTCGAGGCAATTACCGACATGCTGCGCGATATCCATACGGACAAGGCATCGGTTGAAATCCTGTCGTCTGGCGTTGGCCAGATTACCGAAGGCGATATCCGCCTGGCCACAGCATCAGGTGCGGTAATTATTGCGTTTAATGTTCGTGCGGACGCGGCCGTTCGCGATATGGCGCGTGCCGGAAATGTCGATATTCGTTATCACAGTGTTGTGTATCGCATTACCGACGAAGTCAAAGAAATCTTGTCTGGCAAATTAGCACCGGAAAAGAAAGAAAACTTTATTGGATATGCCGATATTATCGCACTGTTTACCGTGGGCAAGGGCACGCGTGTCGGCGGTTGTCGCATATCCGAAGGTGTGATAAAGAAAGACGCGTTTGTTCGTCTGTTGCGCAATAACGTCGTTATCTATGACGGTAAAATTGGCGAATTGCGTCGTGAAAAGAACGAGGTCAAAGAAGTATCTGGCGCGGGCGTTGAATTCGGTATGTCATTTGACAAGTATAATGACTTGAAAGAGGGCGACCGGGTTGAATGTTACGAAGTGCAAGAGATTCGCGCACAGTTATAAAAAACGGGGCGTCGCCCCGTTTTTTAGAGCATAGATAATAGATAACAGATAAAAGATAGTGCGCCATCGACGCGCTTGTTTTTTCTTGTCGCGGACTAAGTTCCCCTCTGGCCAGAGGGGTGCCCGCAGGGCGGGGTGTCGTCTATTCCAGAGAGCAAAGCGCAGAGAGCAATGTTTGTGCTCGCGTCCGCTCGCAACATTCACATAACCTGGATTCTGGGGTCAAGCCCCAGAATGACACCCATGAATAGGTCAGCGACTCAGACATAAACGATGTTCGTAAAACAAACACAAATACACAGCCTTTGTCATCCTGTGGCTTGACCACAGGATCCAGGTGAATAATGTCGCGCGTATGCGCACCGTATAGTCATTTCTGTGCAGGATGCGGCAAGGACGCAGTCCGCAGGCGACACATGAATAGTTTTCTATTCTAAAACTATATCACTTTATCACTCTGTCACTTACTGCTCTCTATAAAAAAACCGCCCCAGACGGGGCGTTTTTTTACCATGTTGGGGCGTGGTCGCCTTCTTTGACAATTGGTTGTTCATCTTCCCATACTGACAGGCCTGTTTCTACATCTGTCAGTGTCAGTTGCAAGTAATATTCTACGCGCGAATCAACGTTTGAAAACCACCCAGATTTTAGTTTCAGGTTACGCTGTAACATCTTGCCCGACAATGACAGGTTTGGTGCAACCAGGGTGCCTTTCTTGGCAATTGTGGACGCGTTATATTCATCGTTGCCACGATTTGCACGAACAATGTGTGTTGTATCATCTTCGCTGGTTGCAACGGTTACATCAACTGGAACGACGCCTGATGCTGCAACAGTCGTTGCCGATGCGCCAGCCACATTTACGCTGGCACTGGTTGCCTTGACCGTGGCGGGAACATATGCAGTCGCGACCGCTGGCTTGTTTTGAAACGCGGTTGTCACCTGGGCAGTGCCAGAATTTACCAATGTTGTGCGAATCTTTTTTGTCAGAATATCTGTATCAAAACGCTGCATAGTGTCGTTTTCAATATTTGCGATTGCAACAACAGGTTTGTTCACGCGGGTAAACGCGCCACTGGAAATCATCGATTTTGTCATTTTCTCAGCGGCATTGGTCCAATCGCGATATTCTAATTCCATAACATTTTGCATTTGTGCCACGTCGCGCGTATCGTCCAGGTCAACAACGCGTGTTTCACCACACCCGCACAACACGGCGCACAGTGCAATCGGCATCATTTTTTTCATCGTTTCATCCTTTGGTTTTTGTTGTTATTTTATTTGTATCACCTTGACATCTGGTGTGCCACCTAAAATTCGCACATAGACCAGGCAATTACCATTTTTCGGTATTTCGGCGGTGGCAACCACGTCGCCATGGGATGTTATGTCCAGGTGCCCGCTGTGGTCATTTTTGGTGCGTAATACCGATATAGTCTGGGGCAGGGTCGGCCATGAACGAACTTCGGCATCGGTGGTAGAAACGGAATATATTGTCGATATCAGTCCCAACAGTGGGGCGGCATCACTGTTTGAATTATACATCGCCGATTGCAGCATTGCGCGTGATGTCGCGGCCGCAAATGCACGCAGTGCGGCATTCACACTGTATTGCATAAATTCTGTCATAAACAGTGCATCAACATTGGCAATTTGCACCGCGCCATCAATAGGTGTTGCGCCGTCCCAAAATACCGGTTCGGCCAGGGCCAGTGATATAACCGTCATACCATTGTCGGTCATAAACGGCATATCAATTCTGTTTTCATACAGTCTGGGCGCAAATCCATCTTCGATAAATACCCACACGGTGTTTTGTGGCGTGCGGCCCGCGCGTGCCGCCCCCAGGTCATCGGCAACCGGGCGTGCGCCACCCGTCATACCATCGGTGCGGGCCAGATATGTTTTTGCATTACTGAAATCACCCATGTTCAGGAAATATATCCCCGACAGATACATCAGTGCCGGGTTCATAATATCCCGAAATGCCGCCCACTGGGAATTTTCGGCGTTTATTTTATTGGCCAATGTTAGATTGTCATTCGCAGATTTTTGTGTTTCCTGGACCAATGCGTCATATTCGCGCGACATTTTCTGTTGGCGTGCATATGATTGATTTATGATTACGCGCGCGTCATTTGTATTGCCCATCGCCAGGGCGTTCCACAACTGGTAATACGATACAAACAGTGCGTCCATCATATACGGTCGGTAATCATTTGACATATTCCCGCCAAGTAGTGCGCCAATTTCGCGTCCAATGTCACCACCAGTTAAATCGATATTGCGATGATTGAATTCTTCGTATGCGGCGTCTGATGCGGCAAAATCATTTTTGTGAAATGCGGCATCGGCACTGATTAAAACTTCCAGATTGTTTTGCGACGCCATATCGCGCCCGCCGGCAAACGTATCCGCTGCTACGGCATATTCGCCAGCGACATATCCAGACTGGACATCGTCCAGACGCGATGTCATATTAGCGCTGCACCCCGCCAGGATAATTGCAAATATAAATATACAAATTTGTCGCATGTGTAAATTATACCCCGGGGACCGCAAAAATCAATCACAGTGTTTTTATTTCGCCGGTTTGTGGGTCAAAGAATTTTGGCGAGCCACTGTAACCCAATGCTGCATAGTGCGACGGAACCAAGAATTCTGGTAACGGACTGGACGCCCCCATCGCCATATACCCGGCCAGGCGTGGGTCCTTGTATGCGTATTGCTTGTCAGCCTCTATTGGGCGGTGATACCAACCCTGGAATATGACCAATTGTTTATTGTCGGCCAGACGCATGATATCCATCGGGGTATAAAGTAATTCTTCGCTGGTGGAATCCTTGCCGTCTTTGTCGGTTTTAACCTTCATCTTGTATCCCATCATATCCGAAAAACGTTTTGCTGTATCTGGGTCGTTTTGACGCAGAACAACCTTGGCCGCGGTGGTGGATATGATTGTTGCGGCGGCGTCGGCCCCGTATTTTTCCTGAATCTGGTGCAAGTCCTGACCAATAATCAGATATGATATTTTCTGACCACGACCCAAATCCGGCCCCTGAATAACCGCGTCCAGTTTCTGCATTTTCGGCATTTCGTCCAACACGAACAGCACCGGATATGGCCCCAGTTTTTTGCCGTCATTCATCTGTTCGGGGGCGTTTGCTAACAGATAGTTTGTCATCAATTCAATAAATATCGCGGTAATCGGATTTAACGCCTGGGCGTCAACCATGTTGATGGACAAATAGACTGAAACAGGTTTCATTTTGCCATCGCGTGGATCAATCATTCCGCGCAAATCAGAAAAGTGAAAATCAGAATGGCTGGTACGGTTACGCACGGCGGCATTACGGAAAATGGAAAGACCTTCCATCACGGTGGACAGAATAGAACCGCGTTCTTTATCCGGGGTGTTGGCCAACTGGGTCAGTTCCAAAATACTGCGGTGCGCATATGCGTAACGGCGTGCTTCGTCTACGGCATTTTGAAACAGGTCTTTCATGGGGTCTGCCATCATAACCATCTGGTCGCCCTGGCGACGACGTTCTTCTAAATCTTGGGCAATGGCGATTTGCGATGCGTTCAGCCAGTCCAGAATCATAGAAAACGCAGCCTCGCGTCCGACCCATGCCGGCGGAATATTATCCCATGTGCCAATATGAACATAATTTGTTGCGTTTAATTCGCCACGCTGCAACAGTGCATTTGCCGCATACGCATTTGTGTCGTTTATCATGGCCAGGTAATAGTCTGATAATACAGCCGCATCTTCGGCATCAAATTGACCCGACGTTATGCGATTATAGAAATAATCATCTGCTTTGGCACGTTCGACCTTGGATATAATATATTGAACCAGTCCTGACAGTGCCGCACGCCCAGAAATTGTCCAGTGTGGGTCTGCCGATGATGATGCGTTATCTGGTATCAGTACCTTGCACATAGAATCGACATACAGGTCGCGTTGCGCAATGTTAAATGGCACATGTTCCGGCGACAGTGGATTCCACGATGGATAGTATATGCCCCGTGCAGGGTCGTCCTGGCCCGCCCAGTTCATGATAAACACCGGACCCACCGACGCGCGATATCCCGATGATTTTTGATACAATTCAGGCTTTGGGTCATTGATAATCATTGATACATTGTTGCATTCAAAAATTGTTGGGAACACAACACCCTGGGTTTTACCGGTTCCCGGGGGCGCGACGCATAATGTAGACAGGCACTCGTTCATCATCAGCGGTTTTTTCTTGAAATATCCCAATACCATCATAAACCCGCCAAACAACCCCATTTTTTCGATATCTTCCTTGGTAGCCTTGTTTGAGGATTTTTCTGCAAATTTATCCTTGCCATACGGGTTAAATTCATCAACCAATGTGTTATCTGCCATGAAATAGTATGCAATTATAGGCAGTAATGGCGCAATACATGAAATGTCTGTGCGCATCAGTGAACGGGCAATCCAACCTGGAATCTCGGCCACGACAGACATGCCGCCCGTGGTCAACGCGTTTATCAAATACACGCGCGTCCAAACCCATGTGGCAGGTGACCAGCCGTAACGCCATATGTGTTCGGCAATAAAAGACAATCCAAACGCCAGTGCGCACACCAACCAGATTCCAACCGCCCACCGCAATGACCAGAATATCTGTGCCATTGGCGTGCGCTGGTGTTCCTTGTATGCACTGGATTTGAATATATTCATGCCCTTGGACGAGCCGCCAGCGGATAAAATCTTGAACTTTTCAACCATTGCGTTATGATTGTATCATAATTTTAACCGATTATAAATCAGGAATTGCGCGAAAATGAAAAATATTCCACGAATCTTTGTTGGTAATGACGTTACAGAAAACACAATTATCCCGGTTTCGGCGGATGTGGCGCATTACCTGGATCGCGTTATGCGACAACGTGATTGCCTGGTGTTCGGGGCGGGGCGGGAATACGTTGCGCAATTGTCAGATGATAAACGGCATCTGGTAATCGGCGCGGCAACCGCGCACACCGACCCGGCGGGAAATGTAACGTTATTCTTTGCACCGATAAAGCGGACTGATGATTTAATAAATATGGCAACCCAAATGGGTGTTGCGGCGTTCCAGCCGGTGATTACAGAACGAACAACGGCGCACCATATAAATTGGGCGCGTATGGAAAAAATCGCGCACGAGGCAGCTGAGCAGTCAAACCGTAACAGTGTGCCGAAATTTTTCCCAGAAATAAAACTTGCAGACATTGATTTGCATGGTATGGTATTTGCAGATGAACGGGCGGCCCATGGTGCAAATTTGCCAGCGGTCGTCGCGTCAGACAAAATTTTAATCGGGCCCGAGGGTGGATTTTCAGACGCAGAGTTTGCCCGCCTGGACGCGGCCGGCGCACGCGGAATTTCGCTGGGAAAAACGGTGTTACGTGCGGAACTGGCGGCGGCAATCGCATTGGCCAAGGTAACAGGATGAAACAACGTATCGCAAAATTTATCGCAGACACAGGCACGGCATCACGTCGCGATGCCGAAAACCTGATTACATCTGGACGTGTTGCGGTTGATGGCGTGATTATTGATTCCCCAGTATTCTTTGTTGATGAAAATAATGTCGTTACGGTTGACGGTGCGCCAATTGCGGCGCGCGCACAAACAGAATTATATGTTTTTAATAAACCGTTGAACACAATGACGACGGCGCGGGACCCACGTGGCCGCCGCACAATTTACGATTGTTTGCCGGAACAATATCGTTCGTTACGCTATGTCGGACGTTTGGATTACAAGACAACGGGACTATTGCTGATGACAAATGATGGTGCGCTGGCGCGTCGTTTGACATTGCCGTCATCAAATATTGCACGAACCTATATTGCAACAGTGGGCGATGTTGATTTGTCCGGCCTGGCGGCGGCACGTCGCGGCATGACAATTGATGGAATCGCATATCGCCCGATGCAGATTGATGAATTGCCCGGTGGTGATTTACGCGTCACTGTGACCGAGGGGAAAAAGAATGAAATCCGCATCGTCTTGCGCGCGTGTCACACGCCGGTGCGCCGTTTGCATCGAATTTCGTTCGGAAATATAACGTTGGGAAATTTACCTGTTGGAAAAATTCGTCCCGTGCCACAGAAAACGATTGACGCGTTGTTAAAATCTTTTTAATATTCAAATAACTAGGAAGGGAGATTTTACAATGAAAAAAACAAACACACCCAAAACCACAACGCGCAAGGTCAAAAAGACTGCGGATACCGCGCCATTGAAAATCACACCGGTGGTATGCAACAAACGTTGCTTTAATCCATGGTCTTTGTCAATTTATGTTTATTGGTTTATCATTTTGTTCTTTATCGCGTCAACGTTCTATATCCTGGGGCGCAGTCACGACACACTGTCGCACAAGGCTGGCAATGTTGAAATCACCGAAGAAGCATTGATGCAGGCGGGTGATTATTACGAACAGGGCAAAACAAAACTGTTGGCGGGTGATACATCGGCGGCAATTGCTGACCTGACGGCTGCGATTGATACGGGTGTTGCTGATATTGATGCATACCTGTTGCGGGGCGAGGCGTATTTGCAATCTGGCGATTACAGCAACGCGATGAACGATTTCAATGCGGTTATTGAACGCGAACCGGGTAACGCGGTTGCATATTATGACCGTGCATTGTTGAACACCCGCACCGAAGATTACGGCATGGCGTTAAACGACATCAACAACGCATTGGCGGCCCAGACGGCCAACCCGTCCAAGATTCTGCAACTGCGCGACCTGTATGCAAAACGTGGCCAGTTGAATTTGTGGTTAAAAAACTGGGACGGTGCAATTGCTGATTACACAAATTCGTTGTCACACACGTCTGGCGCGGTCAGCCCATCTGTATATGCCGAACGTGCCGAGGCGTATACCGCGGTTGGCAACTATAACGACGCAATCAATGATTATGCATCGGCAGTGCGCGTGATTTCTGAACAGATTCAGGGTGCAACCACGGCCGACGCACGCGAAGCGTTATCCAGCAGCGCGATGTCGTATTTTGAAAAATCTGCGGCATTGAATTTGCAGGTTGGTAATGTTGATTCCGCACGCAGTGATTTGAATTCTGCATACACAATTGCAGGTGCATTAAATGACACGGCCAGTGCGCAGCGTCTGGGTGAATTGATAACAAACCTGCCGACAAATACACCGACACCGGCGGTTGAACAGCCATCTGAACCGGTCGCGCCAGAAATGCCAACCCAGGATGCTCAGCCGGAAATGCCGGTTGAATAAAACTGGTAACGCAAACAAAAAACCGGCAATTGCCGGTTTTTTGTTTTTCTTATTAAAATGTCAGGCGTATACCTGCGGCCAAAAATGGGGTCTTGGTCGTTATGCCCAACGATGCCCACCCATCAACATTTTCACTGTATTTATAACGGAACGAACCGATGACGGTGTGGTCTGTATAATCGTCAATATCATGTTGCCACAGACCCGTATCAGAAAATATATATGACAGTGATAACGTGTAATTCAAAATGTCATAACTGATGCCTGTGCCCGCGGCCAGACCATCGCTGGCGATGCCGACCGGGTTTTCGTCATAAATCAGTCGCGCAGATACGCCCCAAACCCAACTGTTGTATTGCAAATTCATGCCGCCTGATACTTGGGCACGCCAATCAGAATAAACGCGCGGCGAATACGCATCAGTGCGATAGTGTTCTGGGTGTGACATAAATGACGCACCCAATGAATATGCCGTCTTGGTTTTGCCGTGCGGGTTGCGGATTTTCAGTCCCGCATCAACCGCATAGTCATAATCGTCTGTGACACCCGCCACAGACAGACCATATTGCACGCCGCGCGTCGGCACCGTTGCCAAATTCATACGCAACGCATTACGTCCAGTGGTGATTGTTGTGTCGGATACAACCGGGCCATCTGGGTGAATTTTTTTATAAAACAGTGGTTTATCATTGACACGCAATCCACCCACATCGGGCAGACCAACGCCTAATTTACGCGCGATGGAATCAGTCATGCCGATTTCAATGCGGCCGTAATTTCTGTTTTCAAAAAATCCAAATGCCTCGCGCAGGGGCTTGTTCTCGTCCAATGCCGCGTCGTCCAATGCATATACCGCGCCAATGGTCTGGCCCGCCGCGACCGCGTAATTCATTTGCGCGCGCACGCGCCAATCACCAATAAAATCAGATTGGTCAAATTCCGGCTGTAATATACCGGCCGAACCGTATCCCGACAATTTAAATGCAAATCGACCGGTGTTATATTCCATCGCGCGTGCAGATTGTGCGACGCCGATGATTGACAGTGCCACCGCCAGTGTGCGGCATGGGGTTATGCGCATACGTGTCATCCTTGGGTTTCTTTTAATATCGCATCACGCAGTTTGTTAAATGCGCGTTCTTCTATCTGGCGAACGCGTTCGCGTGAAATTCCATATTTCTGGGACAATGATTCCAGTGTTGCAACCGGTTCACTCAGCCGTCGCGCACGCAGTATTTCGCGGTCGCGTTCCGGCAATTCGGCCAGGTGTCGCCGCAATAATTCGTATCCACGGCGGCGAAATTCCATTTGTTCGATTGAATCCTGGATGTTTGTTTTTTCGTCCGGCATATTGGCCAAAACGTCACGCGCGTCATCGTCCGAATGCGCCGGCGCGTTCAGTGATACATCGCGTGCGGTCACACGTGTTGACATACGGCGAACATCGTTTTCTGGCACGTCAAGGTATTCGGCAATCTGTTTTGTTTGGTCGTCACTCAGATTATTATCCATAATCCCCAGTGCCCGCTTTGCCCGTGCCAGGTTAAAGAACACGCGTTTCTGGTTTGCAGATGTTCCGATTTTAACAATAGACCAGTTGTTTAAAATTGTTTCATATATTTCGGCGCGAATCCAAAACATTGCATATGTGGAAAAACGAAATCCCTTGTCTGGGTCAAATTTTTGCAGAGCCTGCATCAATCCCATATTGCCACTGGCAATCAAATCACCCACCGGAATACCATAGTTTTTAAAATCATACGCAACCGACACCACCAGACGCAAATGACTGGCCACCAGGCGTTCGGCGGCAACCTTGTCCTGGTTTTTTACCCAATTGGTGGCGCATTCGTATTCTTCCTGGGCGGTCAGAATTGGGAATTTCTGAATGGTTTGGATATACTGGGCCAGCCCCGTTTCATCACTGACCCCACGGGCGGCAACCAAACTGGTATTTTTTTGTGCCGGCAAAGCGTTCTTGATTTGCTTTTTCATTACTTTTATAGTATAGCAATAAAATATGATTTATCAAGGGCACCATTTACACAGGAGAAATTTCAATGGCATCCATTTTGGAAAGAAATAACAAGGTCGCAAAGGCCAAAGAACCCAAGAAAACACGTGAAGATTACGCCGAAGACGCCCTGTATCGCGAGGTATGGGAAGAGGTCAATAATGACAAAACCCAGGCGTTTATTAAAAAATATTCACGCCATATGATTATTGGTGCGCTGGTGCTGCTGATAATCGTGACCGCGGTCCAGATTGGCGTTCGCGCACATCGCAATGCAAAAATTGCGGTCGCAACAAATTATGAAACGGCCGTGATGAATATGGACGCAAATGCGCTGGCGGCGATTGCCGGTGATTCATCGGGCGCAACGGCTGATTTGGCACTGTTTCAATCGTATTTGATTGATAATGATATCAAGAAACTGGAACAACTGGCCGCACATGGCGCAACCCGTGATTTCCGCGATTTGGCGAAAATGCACATTGTTGCAAATCGTGGCGATGAAATGTCGGCAACGGACGTCGAAAAATATTTGTCTGACCTGAATACGAAAAAATCACCGTTTTATTACACTTCGCGCCTGACCATTGCCCAGAAATATCTGGCCAGCGGGGACAAAGCGGCGGCGGATAAATGGCTGAACGTTATTATCAATGACAAAGACGCACCGGCGGTTGTATCGGCCACGGCACAATCATTGCGTTAAATTAAACTGGGGGCGATTATGCAGAAATTTGTTGCGGTTTTAACATCACTGGTGGCACTGGTGGCGTGTTCAAAACATGACCCGATTTTGCCCGGTGTGCGCAGTGCGATTTTTGCAACCGACGCCCCAACAATTTTAGACCAGAATATTTCTGGTTTGCCAGATACGCCAATCATGCACGAGGTTGCGGTCTGTCCATATACCCAGGACGCAACAAACACAATTAAATGCGGCGACCGAAAAATATTCAGTGGTTTTCCTGTCACTAATTCCGTGCGCAGCACGCAACGCCCAGTATGCAGTGGTAAATATGTTTATGCAGGGCTGACCACGGGTGAACTGATTAAAATTGATGCCACTACGCGCCAGGTCGCATGGGTTGCCGATATTTTCCGTCCCAGTAATATGACCGGTGGTGCGTCGGTTGTTGATATTGTCGCGCCGATTGTTGTGGCTGGGGCTGATGTTTATGTGGGCGGCCTGGGCGATGCGTTTTGTCGGATAAACGCTGCGTCTGGGACGAAAAAATGGTGCGCAAATATTGGAACGGCATATTCGTTTGTAATGACCACGCCGGCAATATTCGTTGTTGGCACGGATAACAATTTATATGCGCTGCGTAATTCTGATGGTGCAATTTATTGGCGAACCAAAATTGAAAAACAGTCGAATCCAGCATACGACGACAAGATTATAACAATTGGTCGGCAAAAAATTGACGCCGAAACTGGAAAAATCATCAAATAAAAAATGCGCCAATTTGGCGCATTTTTATGTATGTGTTGTTTATTACACCAGGCACGCCAATGTCGCGCTGGCGTTCTTTAACATAAACCATCCAATGCGATAATCGGTCGCATATACGGTTACCAGGAACAATGCAAATATTCCAATAACAATTATAACGTTCGCGCGCTTGCCACGCATGCAATACAGTGCGATGTTGTAAAACAGGAACAGCACATATGCGTCGACAATTATGCTGATAATCCACATAGATGTGCAATTAAACGCCAATGCGTTCAATACCAATATTGCCGGGTATATAAAGAATATTGATGCCAATCCCTTTATCGCGATTTCCCAGTCGCGTTCGCCACCGGTGATTTCTGACACCATCATCATCAATCCGCCCAGTATGAATAACAATGCCACTGCCAGCACCGGGACAATGATAATCGCTGTAAATACCGCGCCAAATGTTACCGTCGCACCACCAATCAGACGCAGTCCCAACACCAACAGCCCGCCCAATAAACCGTATATAAACGCTTTGAACATGGCTTCTTCCATGTTGCCGTCGGCAACGATTTTTGTAAAATAGCGTCTCGGTTTGATAATTAAATCACGCAGGTGTGCAAATGCTTTTTTAATTTTTTGTTTCATTTTTTCGCCCCCAATTTGCTTATTTATATTTTTGCTTTATAATGGTAAAAAATCAATGGAAAAAGTAATGATGAAAGTCACAATTGCTGGTCGCCCGAATACGGGTAAATCGACACTGTTTAACGGCCTGACTGGAACGCGGGACGCATTGGTGCATGATCGCCCGGGCGTAACACGCGATAACCTGGGGGGCGTAATGCGCGACAGACCGTATCAGATTATGGATACCGCCGGTCTGGAAAATGCTAAAACGGGTATTGCTGCCGATTCTACAAATATGGCACTGGGGGCGATTGCCGACGCTGATGCTATATTATTTGTAGTCGACGGACGCACTGGCCTGACGGGCGAGGATTTAGACTGGGCACGCTTGGTGCGTCGCAAAACGCGTGCACCGGTGCTGCTGTTGGCGAACAAGGCGGAATCAGGGCGGCGTTTGGCTGATTTGGCTGATTTTTACAAATTGGGCTTTGGTGCACCAGTAACAATTTCGGCTGAACATAAATCTGGGTTCGATGCGATATACGAATTTTTAGATAAAACCGCGGAACAAATCGGCGCGGCAACCGAACAAAATGACGCGCCCGCGGATAACCGGATAAAGATTGCAATTTTGGGTCAACCAAACGTTGGTAAATCAACATTTGTGAATCGCGTTTTGGGGCAAACACGCCAGATTGTGCGTGACGCACCGGGTATTACACGTGACACGGTTAAAATTCCAACGCGTTTTTATGGTCGTGATATTGTCTTGATGGATACGGCGGGCCTGCGTCGCAAGGCGGGCGTAACAGACGATGTTGAAACATTGTCGGCGTTGAAATCACTGGACGCCATTGCCAAGGCGGACGTGGTTATCCTGATGGTGGACGCAACGCGTAATATTGAAAACCAGGCACTGGGGATTGCGGCGCGTGTGTATGGCGCGGGCAAGATTTTATGTGTCGCACTGAATAAATGGGATTTGGTTGAACCGGCCGTGCGTGATGAAAAATTGTTAAAATTAAAACATCAATTCGCAAATTCGTTTCACCAGATTATAAAGCCGATGATTCTGGCGGTATCTGCGGAAACCGGCACGGGCGTGCAAAATATGTTCCGCCGTATTTATGAGCAATGGGATATTTCCATGGCCCAGGCCCCAACCAGTCTGATAAATCGCATTGTGGAAAAATTGGTCGCGACGCGTCAACCACCAATGTCACGTCTGAAACGTCCTATGAAGATAAAATTTGCGCGTCAGACAGGTCGTCACCCAATGAAAATCACAATCAACGTGGGCGGTGCATCAGATATCCCGGAATCATATACGCGTTATCTGCGTCGCGGAATTGCCACTGAATTAAAATGGGAACATTTGCCTGTTGTAATAGAGTATAAAAAAGACGATAATCCATTTGATTGATACGGGGGTATCGATACAAAAAACGGACGTGCTTCAAACCACGTCCGCTTTTTGTTTGTCGTGTTGTTACAATTATTCATCACGTTGCAGGATTGCAGTAAACGTGGCCTCGGCCACTTTGTCGCCGCCGACGTATGCAACACCGTGGAATTTGTGCAATGACATTTTTTTCATCAATAATTCAACACGCAATTCCAATACGTCACCTGGACGCACCATATGTGTGAACTTGATTTTTTCCATGGTTGTGAAATATCCCATGGTTTTGCCATCATTGTGTCCTTCGCGGGCCATAACGATAAAACACGCGGTTTGGGCCAATGCTTCTACCTGCAAGACACCCGGCATAATTGGTTTTCCTGGGAAATGCCCCGCACACCAGAATTCGTCATCGCGAACATAGTGAATACCAACACCGTGATTCTCATCGTATTCGCGTATTTCATCAATCAGACGCATATTGCCCCGATGTGGAATTACTTTTTCAATACCCTGGACATCAATCATGACATAATTCTCTTTGCTCTCTTATTGTTTTGATTGTTTTTTCAGCCATGCATATTGGCGGAAAAATTCCATTCCTGGAACCGCGGGGTAACCCATGGCACGACTGCCGTCAGCAACTGGTCGAAATACGCCACTGTGTGCGCCAACTTCGGCATCGTTGCCGACGTGAACGCCGTTTGCTAAACCAACCTGGCCCGCCAACAGGGCGCGGTCACCAATAACGCACCCCCCCGCCATGCCAACCTGGCCCGCGACAAAGCATTCTTTGCCAATGACGCAACCGTGCGCAATCTGACACAGGTTATCAATTTTTGTCCCGTCACCAATAACGGTATCGGTCATAGCACCACGGTCAATGCATGTATTCGCACCAACCGATACGCGGTCGCCCAGAACGACACGCCCAACGTGCGGAATAAATATATTGTGGCCATCTTGGCGTGTATAACCAAATCCGTCCTTGCCAATGACGGCACCCGGATTGATAACGCATTCGGCACCAATAGTCGCGTTTTCAATGTGCGCACCACTGCGAATAACCGTGCCACGACCGATTGTCACATTGCGACCAATGAATACATTTGGGTAAATTTTGACGTCTGCTTCTATCACAGCGCCACGTTCAATTGTTGCAAATTGGCCAACATAGACACTGCGTCGTTTGCGAAAAAATACACCACGTTCAATAATGGCGTCGCGACTGATACCAAAGCGTGGTTTTTCGCGGTATATTTCACCCAATATTTTGACAATGTTTCCACGTGGCGAAGGTGTAATTAGCAGGGTTGCACCCGCTGGGGCAAATTCGGCCTGTTCTGGTTGCACCAGGATAACGGTTGCACGCGTGTTCTTTAACACGTCAATCGGCAGAATTTTAAACGCCGCACTGTTGCGTTCGGTTGAATAGAACGCCAGCTGGCCCGGGCGTGCGTCCGCAATTGGCGCAACCCCACGCACAGGGGCATTTGCGTCCCCACGTAATTCCAGACCGAATTTTTCGGCCAACGCGCCGGCTGTTGTTTGGTTTGCTGCCGGCCCAAGCAAAGTTCTTATAAGATTTAACATACCGCGATTATACGCGAAAAACAACAAAGTGCAATATTTAAATGGTAAAAATCCAGGAAGTTATTCCTGGGTGCACACGATATAGATAAAAAAACGGGGCAATGCCCCGTCTGGATTTTTGTGTCGTTTAGAAACCCTTGGGCTTTTCCATCTTGACGCTGGATACTTTTTTGTTCAAGGCGGTGACAACCTCGTCCGTGATGTCCAGATTTTCAACATTGTTGCCCGTGCGTGCAAAACGGCCATCGATTACCAATGACAGATTCTTTTTTGCAATTACGCCTTCGATAATCGGGTCCAGGTGCTTTGTCTGGATATCGGCCAGGGCGCGTTGGAACGATTCTTCGATGCTCTGGGCACGTTCAGACAGGTCACGTTGTAATTTCGTAACGCGGTTTTGATAGTCAACAACACGACGTTGCAGTGCATCACGCGACAGAACGTCCTGGGACTTTTCAATTTCGGCCTTTTCTTTTTCCAGTGCTTTTTGTTCCTTGGTCAATTCATCGCGCAGTTTGGATTCATATGATTCTTTTTGTTTGCGTAATGATTTCAGTGCATCGGCATTCGTCTGAATTGCGTCCATACGGATAACCGCAATGCGCAAATCTGCGCCACTGGCGGCATCAGTTGAAACCGCGGTTAATGCTTGTTCAGTGCTGACCCCACTGCGAAACGCGCTGATTCCCCAAATACCCAGGGCAGCAACCGCAACAACCGCTGCGGCGATAATACCTGTGCGGACGTATTTCTTTTGTGCCGGATTAACAGGTGTTTTTGTATTATTTGCCATGATTTCCATCCTTTGTTTTTTGTTTTCGAATGCAGTATAACAATAATTTTTTTAAATTAAAAGGGAAAGTTATCGTGCCGGTGCGATACGAATTTCAATCCGACGATTAGTCAGGCGACCAACGTCATCTTGGGCGGCGATTGGTCGTGACGCGCCGCGTGCAACAATAAACATACGTGCGGTGTTCACTTTATGTTGTGCCAAATATACGCCGACGCGTTCCGCCATATCCATAGACAGGGCGCGTGCCTGGCCTGCATTCATGGCATCAGTATAACCCGCGATTTCAATAAATGTTGCGTCATATTTGTTAAGTATTTTTGCAATGGTGCGCAGTGTGTCATCACCGGTTGCCGAAATGTCAGGGGCATTTAATTCCATAATTGCATCGCGTACCAGTATCACAACAACATCGGTGCCTGCACGCTGGACTGAAATGCCGGGTTTACGCAATGCGTCATACATTGCAAATTCCAAGTTTGCCATATATTGCAAAACAATTGCGTTATCACTGGCATTCTTGTCGCCGTATTCCATTGCGACCGGCACATTTTCAGATAAAATCAATTTGCCACCCGCGCCCATATATACGGGGCGTTTTGCAACGCGTGCGGGTTCGGTCATGTCAGAAAAACTGGCACCACGCAGGTATGCCCCCCACGTGTTACGGTCAGGACTATGATACGTCATGCACGCACACAGTGCGATTGTTGATATTGTGCCAAAAATTCTTAACGCATATCGCATTTATTCAACAATAAACGAAATCTGGTTTGCTGATGACGACAGACAACGTGTGTCTGGGTCTGATTCATATCCGTTGACCAACATAGATGTTGTCCACACCGGCGTTGCCGTTACAAAATATTCACATTCGCCACGTGTCAATTCTACCAGGTTGATTGAAAATGATTTTCCATCAGCGGACGCAGTAACCGACCAATTTGCACCACCAATCGGCGCAGCAGGTGTTTTGATTGCCCCAGATTTGACCAAATAGTCAACCGATACACCTGTATAATCGCCACGCATTTCTAATAACAGTTTTGTGTTTTTTGCAATATCTGCCAGTGTGGAATTTGCGATATGCCGCGCCTGGTTGTTGCGCACCATTTTGTATGTTCCCAGTGCGGCCGCGGTCATGATTCCGGCAATCGCCAGAACACCAATAACCTCTATCAATGAACGTCCAGATTCGTGTTTCATGTAAATCCCTTTATTTTGTGCCGACGATTTCTGCGCCTTCGAATAAATCCATTGCGCTGGCGACCAATGGGTCAGATTCCAGCGTGGCCTGTTTTTGTTCGGCGGCGGTCTGGTTATGCTGAGATTGTTCCTGACGCGACAATGTCCATGTGTGACCGGTTTTATCCTGTAACCACACGGCCAGGCGACCAGCAAAACCGGTATCACTGCCGCGGTCAAAATATTTTATATTGCCGTCCGAAAAATCAACGATTTCAATATTACTGTTGTAATAAGAATACAGCAATATTTCCTTGGCCTGTTGTAATGCGGTGGCCAATTCATCAGGCGATGTGATTGTGATAAATTTTGGCTTTTGTTTTGTTGCGGGTTTTGGTGCGGCCGCCGCCGGCGTGGCGGTCGATTGCCGTTTTAATAATTCGGATATTTGCGGCATATCGGCAATGTGCATTAAACGCACAACCAACATGTCAAAGCATTGCTTGGGATTGCCGGCGGCCTGCATTTCTGGGACGGCTGCCACCATAACCTGCCATATGCGGGACAGAGTATTCAATGAAATCCGATTGTTTATTTCGCGGATTTGTTCGCGCTGGTCCGCGGTGTATGGCGATGTCACAACATCACCCGCGTGCAGGGCGGGGTGCATACGTGTTGCCCAATGTGTCCATTCCATCATATCGGTCAATAACATTGATAAATCGGCACCGTTAGTGTAAATCTGGTCAACCTTGTCCAGGGCCGCCGCCGTATCACCCGACAGCAATGTGTTCATAAAATCAACAACCGCGCCGCGATCTGTGCGTTTTAACATGGCCAGGACCGCCGCCTCGTCCACGTGACCGCCGGTTTGGGCAATTGCCTGGTCCATCAGGGACAGGCCATCACGCACCGAACCATCGGCCGCGCGTGCCAGTAATTCATTTGCCGCATCAGATAATTCAATCTTTTCCTGGGACGCAATCCATGCAAAATGTTTTTTCAGTGTTTCAACTGGCACGCGAACCAGGTCAAAACGTTGGCAGCGGGATAAAATGGTGACCGGAATCTTTCTGATTTCAGTTGTTGCTAAAATAAATATTACGTGTGCAGGTGGTTCTTCCAGTGTTTTCAGCAATGCGTTAAACGCCGCAGGTGATAACATGTGGACTTCGTCGATAATATAAACCTTGTATCGGCCATTGGTTGGACGATACTGCGCGGCGTCCAAAATGTCACGTATGTTATCAACACCGGTATGCGACGCGGCGTCGATTTCCATAACGTCAATGTGTTGGCCAGCGGCAATCGCGCGACAGTTTTCACACACGCCGCACGGTGTAGCAGTCGGGCCGTCGGACGACAGGCAATTCAGTGCCTTGGCCAAAATGCGGGCGGTGCTGGTTTTTCCGGTTCCGCGAATCCCAGTAAAAACATACGCGTGCGCGATACGTCCGGTGTTTATTGCCGTCGTCAATGTTTTTACTAATACGTCCTGGCCAATTAGTGATTGAAAATCCTGGCTGCGGTATTTACGCGCCAATACTGTGTAATTGCTGTCCATGCCAAACTTCCTTTTGTTTGCAGGATAGCAAAACAGGGGTAAATTTCAACAATAAAACACTAAATTTGTTGGATAAAATCAGGCAATGCCATATCTTCGTCATCGGTGGACGCGGCGTCATCAGACACAGGGTCAATCGCGGCGGCTTTTTCGGCCGGTGTGCGGGTAGAATCAATCTTGCCCTGTTCGGCGGCAACAATACGGCCATAATGTTCGGCGGCTTGTAACAAACGTTCGCGTTCAATTTCGTCAGATGTCTGGCGTGCCTGGTCCAGGTATTGTTTTCTTTTTTGACGCCACTTGTGGCAACGTTGAATCATCATTCCAACAGATGACTGGTTTTTTTTGTTTTGCATTTCTATTACTTGTGTTTTAGGAAATAAATTCAGACAACAGTGCGCATGTGACTGTTGCCACTTCTCAAACGTTTTGATATTAAAGCATCTTAAAACTGATTGCAATATTTTTTTTCAATTGCTATCCTGACGATGTGTAGGAGGGGGCATGAAAATCGTGCCACGAAATCAAAGTGGAAATTTTCTGTTACAGGCATTGTTGGCGTTGACGTGTGTGTTCGCGTTTATGCCGTTTTTTGTGCGTCGTATGGCGGCGCGCGACATGTCAACCCAGATGTATTCTGCAACGCGACAAATTGATACTGCTGCAACGGCTGCCCGGATTTATATACGTGAAAATGCAACGCAATTACCGTATAACGAAACAGTTATATCGGGTGATAAATTTGCCGACGTGTTGGAATCATATGGTTTGCCGCTGGGGTTTGTTCCGCGCACCGCGTTAGGCCAGGATATTGCCTTGGTTATAAATCGTGATACAGAATCTGTATCGGCGTATCTGCGTATGACAGGTGGCGATTTGTCCGATGTTCAAATGGCAGAAATGGTTCGTCGAATTGGTTTTTATGCAGGCAGTGCTGATGGCGCTTTGCTGGTTGGAATTGCGCTGGACGATGCGTATTCCGATGTTGTGCGCCGTAATGATACAGATTTGGATTCGGGCGCATTTTTATCAGACTTGGATATGGGGGGGCATAATTTGAATAATGCGTCTGATGTGCATATGCAAACTGGTGAATTTGAAACGGGTGAATTTACATCGCTGAGCCTGTTCGGCGTGGAAAGTGGGCGCAAGGTAAAAAATACAATCAAAGAAATTACGGCCGACCGCGCAATATTCCAGAGCAGTGATGGCGCGTCCGCCCTGTCGGTAACCAAGGGCGAATTAAATCTGGCGTCATTGGATGCAAAAACAATTTCGGCATTTGGTGATGCGGGGAATTTTACAGCAACGTCTGGGGCAGTATATGATTTTGCAATGACGGCAGGGCGCACGGGATTTACTGGGCCGGCAAATTGGAACGTTCGCGGCAATGTTGTTACCAGCAAGATAAATTTTTCGGTGGAACGTTTAGAAATAAACTCGTTCTTGAATGCGTCCCGCGGCCAGGACGTTTATATCAATTCTGATTCATTGGAATATTCTGCAAACAGTGGCATCAGCGTTGCAACCATTTCGGCGTCAAATATAACAATGCGGGACCAGACGTCTGACGCGTTATCAAATGGCGAAACGGGTGATGTTGTGCTTGATATTCGACCGGCCGGGACATCAATATTACCAGATGTTTTAATTGCGGGAATTGATAACAGTGCTGTTGACATTATCAGCAATCCCGATGCTGATGATGGCGATATGGTCGCGTGCAAGAATATTATTGACCGATTAGATGGCGTTTATAACCAGAAGTCGTTGGCCCAGTATATAATATGCCAGTATTATTTTTGGCAGCGTCTGGAACAGCGTATTGATATAAAACAATGTTTGTTAAACGGTGGGGGTAATTGTGAACGGAACTAGGATTTTTTCCGACAGCGCACGTGGCACCAGCATGACCGAGGTTATATTGGCCATGGCGATTGTTGCGATTGTGACGCCGTTTCTGTATACACAAATCAACGACGCTACCGACAATGTTCGTGATATGGCCACGGCACGTGATATCATTGCGTTGCGTGGGAACGTGCTGAATTATGTTCGCACGAACCAAGACAAATGGCCAGATGTTGCGCAAATCAAACTGGCCGATGATGAACTGGCAGAAATATCAGAATCAGCAGCGACAGGATTTATTGATAAATATGCTGTAAATGGCGCAACGGTTACAGATGTTTATTTGGCATTTGATACAGATTTAGATATGTTGCGCACAACGCGTATCGCGCGCCACATTGGCATGGATGCGGCTGTTGTGTCTGATGATGGGGTGGCGTATGGTGCGTCGTGGGCGGTTTCTGCACCGGATTTTCGCTCTGGGCAATTGATTTATCGGGTGACGCGTGATGTCGCTGGAATTGATACATCAAAATATTTGCACAGGACATCATCAGATGACGAAGGTCTAAATGTTATGCAACGTGATTTGAATATGGGCACAAATGGGCTGTTTAACATTGGGGCGGCGATTGCAAAGTCTGCGCGGATAAAAAATGTGGCGGCAATATTTGCCGATGCTCATGAAATATCTGCTAATACAATATATTTTCCAATGGGCTCGAATATGGACGCGGCTGATGTAAATATTGGTGCAATGCGTGTCACGGGCGACGTTACCGGATTTCGTAATATCACAGCCGACAATATGAATGGCACGTCATATACAACGCGTGGGCGTATTGTAACTGATCGCGCATCTATCACAGGGTCGGTCAACGTTGCGAGGAATTTTGTTCTGAAATCAGATTCTGCCCTCACAGTCAGCGGATTTGCTGGGATTTCTGCAAACACGGTGCGAACTCCGTATGTGGCCGCTACGGAAATGACATTTTTTGAAAATTTTGGTTTAACTGTGTCAGGCGAATTGTTGATGTCAACAAATGCACCACTGAAAATCGGAAATTGGACATTCCCATCGGCTGTTCCGCCCCAATTCAGTTCATTGACATTTGAACGCGCGACAATTCCTGCCGCACCAGTGCGTGGCGCGTTTGATGCATTGATGCAATCTGGGTGGAAATCAACTGCAGCAAAGGATGTGCAACCATGATTAAATCAAAACGTATTTTTTTGATTGATACCCAGCGTGGCGGCATGCTGATGGAATTATTACTGACGGTTGCGCTGGCTGCGATGATTATACCGTTTTTGTTTCGATATCAGGCACGTGCGACGGCACGCGCAGAAAATATCGTTATTGCGCACGAAATGGAAAGTATACAAACGGCACTGGAACGTTACATCGTCGCCAAACGTGAGGATTTATTACGTCCTGTGGGCAAGAATATCACGCGCGTCGAATTGTCTGATTTATACGATTTTGGTTTGAATACAAATCTGGCCGATACAAAACGTCAATATCAATTGCGCATTTTAAAGACCGCGCAACGTGGTGGTAAGTCAACGTTACAGGGTGTTATTGTTATGTCAGACGCCGATATGACACCAATGCGCACGCGGGAAATCGTGTCAACTGGCGCGGGCAAAATTGGATTTGTTGATAACGCACGCACATATGGCGCATTTAATTCGTTCCGTACGGATAATATTGATTTGGGGATTACTGCATCAAGTGGTATTGTTGCCACGACCCCAGTTAACCGCGATAATGCACTATATTTGTGGCGCGTGCCATCAAATGATGCGCGGGATGCAACGATGCAGGCGGGATTAAACCTGGGGGGGCACGATGTCAAAAACACGACGTTCTTTGATGCCACAAATGCGACAATGAATTCGGGGCTGACAATCGGGCGTGCGGTTACAACTAATCTGGTATTTCAAACGCGACCAACAATTGACGGGGTGTTCGATGTCAAAAATGCAACGGTCATGGGCACGATGTCATCTGATGCACGGTCAATGCAAGTGTCGGGTGGGCTGAAATTATCTGATGTTGGCAAGTTTTCTTTGTTTACGGTAAATGACCTGTGGGTGACGAATTTGACGTTGTCAGGTCTGTCTATCGGTGGCAGCAGAAAAGCCGCCGTCTTGCATGTAAATGATTCTGTTGATATGACGGGCGGCCACATCAACGCAATATATGTAACGGTCGGATTTGCCGGTTCAATCACGCCACGCCTGGTGGTCAGCAAACGTATCCAGGATTCGGTAAATTCAGATTACTATTGGAACGCAAGTGGTGGCACGGCGCACTTTATGGACGCAATATTGAAAAATCTGAACGATATGGCGGGCTATGCCGCGCGTGATACGCGGGGCAGCACGGTTTCATATCAACTGTTTGCGCCAATCGCGACAAACAAAAATGCAACGGTTTCGGATTACCTGAACGCGTTGCATGAAATCCAGGCACGCGTCACTGCGAAATATAGCCAGTTGAATTTGTAATAATTTGTGGTATAAAAAAATCATGAAAATAAAATGCGAATTTTGCAAGACAGAATATTCCGGGCAATTTCCCGCGGCCGTGCCGGTAAAGTGCGCGGTCTGTGGCCACACGTGGGTGCCACCACGGACAAATCGACGCGGACCACTGATGGTGTTGTTGGCGTCGTTGTGTGCACTTTTGTCGGCGATTGTGTTCACTATTGCCGTTGTCGCACGTCACCAGATTGATGCGGCGTCAACGGGGCCGTTGGTTGCGCGTGCGACCGCGGTGCGGACTGTTACCGATGATGCTGGTAATGCGCGTTTGGCGGTCGACGGTGTTGTTGAAAATGTGTCTGATGAAATTTATGGCGTCCCAGATTTGATTGTTGCCGCATATGACGCACACGACAATGTTATCGCGCAACAGAAATTTATGCCGACGGCAACGCTGTTAGATGCGGGCGGACACAGTCAATTTTCGTATACAATGTCAATATCACCAATGGGTGTGCGACGCGTGTCGGTGCGTTTGGCCACAGGGGGGGCTGCGAAATGAAAAAAATAATATCAGCAATATTTGCGATGTTTTTGTCGGCGCAGTGCATTGCCGATGACGAAACACCTGTTGTTAAACGAGTCAGTATTTTTTCAACCAGCACAGATTGGCAGGCGGTAACAGGTTTGAACCTGAATCAATACACAGCGACATTTCGTCCTGATTCAAGATTGATTGGTCGTCAGGGATTGATTTTATATTACTTGGACGCATTTCCGTGTTATGGCCTGGCATATGGTGTTCGCGTGTGGTTGGGGCCAAACGGTAAAAATGATGGCGCATTACAAATCGCATGTGTTGCCGCACCGACCGAAATTCATTTTGCGTATCGCAATGCCACTCGTGACGCAGACCAGGCAACGACCACAGGAATATTGACGTGTCCGGTAGCCGGTCGCACGCGTGAACTGACAATTGATTTGTCGCGTTGCACCGTTGGACCCGATTGGCCAGAATATAAATAGGTATTTTTATGAACGAAATTCGCGAATTTATCACAGATGATGCTGCCGCTGGCGTGCGCCTGGACAAATTTCTGGCGGATAACATGTCCGACTTTTCTCGCAGCGAGATTCAGCGTTTCCCAATAACCTTGAATGGGACGTCTGCGCGCATGGCAACACGTCTGCGTTCTGGGGACAAAATCACAGTTGAAATTCCTGCACCCAAGACAGATGTCGCCGCCGAAAACATATCGTCTGATTTTGATTTGGATATTTTATACGAAGATGATGATATCATCGTCATCAATAAACCGCGCGGCGTTGTTATGTATCCGTCGGCGGGGAATAAAACGGGAACACTGGTCCAGAACGTGCTGGGGCATTGTAATTTGTCGGCATTGGGTGGCGAAACGCGCCCTGGTGTTGTGCACCGCCTGGACAAGGATACCAGTGGCGTTATGGTCTTTGCAAAATCTGATGCGGCATTTCGTGGGTTGGTAAAAATATTTTCCAGTCACGATTTAATTCGTCGCTATGTTGCGTTTGTGTGGGGCGTGCCGAATTGGGACGGCGCAGACATAACGGGAAATATTGCCCGTTCGTCCCGTAATCGCCAGAAAATGACCATGGTGAAATCTGGGGGAAAACCGGCCCATACCCAGGTGACGGTTATGTCGGTTTGGCCACGTGCAGGCTGTGCGGCGTTGCGTTGCAATTTGCTGACGGGGCGCACGCACCAGATACGTGTCCACCTGTCGGCGCATGGGTTCCCGGTTTTGTGTGACCCGGTCTATGGTCGCGGGACAAATCGCCTGGCGTCGGTTCGTGACGGCGAATTGCTGGATTTCTTAAAGGCCCATAATGGTCAAATGTTACACGCCGAATACCTGGAATTTACGCACCCGGTGACGGGCGCGCGTATGCATTTCAAATCGCATTTGCCCGATGATATGGACGAATTGCGGTGTATTTTGGACGAAATTGGATAATTTTTGGGGTCATGCGACCCCATTTATTTTGCCCATGATTTCACAGATTTTTTCTTTATCAAACATATATTTTGTGATATAATAAATCATAAATAATGGAGTGGACAGGATGAGTTTTCTGAATAAATCTATCAGTTTTGTTGCCGTTTTGGCATGCACATCTGCGGCTTTCGCGGTTACCGCACGCCCCAGTGTGATTGGCAATGCGATGCGTCGCATGCCGACGATGACGACATCGGCGGGTGTGATTTCTGGCACAACGACGACGACAACATCCAATTTGTTGGCAAATGCCGAATGCATTGACGCATACACCGCGTGCCTGAAAGGGGCGGACGCATGTGGTTCTAATTTCGAAGAGTGCACAACACGCGTTTTGTTCCACGGCAAAATGCCACAATGTCTGTCCACATTGGCCCAGTGCAGCACATCTGGGATAAACAGTTTGTTCGGAACGTCCAGCACGACCGCATTGTCCAACGTCGCAACCAAGAATACGTATGGCGAGGTTACAGATTACACATACCCCACCGATGGCAGTGTCTTGGGCCAGTTGATTATCGGTGCGGCAATCTCTAATAAATATGACACATCGACTTGTGTAAAACGTTACACATCATGCTTAAAGAAAGATAACGTTTGCGGTGCGGATTTTGAATTGTGCACAACGAACGCCGAATTCAGAAAGCAAATGGTGTATTGCGATTCCACATTGGCGCGTTGCCAATCAGATGGCAAGATTGAATTATTTGGTTCAACAAACACATCTGTATCGCCCAGCGCGACCAGCCGTATTGGCGAAATGATTTCCGAAGGGGCGTCCTTGGCCGCAATCAACGCCGTTTCCACTTGTTACAAGGTTGTTGACCAATGTATCTTGAACGCATGTGCAGAAAACCCATATAAATGCTATGAAAACGCGTCAACCCAAACGGCCCAGTTGGTAACCGACATCAACGCTGGTAACGCCGACACAACCGCGGGCGCGGCAATCACCGTTTCAGACAGCGTCAGCACATCTGCAATTGCGGCGTATATCAAGAATTCTTGTATGGATACCATCGGTTCCAACAAATATTGCTATGCAACGTTCTTGGGCAATGGCGCAATGCCAACCGCGTCCCAGTTAAAGGACGAAGACAACCAAGAAGAAGTCTATGACGAGGCATATTCGTCCCGAATGAACAGCGCGATGAAGGCCAAGATTGCCGACCTGGTCAATAAATTTGATACCAAGGCCAAGGCAAAATGCACCGACACAATCAAAACATGCGCAATGCGTGTTTGCGGTGGTGGTAATGGCGCAGCATGTTATTCCCAGGTATTTGGTGCAACTGACAAATCAATCAACAACGCGGTCAGCTATCAGGAAATCAAGACTGGATGCGCAGCGGTTGTGAATACTGATTTGTATTGTAAATATTCGGCAATGAATCCGAATACAACCGGGTCATATACCTATTCATATATAAACAACGATGCGTTTGACACATTGTTCCCTGAATACGAGGCTGGTGCCGCCGACCCAATCGGCGTTATCGCAACATTGAACGCGTCATTGGCGAATTCTTACAGCGATGCCGCCATCGCCCAGATGAAGAAACAGTGCCAGGCTGTCGCAACCAGCTGCGTAAAATCTATGTGCGGCACCGATTACGTAAATTGCTATCGCAACAGAACGGATATTTATTCCAACCTGACCAGCACAGGCGACAGTTCATTTGATAAATCAATGAACAAGGTTGGTGGTGTTCTGGATTACACAATCGTGTTGGGTCTGTGTTTGGATACGGTTAAAAACGCATCTGTATGCGAACAGCACTTGGCGATTGAACAAAACAAACTGAAAATCGCGGGCAAATCAAACACCGGCGCATGGGGCAATGCCACCAGCGTGCGCAGTGGCTGGATTGACGCTGGCGGTGCAACCGCGGTAACCGCGGATACCGAAACGGTCCAAGCATATGACGAAAACGGTAACGCATTGTGCAGTGCCAAAAATGGCGACCAGGGCACATGCAACACCGTTGACGATAACGGTAACGTGTTTGATACACCGGTTATGATTTCATATACGACATATCTGCAATCCCAGGCGGCAACATCATTGTTCAAAGATTTAATCTATGACATTGAAAAAGAAGCCCAGGCGAAATATAACGCCAAGTTGACCAAGGAACAGAATATGTGCATGTCCAGCAATTCTGGCGGTATCTTGGGCAACCGTGACACCGGCAGCACGTATATGTGGGCAAAGCTGAAATCAAACAAGGTGCCCAAGAATTATTCGGTCAACGGCTTAAAGACCAGCCAGTTCGCCGCCAGCAATGATTTGTATGGTTCGTTCTGCCGTGTGCGTGTGACATTGCAATCTGATGATAAACGTATCCAGGATACCATCAGAAAGGGCACAGATTGGTCGGTTGCATACTTTGCCGTCGGTGACAGTTTCACCTGTGGCAGCTGGATACCCAGCGACGCCTTGGAAAAACTGGCGGATGCCGTTGCTGATGAAGCAACCGCAAACAAGGCCGCGTCCCAGGCCAGAACGCGTAATTGGTTGACCGCACTGGGCACAATCGGATTCGGTCTCGGCGGCGGTGCGCTGGGTAACAGTATCCAGAGTGGCAAAGCCCTGGGCAGCCTGACCGGCCTGAACAGTAACAAAAAGATAAATAATGAAACTATCATTGAGAACTGTGAAGATAGAGCTAAGACTGCTATGGCATCGGGACTCAGTAAAGATGCACAAATTGCCGCGGCAAACGATGCGATAGTTTATGCCTCTCGCTTGGAGATAAACACGGATGCCGCATCTAATAAAGTTGCGATATTGCAGAAAGCCGCCGATGGCACAGCTACTACTGCTGCTTCTGCTGACTTAAGTACTGCTATGCGCGACTTGTCTATCGCATGCAATAGCAAGAGAGATGCTAGTAGCAAGAAGGACGACGATAAGAAAAACAGCAACACACTGCTGGGGACGTCAATCGGGACTGTTGTGGGCAGCGTTGCTGGTGGTATCTTGATCAATAAAATGGTCGGCGATATCCAGAAATCCAGCCTGGATGCCGCACAAAAGGCCGCATACGACGAATGGATGAATAACGTCGGTCGTCATGTTTCCTGCTATGTCGGTGGGGACGAGGCCGGTGAATACGGTGACATCATCACCACCAGCATTGAATAAAAAACGCCCCTCGGGGCGTTTTTTATTAGAGAGCGATGAAAAGTGAGAGAGTGACAGAGTGATAAAGTGATAAAATTTGGTGCGCCGATGGCGCACTTTTTATTACCTGGATTCTGGGGTCAAGCCCCAGGATGACATCTGTGATAAATTCCGCGACATAAATTTGCACTGTGTTCATAAAATAAAACCCATACTACCGCCTTTGTCATTCTGGGGCTTGACCCCAGAATCCAGGTAATATAAAATTATTTGTGCAGCAAATTCCTTAAATCAATGTATGGCATGCAAAGGTTTTATTACGTTTATATTCTGGCCAGCGACCGCAATGGGACGCTGTATGTTGGGGTTACGGGTAATTTACCACGCCGAATATACGAGCATAAAAATCATCTGACGCCTGGCTTTACCAGTAAATACGAAGTATGCAAGTTGGTATATTTTGAACGTTTTACCGATGTGCGCCAGGCAATTCGGCATGAAAAGCGTCTGAAAGGTTGGTTGCGTGCTTGGAAAAAGGATTTGATAGAACGCCACAATCCAACGTGGCGCGATTTATATGACGACCTGTATAAACTGATGTAACAAGGTGCTCGCATCCGCTCGCAACATCACAGACCTGGATCCTGGGGACAAGCCCCAGGATGACGCATACGAGAAAGTCCACAACACAAATTTAAACAATATTCATAAAAGATAAAACTATATTCAGCCTTTGTCATTCTGGGGCTTGACCCCAGAATCCAAGTCATATAAATGTCGCGAGCAAATGCGAGCACAAACATTGCTCTCTGCTCTCTGGAAACAACCGACACCCCGTCCGCTACGCGGACACCCCTCTTGCCAGAGGGGAACTTAGTCCGCGACGACAAAAAACAAGTGCGCCATCGGCGCACCCAATTTTATTATCATATCACTTTATCACTCTGTCACTTACTCACTTTTCCATTGCTCTCTGCGCATTGCTCTCTAATAAAAAACCGCCCAGGGCGGTTTTTATGGACATTGAGCCAATTGATACATTACATTTTGAACGTCGTTGTTTACTGATACCGTAATCTCGCGCCCCAGGCCATCGGTGTATGTATAATTAAACTTGGCGTCTTTGAATTCTGGGACGGCCGCGTATGCGTCATTAAATGGTGCCAGCATTGCATTAAACCACTGGCGTCCACGGCACAGACAACCATTACGGACGTCGGCCGCAACCGCCGCGGTCGATGTATTTGGATATTTAGTATCCAATTCTTGGTCCGTCATCATCAGGCAACGCGTGCCAAAACCATAAAAGTTTGCATCATCCGCCATAAACTTATAGACCAGACCATCAGACGCCCCTGCACGACGCAATGAATACGCCATACCATCAGTGCAACACGCACGCGCCGAATTCAGCAACATTTTATACCGGGCCAGCAACGGTGCCGCCGCCGGATTTGATGCGTCAATATTTGCGTCGCAACGCGCCGCATCGACAAATTCTGCCATACGGACGTCTTGAATTTTGTTGCTGCGTGGGGCAACCGCCTCGCGCATGATGGGTTTGCGGCGCCAAATATCGCATTCGGCATCAGTATCAAACGGGCAACCGTCGGTGCGACCAAATACAACCTGGACCGTTTCGGTCATATCCTGGGCAGTGTATGTGGCGCGTGGTGCAACAACATTGTCTGTCCACAGGTTTTCTTCGGGCCTTTGTGGCGTCAATAATTCTTCTATACGTGCGCGCGTCGCCGCCGCGTCGTTCATATTCTGATTATACATCTGGACAGCAATATCGGGCGTGGCCTGGATATCTTGTTCATAAACCTCGGGCAATGGGTCCAAGAACCAGTCTGAAAAATCCTTGTCCCGGTATGAAACAATGGAATCGTCCCAGATTGGCACGCCATCACGCCAATCCACGGTTTTATCATATCCGCGTGATTGGTATTTTTCGTGTGTTCCGTCCCATAACGGTGCGCGATTATCCGGCGCAACCGGTTTCACAGATAACATCTTGACCTGGCGCATAGGAATTTGGTCGGCATAGAAGTATTCCACAGGCTGACTGTATTCAGCGATTGGCGCCTGGATTATTCCCAACTGGCGCGGTTCAGATACAGTAACCTGGCGCGCGCCCATTGGTTCAATATCACAGCCTGTGCCGATGCAGTCTGACGCACGCGCCACATTTGTCCCGAATAAACATACCAGGGACGATAAAATTGCAATCTTGGTATTCATACTTTGAATAATATCACAAAAATGCACATGTTTGAACAGGTTTTTGCGGAAAAACGTTTTTTACTTGTTGTCGCGTTGTTGTTCCGCTAGTATTAGGAATGTAGTCAATATATAACCCCAGGAGAAAAAATGAAAAAATACACAATCAGTATGTTCGGTGCGGTTGCGATGATGGCGGTGTCGCCGTGCGCATTTGCAGATGACGCGCCTGCAACAAATACAAAGACAAAATTTCCCCATGGCGTCCAGATTGGAATGGGGGTGTCTGCAACCAGTGGATTAAACGGTTTTGTTGGCTATGTAAACAAAGACTTTGATTCTTTCTGGGCCAAGCGTTTTGGTGTTCGTCTGGATTTTGCTAGTACACGTCCAATAAAATCAGCAATAGATTCTGGAATCGATTCGTTTATGGGCGACGATGGAATTGACATCGGTGACAATTTGACGATAAAAGATGGTGAAATAAAGTCATATCACGCAGCCGCATTGGTGGACTTTTACCCATTTGGTGATACATGGTTCTTGGGCGGCTTGCGTCTGACCGGTGGTTATTATCTGGGAAAGACAGATATAGATGCGAATTTGGCAGGCCATATTGACGGTATGCCAAACGAATCGTATGAATTCAAATTGATGGACGAAATGTATCGTTATACTGGCAATTCTGTCCAGGGGACGGCTCACGCAGACTGGAAATATTCGGGGCCATATATTGGGACAGGTTTTGATTTAGGTCTGTTTGCTGGCTTCAAGATTTATATGGACGCAGGTGTCGTATTTACTAACAAGGCTGCTCAGTTGGATTTAGATGTCCCGTTTGAAGGACTGGAACATTGGAACGGCACAGGCTGGGATACGGTTGCCGGCGACAGCGCATTACAGGCCCAGGTTGACGCCGTCACGCGCGAAGCGTTGGCCGATGCCCAGCACGAATTGAACGATAACAAGTTTTATCCGATGGTCAAAATGGGCTTTATGTACCGATTCTGATGACGCGATTCGTTAAATAAAATATAAAACGCCCGCTTTTTGGGCGTTTTTTTTACAACACCGAATCAGATTTTGCCGAAAAACCGAATCGTGGCGTGGACGGTTTGATAAAAAAATCAAAAAAAACTAAAAAAAATTTCAATTAAAAAATGCCGAATTTTCAGGACGTTGACGATTTTTTGTGGGCGATAAATAAATTTTCGTAAAATTATTTTCTAAAAATCGCTTGACTTTTTTCGGAATAGGGCACATACTATGCGGGCTTTCAAGTTGGGAACAAAACAAAAAAGACTCTCAACCCCTGAAATTCTGCGGTTATCGGAACAACCGAATGAATAGGGTTCCTGATAAACTCGCAAACATTGTGAATAAAAGCAGCTCATCAAAAGATTTTTGATGCAAATCAAAAGTCTGTTCAAGAAGAGATATGCAGACAGTTGAATTTGGAAATATCCAAACTTTGACTAAGTCAATGTGCATATCCTAGACAGGTAGTAGGTTTACATATTAAACCTCGTTAAAAAACTTGTCTTGCGAATTATATATATGTAAAGACGAACTGATATTATGTCAGTGTTGTTTTATGCACAGGGCTTAAACCCAAGTTTTTTAGAACTTGAGAGTTTGATCCTGGCTCAGAACGAACGCTGGCGGCAGGTCTTAGGCATGCAAGTCGAACGGGTGAAGCAGGGCTTGCCCTGTGGATCTAGTGGCGCACGAGTGAGTAACGCGTGGGAAGCTGCCCATCACTGGGGAATAACGTTTGGAAACGAACGCTAATACCGCATACGCCGGAAACGGGAAAGATTTATCGGTGATGGATGTGCCCGCGTTGGATTAGCTTGTTGGTGGGGTAATGGCCTACCAAGGCGATGATCCATAGCTGGTCTGAGAGGACGATCAGCCACGCTGGAACTGAGACACGGTCCAGACTCCTACGGGAGGCAGCAGCTAAGAATATTGGGCAATGGAGGAAACTCTGACCCAGCCATGCCGCGTGAATGAAGAAGGCCTTCGGGTTGTAAAGTTCTTTTAATCGTGAAGATGATGACAGTAGCGATAGAAAAAGCACCGGCTAACTTCGTGCCAGCAGCCGCGGTAATACGAAGGGTGCAAGCGTTGTTCGGATTTACTGGGCGTAAAGCGTCCGTAGGTGGTTTGTTAAGTCAGGGGTGAAATCCCAGGGCCCAACCCTGGAACTGCCTTTGATACTGGCAAGCTGGAGCGTGATAGAGGAAGATGGAACATCTGGTGTAGGGGTGAAATCCGTAGATATCAGATAGAACACCAATGGCGAAGGCAGTCTTCTGGATCATTGCTGACACTGAGGGACGAAAGCGTGGGTAGCAAACAGAATTAGATACTCTGGTAGTCCACGCCCTAAACGATGTGTGCTTGTTGTTGGTTCCCTTCGGGGTATCAGTGACGTAGCTAACGCGTTAAGCACACCGCCTGGGGAGTACGATCGCAAGATTAAAACTTAAAGGAATTGACGGGGACCCGCACAAGCGGTGGAGTATGTTGTTTAATTCGATGCTACGCGAGAAACCTTACCGACCCTTGACATCCCGCACGCGACTTCCAGAGATGGTTGTCTTCTATTCGGTAGGTGCGGAGACAGATGCTGCATGGCTGTCGTCAGCTCGTGTCGTGAGATGTTAGGTTAAGTCCTGCAACGAGCGCAACCCACGCCCTATGTTGCCAGCGGGTAATGCCGGGAACTCTTAGGGGACCGCTCGCGTCAAGCGAGAGGAAGGTGTGGATGACGTCAAGTCATCATGGTTCTTACGGGTCGGGCTACAAACGTACTACAATGGCGCCAACAATGGGTCGCAATGTCGCAAGGCAAAGCCAATCCTTAAAAGACGCCCCAGTTCAGATTGCCCTCTGCAACTCGAGGACATGAAGTTGGAATCGCTAGTAATCGCTGATCAGAATGCAGCGGTGAATACGTTCCCGGGTCTTGTACACACCGCCTGTCAAACCATGAGAGTCGATTTCACCCGAAGTCGGTAGTTTAACGCAAGAGAACGCCGCCTACGGTGGGGTTGGTGATTGGGGTTAAGTCATAACAAGGTAGCAGTACCGGAAGGTGCGGCTGGATCACCTCCTTTATAGAGAATGCCGTTTACACGAAAACGGTCAAATCCAAACGCGACTGTCTGAATATCTCTTTTTGATGTGGGATACTTTTTGCTGGGTCAGTAGTTCAGTTGGTTAGAATGCCGCTCTGATACAGCGGAGGTCGAAGATTCGAGTTCTTCCTGACCCACCACTTAAATTTGATGAGGTTGGAATCAGAAATGATTCAGTCATTTTTGATTCCAGATGTTCCATGATGAATATCGTCGGAATCTGCTTTTATAGCAATACATTGTGAATCGGTTTTTATGTCGCAAATCATAAAGTTTATAGAAATATGAATTTCTTGATTTGTTGAACATCGTAATAATCTCAAAAATCTTTCTATTAGAGTAATCACGAAAGTGATAATTCAATTAGAGAACAAGAATCAACTTAAATGCTTAAAAAACTCATTAAGTTATTTTACTGTGCATGAAGACTTTCTCTTCAAGCATAAGATAAAAAGTAACAAAGGGTGTTTAGTGGATGCCTTGGCAATCAGAGGCGATGAAGGACGTGAAAGACTGCGATAAGTCCGGGCGAGCCGTCAATATGCTTTGACCCCGGAATGTCCGAATGGGGAAACCCAATCCTTTATGGATTATCTTTGACTGAATACATAGGTCAAAGAGGCAAACGCGGAGAAGTGAAACATCTCAGTACCCGCAGGAAAAGAAAGCAACAGCGATTCCCTTAGTAGTGGCGAGCGAACGGGGACCAGCCCAGTGGCCGAGATTTTAGATAGCAAAATGTGGTGGAAAACACAGCGATAATAGGTGATAGCCCTGTATGCGAAATCTAGTTTCTTGGTCCAAGAGTAGAGCCGTACACGTGAAATTCGGTTTGAATATGGGGGGACCTTCCCCCAAGGCTAAATACTCCTGATTGACCGATAGTGAACAAGTACCGTGAGGGAAAGGTGAAAAGAACCCCGAAGGGGGAGTGAAATAGACACTGAAACTGAATACTTACAAGCTGTCAGAGCCGGTTTTCCGGTGATGGCGTACCTTTTGTATAATGAGCCAACGAGTTATTATTGCATGCAAGCCTAAGCCGCTAGGTGTAAGCGAAGGGAAACCGAGTCTGAATAGGGCGAATTGAGTATGCAGTAATAGACCCGAAGCGGGGTGATCTAGGTATGAGCAGGCTGAAGGCGGCGTAACAGTCGCTGGAGGGCCGAACGCACCAATATGGCAACATTGGGCGATGACTTGTGTCTAGGGGTGAAAAGCCAATCGAACCCCGTTATAGCTGGTTCTCCGCGAAAACTATAGAGGTAGTGTCTCAGGTGTTCGTTGTTGGGGGTAAAGCACTGAAATGGCTAGGGGGAGTAAAATCTTACCAACCCATATCAAACTCTGAATACCAACAAATTATAGCCTGGGAAACAGTCCATCGGTGCTAAGGTCGGTGGACGAGAGGGCAACAGCCCAGACCGCCAACTAAGGTCCCAAAATAATGATTAAGTGGGAAAGTGAGTCGAGATTCCAAAACAACCAGGATGTTGGCTTGGAAGCAGCCATCGTTTAAAGAAAGCGTAATAGCTCACTGGTCTATTAGAGTTTCGGCAACGAAAATGTAACGGGGCTAAAATCATTTACCGAAGTTGCGGGTGTCACGTAAGTGGCGCGGTAGCGGAGCATTCTGTAAGCCTGTGAAGCCGAAGGCGCGAGCCACGGTGGAGGTATCAGAAGCGCGAATGTTGGCATGAGTAGCAGCTAATCAAGGTGAGAAACCTTGACGCCGTAAGAGCAAGGGTTCCTATCCAATGTTAATCAGGGTAGGGTGAGTCGACCCCTAAGGCGAGGCCGAAAGGCGTAGTCGATGGGAACACGGTTAATATTCCGTGACCTGCGTGAGAGTGACGAATTGCGTAAATTGTTGCGCCTTATTGGATTGGTGCGGCAGTGAAGCGGTTCCAGGAAATAGCCCACGCGTATAGATCGTACCCAGAACCAACACAGGTGCTCGAGTCGAGTAGACTAAGGCGGTTGAGAGAACTATGTTGAAGGAACTAGGCAAAATGCATCCGTAACTTCGGGATAAGGATGACCTGTTTCAAGGCAACTTTAATCAGGTGACACAAACCAGGTGGGGGCGACTGTTTACTTAAAACCCAGGTCTCTGCTAAATCGTATAAGATGACGTATAGGGACTGACGCCTGCCCAGTGCTGGAAGGTTAAGCAGAGGTGTGCAAGCATTGATGTGAAGCCCCAGTAAACGGCGGCCGTAACTCTAACGGTCCTAAGGTAGCGAAATTCCTTGTCGGGTAAGTTCCGACCCGCATGAATGGCGTAACGATCTCCACACTGTCTCCAACATAGACTCAGCGAAATTGAATTCTCGGTGAAAATGCCGGGTACCCGCAGCTAGACGGAAAGACCCTATGAAGCTTTACTGCAGTTTCGTACTGGCACTAGGACTCATTTGCGTAGGATAGGTGGGACGCTTTGAAGAGCAGGTTTCGGCTTGCTTGGAGCGGTTGGTGAAATACCACCCTGATGTGTTTTAGTGTCTAACCCGCGTTCTTGAAGCAGGGCGGGGGACAGTGCGTGATGGGCAGTTTGACTGGGGTGGTCGCCTCCCAAATCGTACCGGAGGCGCGCGAAGGTTTGCTCAGGCTGGTCGGAAATCAGCCGGTGAGTGCAATGGCAAAAGCAAGCCTGACTGCAAGGGGGACACCCCGAGCAGAGACGAAAGTCGGTCATAGTGACCCGGTGGCTCCGCATGGAAGGGCCATCGCACACGGATAAAAGCTACTCTAGGGATAACAGGCTGATGCTACCCAAGCGTCCATAGCGACGGTAGTGTTTGGCACCTCGATGTCGACTCATCGCATCCTGGGGCTGGAGCAGGTCCCAAGGGTATGGCTGTTCGCCATTTAAAGCGGTACGTGAGTTGGGTTAATAACGTCGTGAGACAGTTAGGTCCCTATCTACTGTGGGCGTTGGATATTTGAGCGAACTTGACCTTAGTACGAGAGGACCGGGTCGAACGAACCTCTGGTGTACCTGTTGTCGCGCCAGCGGCACCGCAGGGTAGCTATGTTCGGAACAGATAACCGCTGAAAGCATCTAAGCGGGAAGCTGGTCGCAAGATAAGATATCCCCATGAGTTCAGTTCTAGACTAGGACATTGATAGGCTGTCGGTGTAAGCCCTGTGAGGGGTTTAGCTTAACAGTACTAATCGAACCATTGACTTTTTATCTTTTTGTCTTGACTTGATAACAAGTCAAGCGTATGCTTGAAGAGAACGTTGAAGTGATTCTGATACAGAATTACGATGTTCGCTGGATTTATTCTGGTGATTATTGAGCGGGAGTCACCCTCTGTTCCATTCCGAACCAGACAGGGAAACCTCGTATCGCCGATGGTACTTTGGCTTAAGCCACGGAAGAGTAGGTCGTCGCCAGAATAAATCCAGTCTTGTTCCACATAGCCTTGGCGAAGTGGAATAGATATAAAAACCGAATTTTAACCGCCCACGTGGCGGTTTTTTATTTGCCATTTGCGTGGTGCATGGTAAAATGTCAGTATGAAAAAAATGGATGATAATTTTCGTGGCACGCGGGGCAGTTTGCCACCACAACTGTTTAAATACGTTGACCAGGCCAATATGGCGGCCGAAACGGCACGTTTTACCGAATACATAAATTCGCTGTCTGGGGATTTTTTGGACCGGTTTTCAGAAATGAAGCAGCGCAACATCGCGTCCCAGAAAAAACAGACAACACCGATTGTTGATGATGCCACCAACGATGATAATGCTGTTCGCGCCGCCGCGGGCGATTTTTGGCAAACTGTTCGCGTCGCCGCTGGCGATTTTTGGCAAAATGTGCATCATGTTCAACCGGATGATACATTTGCGACGATTGTTCCCCAGACCCCAAAACTGTTCGGCCAGGATGTAAAATTGGAATACATTGGCCACGGTATGGTTGGCAATGTATATAAAATGCAGATTGGCGACGCCACTTTCGCATTGAAAATAAACCGCGAGCCAAACGTTATTACGGATTTGGCCGCCATAGAGATGCATCGTCACGCGCGTAATCTGATAAACCGGCCATATATTGGCGCAACGTTTCAGCATCATGGTGAAACGTATTCGTGGATATTGTCTGATTATGTTGCCGACGGGCGCGATAACGATAAATCGTATGCTGCCGCCCGGGACAAGGTGTTTTATGCCGCAATGACCAAGGGGCTGAAATATTCCGATTTGCACTTTGGCAATGTCAAGGGCGGTCGTATAATCGACATTTCTGGGATAGAGCGCAATAACATAAAACTCAGCCGTATCGAGGTGGATATGGTTAAAAAGTTTTTATATCTGATGCGCACAAATGATATGCCTCGTTTTCGCCAGTTGGCCGAGATTGCGGTTACCCGTTTCCCAAATGTGATAAAGTACATGTTTGTGAAAATGAATATTTACCAGATGGAAATGCCGATGCAGTTGCAGCCGTTCAAGAAAATGTTGTTTGATTATAATCGTCGTGCGCGTGCGGTGTTTGATGCGCAAACGGTTTCGCGCAAGGCCCAGGATGAATTCAGATGAAACGATACACAAATCAGTCAACGGGTCCCCGGGGCAGCTTGCCGCCCCAGTTGTTCAAATACATTGATATGTCTAAAATATCCCAGGCCACGGCCCAGTTTGTCGAGTATATGAATAAACTGGCCGATGCGTTTCATCAAAACGTCAATCACGATGATGCGTTTGCCAGTATTAAAAATAAAAGACTGACTGCGCCCAATCTGTTTGGCCAGCGGGTAAAGCTGCGCTATATCGACAGTGGCATGAATGGCACTGTATATGAAATGCATATCGGGGACCAGCGTTTTGCGTTCAAGATAAATCGTTCGTCGCATTCGGATACCAGTGAACTGGAAACAATGCATTTCCAGAAAAAGGCGCGCAATTTATTAAACAAAATCTATATCGGTTCGACGTTTGAATACGATGGCCTGGTGTATTCGTGGCTGTTGATGGATTATGTTGCGGCGTCTAATGAAGACACGTTTGATTTCGCGCGTGAACGCCTGTATTACGCAAATTTGACCAAGGGTCTGGTCTATGAAGACGTATCCGAAGATAACCTGAGAAATGGCAAGGTCATCGACCGTGGCAATATGTGGCAGCGTGAAATTCCACTGACGCGCACCGAAATAGACCTGGTCAAGAAAATGGTCTATGCCATGCGCACCGATGATATGATTATGTTCGAAACATTGGCGACGTATGCGTTAAAGTCACATCCGATGGTTATAAATTACCTGATGGTGTCGATGATGAATTTGCTGGGTGAAACGCCAGCCCGGTTTCGAAAGTTTCGCGTTGTCATTTCGGATAAATTTAATATTATCAAACAGTCAAAACACGCCGGTCGTTAAAGTCCCAGAAAATATTGCGCCGCACGTCCAATAACAAATGCGGCACCTGATACCGTGGCGCATACTAAAAACATTTCGGTTGCGTTGCGTCGCCATGATTTGCGTTGAATTTTTCCTACGATAAAATTAAATGCAAATATTATAATAATCGCGGTTGCAAACGTCGCACCCAATGCCAGACCGCGATTTGGCGTCACGCAAAACGGCAATATCAAAAATATGCACGTTATCATATACGCCGCGCCCGTCAGTGCGCCGGCGCGCAATGCACAGGAAACATTTCCCGCCCGCGCCGCCAGATAGTTTGACGCCGCCATTGACAGGGCCGCCGTAATTGATGCGATGATTGCGGTCAATACGATATCGCGCCGGTGCGGAATTGTGAACGCAATTCCGGCAATCAATCCGGTCAGTGATACCAGTGCATCATGCATACCCAAAACGGTCGCGCCAATTGGGTTAAAATCGTTGTTTTTCTGCTTCATTGTATTTGCAAATCAGCCTAGCCCAAACGGGATATTTTTGCCCCAGGAATCAATTGACAACGTGACCACAAAAAAATCCGAAATTTACAAAGATTTTTTCTTGCAATTGTGGGCTTTTTTGCCCAAAATCACAGGGCTTTTTAATTCAAAAGGAGAAACCATGAGCAATAAATGGGTATATACTTTCGGCAATGGTGCCGCCGAAGGCCGCGCAGATATGCGTAATCTGCTGGGCGGCAAGGGCGCAAACCTGGCCGAAATGAACTTGGTTGGATTGCCGGTTCCTGCGGGCTTTACCGTGACGACCGACGTCTGCACATATTACTATAACAACAACGAAACATATCCAGCCGATTTGATGGACCAGGTGCATGCGGGTATCGCGCACATTGAATCCATTATGGGCAAAAAATTCGCAGACATGGATAACCCATTGCTGGTTTCTGTGCGCAGTGGTGCGCGTGTTTCTATGCCGGGTATGATGGATACGGTTTTGAATCTGGGGCTGAACGATGACACGGTCAAGGCATTGGCACGTCATTCTGGCAACGAACGTTTTGCGTATGATTCATATCGTCGTTTTATCATGATGTTTTCTGATGTTGTGTTGGGCGCAGATATCAATCTGTTTGAACACAAATTGGAAGAGATGAAGGAGTCCAAGGGTTACAAAGTTGATACCGAATTGACCGCAGATGACCTGAAGGAATTGGTTGAACAGTTCAAACAAATTGGTGTTCAAATTGGCAAAGTTTTCCCCCAGGATCCATGGGAACAGTTGAAATTGGGTATTGGCGCAGTATTCGGCAGCTGGATGAGCAAAAAGGCCATCACATACCGCAAACTGAACAATATCCCGGGCGATTGGGGCACCGCTGTGAACGTCCAGGCGATGGTATTCGGTAATTCTGGCGACGACAGTGCAACCGGCGTATGCTTCAGCCGTGATCCGGCAACCGGTGAAAACAAATACTATGGTGAATATTTAATCAATGCCCAGGGTGAAGACGTTGTGGCGGGTATCCGCACGCCCCAGCCGATGAGCAAGGATGATTCAGGTCGTCTGTCATTGGAAGAAGCAATGCCGGCGGTCTATAAAGAATTGTGCGATGTTCGTGAAAAACTGGAACAGCACTATAAAGATATGCAGGATATGGAATTCACCATTGAACACGGAAAACTGTGGATGTTGCAGTGCCGTAATGGTAAGCGCACGGCGGCCGCGGCGGTCCGTATGGCGGTTGAAATGGTGAACGAAGGTTTGCTGACCAAAGAAGAAGCAATCTTGCGCGTTGGTGCGGACCAGTTGAATCACCTGTTGCACCCGATGTTGGACCCAAAGGCCGAACGTGATGTAATCGCGATTGGTTTGCCGGCGTCCCCAGGTGCGGCGGTTGGCCAGGCCGTGTTTAATGCCGAAGATGCTGAAAAATGGGCGTCCGAAGGGAAAAAGGTTATGCTGATTCGCGTTGAAACATCGCCCGAAGATATTGCGGGTATGAACGCGGCCCAGGGTGTTATCACGGCACGTGGTGGTATGACATCACACGCGGCGGTGGTTGCACGTGGTATGGGCACATCGTGCGTATCAGGTTCACCGGACATCAAAATTGACTATGCAACAAAAACACTGACCACAACCGCCGGCGTTGTTATTCACGAAGGTGATTGGGTTTCTATTGATGGTGCCCAGGGTCAGATTATCCGTGGCGCGGTTCCGACCGTATCCGTGGAATTGACGGGTAATTTCGGCACATTGATGCAGTGGGTTGATGAAATCAAAACACTGACGGTCAAGGCAAATGCTGAAACACCAAAGGATGCAAAACAGGCGCGTGATTTCGGTGCCGAAGGTATCGGTCTGGCACGAACAGAACACATGTTCTTTGACCCATCACGTATCCAGGATATGCGTGAAATGATTTTGGCTGATGACGAAGCGGGTCGCCGCGCCGCATTGGCGAAATTGTTGCCATATCAAAAGGCAGACTTTGTTGAATTGTTCAAGATTATGGATGGCCTGCCGGTCACAATCCGTTTGATTGACCCACCACTCCATGAATTCTTGCCACACACCGATGCAGAAATCGCCGAATTGGCCGCACACATTGGCAAATCTGTGGAATTCGTCAAGGCACGCAGCGAGGCATTGCGCGAATCCAACCCGATGTTGGGTCATCGTGGTTGCCGTTTGGCAATTACATACCCTGAAATCTGTGAAATGCAGACACGTGCAATTCTGTCGGCGGCATTGGAATGCCAGGCAGCGGGCGTTTCTGTTCACCCAGAAATCGAAGTGCCATTGGTTGGTTCGAAAAAAGAAGTCGATATCGTCAAGGCAGTTATTGATGCCACAGCCGAAGCATTGTTTGCCGAAGCGGGCGCATCGGTTGAATACACCGTTGGTTCCATGATTGAATTGCCACGTGCAGCATTGTTGGCAAATGAAATCGCCGAAAGTTGTGCGTTCTTTGAATTTGGTACAAACGATTTGACCCAGACAACATTGGGTATGTCCCGTGATGATACTGGTAAAATCCTGGACGAATACCGTGCGCGCGGTGTGTATGTCGCAGACCCATTCGCATCGGTTGATCAATTGGGCGTTGGCCTGTTGATAAAAGACGCAGTTGCCAAGGCACGCGCGACCAAGGGTGATAAAATCCACTTGGGCGTTTGCGGCGAACACGGTGGCGATCCTGACTCTATTGAATTCTTCCACAAGGTTGGATTTAATTCAGTATCGTGCAGTCCGTTCCGCGTGCCAATCGCACGTTTGGCGGCGGCGCAAGCAGCGGTCAAATTCCCGCGTAAATAAAATAAAAAACCGACGAAAGTCGGTTTTTTATTTTATAGAAAATTTTTAATAAAAAAATTAGTATTTCAGTGTAATATTTTGATATTATACAACAGAAAGGAAAAGGTAATGAAAAGCGATATAGAATTATTAAAAGATTTGTTGTCTAAAATCAATCCAGTATGGGACGGTAAAAAGAGTATCTTAGAAATGAAAGAAGCTGACTATCAATGGCGTCAGATGGAATGGATCGGTTTTTATTTTGAAATGCTCTGTCATAAATTATTGAATAAGGATTTTTGTATTCCTGGCGAAAAGTATGGAAATACCACGTTTGATCTGTTCCGTCAATTTAATTGGGATTTGAAATCTCATGCAGCGAATGCAGGAAAAGAAATTATACTTAATGATTGTAATGCTATGCGTGAGTCCATCAGAACACACGGGTTTCACGGTGAAATTATAGCAAATCTTGACATAGAATATAACGATCATGATCGTAGCTTTCAAAAGTGGCATACTGAATTAAAAGGTGGTAAATCTGAGTACGAAATAGAAAGGGAATCAAGAACCACTAACTCAAGATTGCGAAAAACGGCGGCGGAATTGAAAGAAATTATTTTTGTTGTTATAACGCCGGATAATATCGGAGAGTTAGATATTTTGCATCAGGGAAGAAACTCCAATGGTGCGCCACGACCAGATAAATTTGGCTTGAATTTGGAAAATAACAATATCGCTATTGAGAAACTAGTCTTTTAGTATGTGTGGATTATTAAAATTTGATTCTAAAAAATTAAATTCCATATTAAGCAAATATGGGCTTGCTGGCGCGTGGAAAAACATATTGGCGACTCATATAAAAAATAAAACTGATTTTCAGTACATATTAAAAGACGAAAAATTTAATGATTATATATTTCTTGAATCAGATTTAATTCAAGGACTAAGCATTGGTGAAATAGGTGTTTTATACGAATATAGTTTAAGTTATGTGGATCATAGCAGTCGTAGAAAATCTGGACAATATTTTACGCCTGATGACATTGCTGCACTTATGGCAAAGTACAGCAAAGATTTTAAACAAGGAATATGGCTTGATCCTTGTTCTGGTATAGGTAACCTGTCTTGGTATTTGGTGAATTGTCAGAAAGATAAAGAACGGTTTGTCATTAATAATTTAATTTTGTCAGATACGGATGAGTTGGCGTTATTTATAGCGCGGGTGCTCTTTACTTTATCGTTTCAAGATAAAGATACTAATTTATTCAATACAATAGAAAATAATTTCAAAGTATTTGATTTCCTTTCGGTTGCAGATGATGGGCAGAAAAAATTATTTGATGAGTACTCGTTAAATAAAATCCCAAAACACGATTTTGTTATTGTAAACCCACCGTATTTGTCAACAGATGAAAATACTAAATTTGAAACATCAAAATGTTCTGATTTATATGCGTATTTTCTAGAAAACATAATAAAAACTAGTAAGGGTTTTATCAGTATAACCCCACAGTCGTTTACTAATGCAGCTAAATTTTACAGCTTGCGGAAATTATTACTGGATAAATTTTCAAATATAACAATATATAACTTTGACAATGTACCAGATAATATTTTTCACGGAGTTAAGTTTGGTAGTACAAATACAAATATGGCGAATAGTATTCGCGCATCTATAATCGTTGCCTTGCCAGGAGAGGGAAAGCATAGAATAACATCATTGTTACGATGGAAAGTATCAGAAAGAAAAAAAATGCTAGAAATGTTGGACGTTTTTTTATCAGAAGTACAATTGACAGCAGATTATTTTCCGAAGGTGAACAAGTTTTTTGAACCTTTGTATAATAGGCTGGATAAACGAAAAACATTGGGAACTTTGCTTTCAAAGAAAAAAACAAAGTTTGTGCTATATGTACCTTCTACACCAAGGTATTTTATTTCCGCACTAAAAAAACCAGTCAAACGGTCTTCATTGAAAGTAATCTATTTTAATAATGAAAAGGATTTAAATTTTGCCTATGAGTTGTTGAACAGCTCACTGATGTATTGGTGGTGGCGTGTCAGAGATGGCGGCATGACCTTAGCATTAGAAACTATTGAGAGCTTGCCTATTTATAACTATTCGCCTGACACGAAGATTATTGCGTTGCTAGAAAAATCAGAAACAGAGAACAAGGTTTATAAAGTTAATTGCGGAAGAGTGCAAGAAAACATAAAGCATCCATTAGAGATTTTGAATTATGTAAACGAAAATGTCGTACCAGATTATTCTGATAAATTTTTAAACGTTCACTTGAACAGTGAATTAAAACAAGTATGTTAATTGTAATGCTTTTTGTTTTATTTGAATATTTATTTTTTCGGTGTATAATTGCCGACATGAAGAAAATAGCATTGTTATCGTTATTGTGTGCGTTGCCGGTCGTGGCATGGGGGGCGAATAACCCGATGTTTGGCGATGGAAAAATGAATTCTGTCGGGCTGTATGTGGCGCAATCCACCGGCGACGGCACTTTGTTCAAGTTGGTTGAACCATGGCTGTGGGAATTTTCGCCCCAGACGTTATTTATGTTCCAATATGCTCAACCAGTAGAAATTTTTCGCCTGCCAGCGCGAATAAATTTTGAGTTGACGCAAAATATCGGCTATCATGGTGGCCATGGTCTGTCGTTCTTTGCGGCGGGCGTGTCGTGGGACGTTGCGTTGTTGCAGTGGCGCGGTTTCTATACCGGCGTTGGTGTTGGACCGTATATGCGTGATTCACGCGACCGGTGGGTGTCTTCGCGGTTGGTGTTTGGGGAACGCTTTTTCATCGGATATAAAATCGCCGACAATATGACGGTTGAATATTTTACCCAGCATTTTTCAAACGGCAACTTTACCGACCCCAATCGCGGATTTAATTTTACTGGCGTTGCATTTAATTACAGCTTTTAACCAGAGCGCAGATAGCAGAGTGCAGAGAGCAATGAATGTGTCCGCCGATGGCGGACACTTTTTATTGTCATTCCCGCGTAGGCGGGAATAGGGACTATACAGTGTGAGCGAACGCGAGCCAAACACAGAATGTTGCGATGTTATTTGATAAAGGTTATCAGGCCGTTTTTGCTGAATGTTGTATAACAGTGAACAGAAGTAATTTTAAAGACCCTATTCCTGCCTGCGCAGGAATGACAAGTTTTTAAGTTCCCTATTCTAAAACTGTATCACTTTATCACTCTGTCACTTACTCACTTTCTTTGCTCATTTCTCTATTTACAGCCCCCGGCAAAAATGTTATAATTATGGGTAATAAAGGTGGTGCCTGTTTGGTGTCCGCCCCGTCAAATAACGGGTTTTCCGGGCGTTCCCCCGGATAACAGGAGAGTATTTATGAAAAGCCGTAACATCGCAGATTGCTGCAAAAATGCTGTCGGAACAGTTTTCTTGCTGGCCGGTGCGTTTTTTGTTTGTTCGACATTGTTATCAATGCGTGCGGTATTTGCCGACCCAATCGCCCCGACCACGGGCGCAATGGTGACGGCACAATCACCACGCACCAGTGCCACATCGCGTCGCGCAACATCAAACGTTGTATCGCGTGGCACGACCGCAACACCGTCGGCAAACGTCGGGCGCAGTGTCGCGTCCCGCACCACGGTGGCCAGTCCGCGCACAAACGCCGCCACCACATCGCGTGGCGTTGTATCCCGTGCAACTGGCGCGTCGCGCACAACCACAACATCGCGTAACGTTCGTGCCCGCACCGCAACATCAAGCCAGGCACGCATATCTTTGCAGGGCAGTGCAATTCGTGGCAGCAAGAAATCATCGTCCACAACATACACATACCTGGCGAATAAATTATACACTGGCAACTATTCAAACATCATTGATTCAACAACTGGTTTGATTTCAACTGATGCATACAACAACTGTATGGAATCATATTATACATGCATGGATGAAATCTGCACCGCACGTAACACGGCCCAGCGTCGTTGCGCATGTGCCGGTCGTGTCAAGGCCTTTGCCGAGGCGGAAACCGCACTGGAATCAGCAAACGAAGAATTGATAAAAGTGTCTGGTGAATTGGCACTGTTGATTGCGAACAAGGGCAAGGATGTATCCGATGCGTTCCAATTGACCGATGCAGAAAAGGTTATGAACTGTGTTTCGTGGCAGGAAATGAGCCAGAAATACACGGGTGGCGTGACAAAAGATGGTAACGGATTTGATTTGGCGGTAAAATGGTGCCAAAGTCATTCTATTTATGATACCAGCAAATGTAACGCTAGTACATCGCCGTCATATTGCTCTGACAGTGGAAATAATTTTGGATTTGATATAAAAAATATTGATGGTTCGTCCAGTGATATTTTGGCGTCACTGCAATCATGGGCCAATGCCAAGGAAAATACACTGACAATCCTGACCGATGATACAGACAGCCTGACCAGTGCATTTGATGCCCTGACCGGAATTATAAACGCCCAGGCGGGATTTGAGGGCGCGTTGAGTGACAGCAGCAATTTGAAAGATTCACTGGCCCAGACATGGGGTTATGAATTGTTCGAATACGCGCACAACAACGTTTGCAACCGCGTATTGGATTCCTGCTTTAATGGTATATACGAGGCGTGCGGAACCCCACCATCGTCGGGTCGTAAATGCGGTAACGGCGCGTCCCAGTGCCCATATAACTATAACAGTTATATCAGCGTATCCAACACCGGCACATATGAATTGAATTTCATCACGGCGAATTCTGGATACACCGCGTCGAACAGTGCAACATGCTTTGGTTATACATCGTCATCGGGTGACCCGTATTCGTCACTGCGTGGCCCGGTCGCCGATGCCCGTCGCAGCATTATGCAGAAATATGCCCTGGACGCGAACGCTGATTGTGACGCATATGGCGAACAGTTGCGCAAGACCGCCCAGAATATCGGCTATCAAAAGGTTGCCGCGCAACAGGCACTGCAACAGAAACGTCTGGAATTTGCAAACGAAGAAAAGACGTCTGTCTTGAACGCGGCGGTCACGGCCAGCACGAATTTCAACGAATGTATCAGCGAAATTTACGACTGCTATGAAACCCAGGCAAGATCAAACTCTTCGTGGACAACCGCACGCATCAGAACATACTGTGCCCAGGTTGCAAACGTTCCGCATTGCTATGAAGAAATGATTTGCAATCCGTCAACATCGCCGTTCAAGGCCGTTATTGACAAGGCGGATAACACCCAGTGCAAGAACACTGTGGATTACACAACCAACACATGCCGCAATGTTGTTACATTGAACGATATCTTGAATGGCACGGGCAAGACGGCGGCAGAATGCACATTTGGTGAAGATGTAACCTGTGATTCTGCGGCGATGCGCCAGAAATGTTTGTTGGACGCAATCGGATATGGAACACAAACAAACAAAAACGTGTTACAAACTTGGACAAAGTCGCCTTCTGCATCGTGTCCAACGGGCACATCAATCAATGGCAAGGGCAGTTCTGTGCCAGATAATCCGGAATGTCGCTGTGACAGTGCCGACACAGCGTGGAATTCTGCGACATCAACATGTGTCAGCAGCACTACTGATGTGTTGACCAACAATGTATCAAAAACGGCAGAACGTGGCAAAAGGGCGAATGTACATTTGTTGCAAAAGTGACGGCAGATAATCCAGGAATGGCCAGTATAAGAGAGGCATTTGATGGTTTGGAGTGGTCTGTGACAATAACCTCCCGTGGAAATGGCACGGCGGATGTTGTCACCGTGCTGACGGGGGTCGATAGTGACAAAAAGTGCAGGGACGATGTCCTTGATGTAACGACGCGCGGCCTTGATGGTTCGGTCACGTGGAATACTACTAAAAACACCTATACGCCCGGGTATTGCCGTTAAAATAAACGCCCCCCCTTGTGGGGGCTGTTTTTTTTGTCGCGGACTAAGTTCCCCCTCCGGGAAGTCGGGGTGTCGGTTCCCTATGGATTGCTTTACTTTGTTTGCAATGACAAGAGTAAAAAACGCGCTAAGTTCCCCTCCGGTGGAGGGGTGCCCGCAGGACGGGGTGTCGGATTCTCAGAGAGCAGAGTGTAGAGAGCAATGTTTTTTATTCCGTCATACCGGCGCAGGCCGGTATCCATTGCCCCCGCAGGGACTGATAATACCACTACCCCGTCCACTATGTGGACACCCCTTCGCCTGCGAAGGGGATTTTTACACCGCAACGATAAAGACAAAAAACTGTCATTGCCGCGCTGCGTTCGCAATAACAATTTTGAATGCGCCGATGGTGCACTTTTTATTCACCTGGATCCTGTGGTCAAGCCACAGGATGACAAAGGCTGGATATAGATTTTATTTTATGAACATTGTTCACTTTTATATCGCAAGCATTTTTTTTGGTGTCATTCTGGGGCTTGACCCCAGAATCCAGGTTATTGGAGTCGTCCGCCATCGGCGGACACACTTTATTGTCATTCCTGCGCAGGCAGGAATAGGGGCTTTAAAATTACTTCTGTTCACTGTTATACAATATTCAACAAAAACGGCCTGATAACCTTTATCAAATAACCCCGCAATAGTCTGGTGGTTGGCTCGCGTCCGCTCGCGCTGCATAGACCCTATTCCTGCCTGCGCAGGAATGACAAGTTTTTAAGTTTTCTATTCTAATACTCTATCACTTTATCACTCTGTCACTTACTCACTTTATAATTGCTCTCTGCACTATAAATACCGTCTTGTTGTGATTTTTCGTCAAAACGCTTGACTTTTTGTAAAAAAATGTTACTTTTGTAGCAAGTTTTATACAAAACGTAGAACAAGAACAATATACAAGAGAAAGAAATATGAGCAATTTCGCAATCTTTCAAACCGGTGGCAAACAGTATCGCGTCCAAGCGGGCGATATTGTCAAGGTTGAAAAACTGGATGCCGAAGGTTCGGTTGAATTTGACCAGGTTTTGATGATTGATGACAAAATCGGCACACCATTTATTGATGGTGCCAAGGTTATTGCCACGGTCGTTGAACAGAAACGCGCTGACAAGGTTTTGGTGTTCAAGAAAAAACGCCGCCAGAACTATCGCCGCACACGTGGCCATCGTCAGTATATCACTGTTGTAAAAATCACAGAGATTAAAGGCTAAGGAGTTTAATTATGGCACACAAGAAAGCAGGTTCGGCGACCACTAATGGACGCGACTCGGCCGGACGCAGATTGGGCGTTAAAAAATCCGGTGGCAGCCGTGTTATCCCAGGTAACATCATTATTCGCCAGCGTGGCACATCTGTGCACCCGGGCTTGAATGTTGGCATGGGCAAGGATCACACATTGTTCGCAAAAATCGCGGGCATCGTGAAATTCAAGAAAGGCCTGGGCGATCGCAAGACCGTTTCAGTTGAACCTGAAGCAAAATAAAAAATGCCCCGCACGGGGCATTTTTTATTAGTGATATAGTGAGAGAGTGATTTAGTGATATAGTGAGAGAGTGATTTAGTGATATAGTGATTTAGTTTTAGAATAGAGAACTTAAAAACTTGTCATTCCTGCGCAGGCAGGAATAGGGACTATGCAGTGCGAGCGAACGCGAGCCATATCCGAGCAATCGCGGACTTTATTATGGGAACTAATCGCCCAATTGTGGCCCACCAAGGGAACACAGTGGTCGGGGTGACGGTGGTGCGTGGTTGGAAAAGCATATTTTACGAACATTGTGCAATAATAGGCGGGAGTAATTTCTTAGACCCTATTCCTGCCTGCGCAGGAATGACAAGAGTAAAAACGGTCTAAGTTCCCCTCCGGGAACCACCCACGGAATTTAACAATTCCGCGGGGCCCGGGTCGGGGTGGCACGAAGTGCCGGGGTGGTCTTTTTAGTTGTCCCTGCGGGGCAATGGCCCCCGGCCTACGCCGGGGTGACGAAATAAAAAAACATTGCTCTCTGTTCTCTATACTCTGCTCTCTTATTTTAACTTTGACCTTTTATGTGGCGGGGACTTGTGATATAATTAGGCCGAGAATGAAAAGGTTTCTGACATGTTTTGTTGCGTTGGCGTGCTTTTCGCCGGCGGCGTTTGCCACCGACGGTGCTGTAACGCCATCGCGTTTAATCCCGGGAACAAATGAAAAATCATCGTCGCCTGTGGTTGTGTCCACCGGTGCAAATGGGGCGGATTCTGCCACTGTAACCGCAACCACCACGACAACTGCGACCACATCTGGGACCACAACGCCATCTGTTGTGTCACGTTCCGCGACCAGAACATCAACAAATACCACCACCGCGGTGCGCAGTGGTGCGCGCACGGTAAATATTTCAGACAATGCGCAATCGACGACATCCAGCGCGCGCAGCACAGGCGTTGTGTCATCGCGCGGTGGTGCCGCGTCACGTGTGTCGGCCGGTTCGGATACCACAGGAAATATCCGCACAGGATTGGATGCCGGTGTAAATACTGTCGGGCGCAGTGCCCGCACCGATGCGGCCAGTATAAATAATAATCCGGCGGTCCGTCGTGCCGGCGTGGTTTTGCGTCCCACCACGGCCGAGGTTGGCGGTCGCGCCCATATCGCAGGGACAGATATTCAGACTGGGTCTAACTTTGCATTCAGTGTGCGCGGTGTTTCGTCACGCGCTGCAACGACCAAGACGGCAACCGCAGAAACGGTTAAAGAGGCCCAAGAACGCTTGGAGCAAACGGCCAGTCTGAACAAATCGTGCCAAGAACAATATAACGACTGTATGGACCAGTTTTGTGCGGTCATTGATTCTAATCAAAAGCGGTGCAGTTGCAGTGCGAACCTGTCCAAATATACCAAGGTTGAAACCGCGGTCAAAGATGCTAATACCCAGTTGAACGAGGTGGCCCAGCGTATTCGTTATGTTGGTCTGTCGGCCGACGAAATTCGCGCAATTATGACCGCGACCGAGGCCGAAGATGCACTTAGTGGCACAACAGACACAACCGAAACGCGCAATATGCTGACGGAAATAGAAAAGTTGATAAAGGACCCGAAAAGTTCAACGTCATATTCTGATACCTATACTGGGCTGGATATGGACCTGGATTTCACATCAGACAGTTCGGATTTATTTAATCTGGATTTCTTGAATACGAACACGTCCAGTTTTTCAAACCTGCGCGGAACGGAATTATACAGTGCGGCAAAAAAACGCTGTAATACGATTTTGACCCAATGCAAAGAAGTGGGCGCAACGTCGCAACAAATTACCGGCAATTATGACCTGGCGATTGACAAAGATTGTATCGCATACGAACAGGGCCTGACCAAGATGAACGAAACACTGGTGTCCAATGTACGCAGTGCAAATCGTATGTTGCAAAAGGCACGTCTGGCGGTGTTGCAAAATAAGAATCAATATGATGCCAAGGGCTGCATCGGTGCGCTGGACGCGTGTATGTCTGATGATATGGTCTGTGGTGATGATTATTCAAAATGTCTGGACCCGACCAAAACGTATATTGATGAAAACGGCAAGGTTGTCCTGGGACAGAATATTACTAATATCACCGAATTTATGAAAAATTATAACAATGCAAGTATAGATGCCGCGTTCCTGGAAACCGCGTTTGATATCACTATCAATACCACTAACTGTAAAGGTGAATATAACAAAGGACAATGTATTGTTAAATATTTGTTGCAAAAAATCGGAACCAAGCAAAAGGTCACAGACGAAGGATTGTGCCGTGCCGTTCTGGATAAATGCCAGGCATACACATATGATTCCAATGGTAATTACAAGCCATACAATGATGTCGTTGTGAATTATGTCCAGCGCGCCATGGTCAATGTCAAGGCCGCCCAGCAACAGATTATATCCGACTATGCATCATCGTGTATGGTTGATATTGCATCATGCTATAACCAACAGGTGACCCAGGTGAACGCATGGTCATCGACGGCCAGTGTTGACAGTGTGTATAAGGTAATGCGTGGTGCGTGCCGTAACGTTGCATTGACATGCGCATATGCGGTATTTGCCAAAAGTAAGACTGTCAGCTGCAATGATGAGGATGAGTGTATCGATAGCATATCGGAAATGTTCTATCAGTCATTGCTGTGCCCGACAAATTCAACGTACGTGAAAAAGGGCGAGGAAGGTGATGTGAATAATAAATGTAAATGTAATAGTGGCTACGTGGTGGTTAGTGGCCAATGCCTGGCAAATTGTGGGGAAAACGAGGAGCGCAACACATACGGCACGTGCGTGTGTAAAACCGGATATTCCAAGGCAAACGGCACGTGTACCGAAAATCAGACCAGCAGTTCAGCAGGTGGCAGCTCAACCGGGGATTCAACTGGTGGTGGCAAATCTGGCGATTCAACCAGTGGCAGTTAAATAAAAAACGCCCGTTTGGGCGTTTTTTATTTGTTTATTGTTTCCATAAATTTATTATGATTTTCCAATTCGTCCGCGTGCGCTGGGAATGTGCGGTGCGGAAAATCTGCGCCGATTTTCGGGTGCTTTAAAAACGCGGCGTGTTGTTCGGCGATAACGTCATTTACATCGGGCGCGGGTGCGGTGTTTTCCAATTCCTTGTAGACCTTGGCCAAAATTTCAGCGTCAATCAGCGCACCATGTGCGTCGGCACGCGCGGTCAATGATATGCCATACCATTTTGCCAATGCGTCCAGTGAATAACTTTTTGGGCCAAAAACGCGATTGCGTGCGATGACAATGGAATCCAGTTGCCGGCTGCGCGGAATCTGGGGCAGGTTTAACATTTCCAATTCATGATTTATAAATGGAAAGTCAAAGTCAATTCCATTATGTGCGACCAGTGGTGCATCGCCAATGAATTCCAAAAATTTTGGTGCAACGACGGACATTTTCGGTTTATCTTCCAAAAACGCATTAGAAATTTTGTGAACCATATATGTTTCTGGGGGGATAATTTTCCCTTCGGGGTTTATATATTCGTGAAAAGTATTATCGGTAATTTGCCCATCAATCATTTCAACCGCGCCAATTTCAATACAGCGATCGCCACGCAAATATTCAAAACCTGTTGTTTCAATGTCAAAGCAAATAACGCGCCCCATAATTTCCGTCCCCATTTGTTAAAATATATTTTTGATATGTGTTCGGTGGTGTATTATAATGAATGCGTGAATTTAAATCTAGAAAATCTTAATCCTGAACAGAAACTGGCCGTAACGACAACCGATGGGCCGTTGTTGGTGCTGTCGGGCGCAGGCACGGGCAAGACGCGTGTGTTGACCACGCGTGTGGCGTATATTTTAAACGCGGGGCTGGCTATGCCGTGGCAGGTATTGGCCCTGACATTTACAAATCGTGCGGCAAACGAAATGAAAACGCGTATTGCCGATTTTGCGGATAACAATACCACGTGGATTCCGTCAGACCTGTGGTGCGGGACGTTTCATTCAATTTGTCTGCGTATATTGCGCGCAAATGCGGCGATGGTTGGGCTGCGTCGTGATTTCCTGATATATGGCGAAGATGACCAGAAATCGGCGATTAAAAGTGCGCTGGTAACACTTGGTCTGGACGCGGCGGATTACAAGCCTGCCGATTGGATTGAACGCATATCATCGATAAAGGACAGGGGCCTGGCCCGGCCGGGCGATATGACAATTGGTGCGGTCGCGCAAAAAATATTGGACGCATATAACGCCGAATTGGCGCGTCTGGGGGCGGTTGATTTTGGTGACATAATATTACACGTGTTGCAACTGTTTGATAAAAATCCAGATATTCTGGCGCGGTATGCACGGCAATTTAAATACATTATGGTGGACGAGTTCCAGGATACCAATCGCGCCCAAATGCAATTCCTGGAAATGCTGACGCGCGACAATGATAATCCGAATATCTGTTGCGTTGGCGATGATGACCAATCTATCTATTCATGGCGCGGGGCAGAAATAAAAAACATTCTGGGGTTTGAACAAAAATTTAAAAACGCCCAAATAATCCGTCTGGAAACAAATTATCGCAGCACACCAAACATATTGGGCGCGGCAAATTCACTAATACGCCATAATCGCGGCCGCCTGGGCAAGGATTTACGAACTGCCGCCGGCGCAACATCGGGCGAACCGGTGTATGTTTTGACACTGCCGTCCGATTGGGACGAGGTTCGTATTATATCAGACACAATCATGAACAGTGCCGATGGCGCATATTCTGACTTTGCGGTATTAATTCGCGCAGGCAGTTTGTCACGTCTGTTCGAAGAAGAATTTACATCGCGCGGTATTCCATACAAATTGGTTGGTGCAACCAAGTTTTATGACCGTGCAGAAATCCGCGACGCGATTGCATATTTGCGTTTGTTGGTTTATCCATTTGATGACATGTCATTTATGCGCATAATTGGCAAGCCGCGACGTGGATTTGGGCCGTCTGCATTACAGAAATTACGCGACGCAGGTGATAGCCTGATGGCAGGCTTGCGCAATGCGCGTCTGACTGGGAAAATGGACGCGTCGCGCGGGGAATTTTTGGCCGCATTTGATTTTGATTGGGCGTCCTTGCGGCCAGCGGATGCGGCCCAGAAACTGTTAAACAACGCAGGTTATATTCGTTTTTGGCACGAATCCAAGGACAGCGATAAAAACGACCGTCTGGATAATATTCGTGAATTGATAACTAACGTTATTGCAAAGTATGACACGTTGCCAGAATTTTTGGAACACGCGGCACTGATGACGGCGGACGATAATGATGCCGATGCAACTGTTACTAATGCGGTGTCAATTATGACGATACATGCAGCCAAGGGATTGGAATTTAATACTGTATTTTTGCCCGCCTGGGAAGAGGGGATATTCCCGAACGACATGTCGGTAACCGATGGCGGATTAGAAGAAGAACGCCGCCTGGCATACGTTGCGATTACGCGTGCGCGTCGTCGTGCAATTATTTCAAATGCGATGTCGCGTATGGTGTTCGGCACGCGTCAATATAATTCGCCCAGTCGATTTATCACCGAAATGGATAATCGTTTCTTGGATTTCCAGGGTGGTGGTCCGCGCGCATTGCGCAGTGCGCTCGCACCAACACAAACATATGCGCCCCGCCGCGCACCGATAATTAAAAATAAAAACGCCGTTGGGCGTTTGGTTGAACACAGTGAAATGGGCCGCGGCGTCGTTATCGAAGATGCGGGTGATATTTTAACCGTTGCATTTCGTCGCACCGGTATAAAAAAGGTCGCGTCAGGCTATTTGAAATTCGTAGATTAATTGTTATTTTTTGTCCCCGCCTTTGCGGATAATTTTATACCACTTGGTGGCGGTATCGGTCACGTTATTCAGTAATTTTTTGCCATCTTGTTTAATCTTGTCGCCCATGCTGGCGTCAATACTGCCCCCGATTTTTTTAGCAATTTCGTCGGCTCGATTGGCCAGGTATGCAACCAACATTGCCGTCAACAGCGTGACAAAGAAATCGCTGTTGTTTATGCTGGGCACATGCGTTGCCAAATCTGCGTCCACAGCGCCCGCCAGTAACGCGCCACACACCGCAATCACGATGGACAGTGATACAAAATAAATTGCCGCGTTTATAAAACGCATTATCTGGGATTCCAGTGATTCAACCTTGAACAGTCCCAGAAACCCATTGTATATTGTGCCAGCAATTCCCTTGTATGATGTTTTGCCAACTGTTTCAACAACCGCGGTAAATGGCAACATAAACACGGCCAAGAATAAGTCTGCAATAACGCCCAGTGCCATAAACGCAAACTTGAATCCCAAATACACAAACAATATAACGAACGCCAGGCCCACGACAAATGTGAACATACTGTGCCCAATCCCGGCCAGCATCCATTTAAATCCGGCCGCCACCGCCGTAGAGAAAAATCCAGACAACCGTGTCGGCACGCACAGCATGTCGGCCGCGGCATTTGCATCAATCGTCATACGTGCCGATGTGTGTGCAGCGGCGTATTCACGAATCGCACCACATGTATCCGGCAACGTCGCGCCGGACGCATTGGCCACCGCGTTTAATATTAAATCGGACATATACGTGCCAACGGTCACAATCGGCCCCATAACCCACATAAATATCTGGCCCGGACCAAACCGCAATACGATAATCCATATCGCAATCAGCGCGCCTTTCTTGACAATCTTTTCGGCCAATTCGCGCACATTTGATTTGGTGGTCATCATCTGGTATGCCTCGAACATAATCCAGAACATGTATGCCAAAATAATAAATATAACAACAAACCGCACCAGTGACGTATCCAGTATTTCGCCCACCATCGACAGTGCGTTCATAAATGCCAGGCCGGCCTTGGCCTCTATCGGGACATAATTGTCAACCAATTGCACTGTATGAAATGCGTTTAAATCGTGACTCAGTTCCCCGACCAGTGCGTCCTTGTTATGGTCTGTGGCCCACGTGCCCTCGTCCCCGATGTCGCCGGTGGCCGGCATATTTGTTGCGCCAAATGCCGGCATGGCAAACACCAGTGCACCGCACATTATAATTTTCACAAAAAATCGCATCAATTTTTTCATCAGTCTTTCTTTGCCATTGCCTTGGATACTGCATCAAAAATTTGTTGTGGGGCAGACCAAATCTTTTTACCCAAATCCTTGGTCCATGTGCCAAAGTCGAACAATTCGCGTCCATCCTTGCCCAGCATTGCGTCAATTCGTGGCGATACCGCATAGAAATACAACAGGAACATAAAGAACATTATCAGCAAGAAATCCCACCCATCAGCCAGAAAATCAAACGCACCCGGATATTGACGTTCAACCATCGCACGCTGTGCGGTAAAGCAATCTTTGAATTTGTCGGCATCCATTTCGCCGTCGGCCAATCCAACCCGTTCACAGGTTGAAAATACGTTCATCACAGACAGTGTTTGCGCATCTGGGTTTTGGACGGTCTGGCCCATAAATGGTGGCATAATCACGCTGTATCCATCGTGGGGACCGGGGAAAAATTCATCGGCGGCAAATGAAACCGTTGCATAGATAATCAAAATTTTCAGTGAAATCGCAACAATTCGAACCGCCGATTTTACCAGCATATTTATCGCACCACCGACAACGTTACTGGCCAGTTTCCATGTCCCATCAAACGCGTATGCCGCGACCAACAGTGGCAAGAATATAATCAGAAATACCAGTTTAAATACAACCGACAAAACCTGGAAAAACAAATCAAATCCGATTATCAAAAACATTATGACCAATGCCAATCCTGCAACCCATGTAAATGCGCCACCGCCCATCCCCAGCCATGCGTAATTCATCATTGCAAATCCGCCCGCCGCCCCGGCCAGCATAACACTGTTTAAATTTCCCATAACGCACATGAACGGTTGCAATACTGGGTTTAATATATCGCCCGTCGCGGCTGCGTCCATTGCGCCACATTGCGTTGCGTCGGTCACCCCGGTCGCTGCCATTGATAATTCTGCGCCGACATACATTACGGGGGTAATTGTTATGTTTGTTATCGTGCGCAGTGCGGTTGTGCCGCCCATACCTAAAACACCCAGTGCCGCGCCAACCAACATCACGCGCACGCCCTGACGCCATACCTTGTCAAACCAGGCAGAAAATTCCAGCTTTTTGTCCCCACCGTCCAGCGTGGTCGTTTGTTTTGCTGCGTCAAAAATGTATTGCGCAGTATAAACAAACAGGAAAATTCCAAACCCAATTACCAGCAATATCCAAATGTTGTCCAGCATTGCTGTCCAGAACATTTCGGCGGCGTCACTGATTACTGTAAATAATTCGGCAATGTATCCACACATAAAGCAGCCGTTTGCCGCCGCAATATCGTCAGACGCGCCGATTGCCGACATAAAGTTATCCATGCTGGTGTACGTCAATGCCGCCCCGCCAATTGATGACGACAAATACCATATCCCCAGCCCCAAGGCAATTGCCCACATAACAACACGGATGGCGATAGAAATCAGTTTTGCCTTCATCATTTTTCGTCACCACCCTTGACAATTGTTTTTACGGTCTTGGCCGCGGTTTCAACAACGCGCCGCGTCAGTGTTTCGGCGTCATTTGCCAATTGGTCGCCTAATTTGTGGTCTTCGCCAACGCCAAATGTATCCAGAACCATACTTGTAACCTTTGGTATTTGTGCCTGGATAAAATTCAGAACGTAAATCAATACAACACTGCTGGCGATACCCAATTCGGCCAGGTTATCATCTGATAAATCCGCACTGAAAACATCGCCCGATAATATTACCTGCATTAAATCTGCGCTGGTGGTGCCGTGTGCGGCAAAAAATGTCGCAATCAGCACCATAATAACAGTGTATGTCAGCACCGCCGACGCCAATGCGATAATTGCATTCATCAGGTTTTTAAATTGTCCTACACCCAAACTGGATCCAATTTTAGACATCCATGATGGAACGTCGGACGCGCCCTTGAACGATACCATCATCAGGGACAGTGGGAAAAAGAACGCAAAAAACGTCATCGCGATAATAATGTCGGCAAAGTAAAAACAGAAACGACAAAATAATTTGAAAAATCCATACGCCAGATACAGCCCCACAAAGAATATGATAATGTGCTTTATCAATGCGCCGATACCCAGTAATGCCTTCCAGGTGAACGCACTGTCCATCACGGCAATGCCCAGTTTAATAAAGGTCTGGAACTGGGTAATTGTTGTTTTCATCAGCAATATAATTTTGTCGCGCATTTCTGGACGATAGAATCCCGTGTCGTCCATTTTCATGGGTTGATATGTAACCTTTTCGTTCACTGTTTCAGTGTCGGTCTGCAACATTGTTTGGGTGTATCCGATTGCAATTTCGGTCGCTGGTTCAAACGTGATTTGCGTCATAAAGCGCGGCACCATCACGCCCAAGCTCAGCAGAGATAACGCCACCAATGAATTTATAATAACAGGGCGCACCGACTTTGAATACCATGGGTCGCGCATACCGCCACGGATATTTTGCCACACGGCATTGATGACAAAGAACGCAAAGAATACGCAAAACAATATCACGCAAAAAATAGAGAATTGTTTATACGCGGCACCTGCGGCATATGACACAATTTGGAACAGGCGGTCAAACACCGCACAGCCCCAACATTGGACTGATGTATCCACCAAAGAATTCATCCATCCGTTCATTTCTTTTTAGCCCAACCTGCCGCTTTAAATATTTTTTTGCCCCAGTCCTTGGTTCCCTTCCACAGTGTTTTGCGGTCACTGTTGACCTGTTTATACAGGTTGTCCATACCAGGTCCAACATATTTATCCAATTGCTTGCGTGTCAATTCAAATATGCGCAACATCACATAGAACGTCAGAATTGATGACAGCCACAGCACAGAATGATTGCCAAATCCCATCGCACTGCGTGCCATCTGGGGCATATTTGTTGATGCCGCGCCGCCCGCCGCAACGACAAAGACAGAACTAGACCATTGGAACAGAGATTTTATAATTGCCAGATTTATGCACAGGATAAATGCACATGCAATCATCGTGATAATCAGCTGTTGCAGTGATTTCGTTATCCCAGAAAATGCTGGCCATACATCAAATATCTTGTCCGGATTTTTCGGCTTTGCGACCCATATCAATACCTGGAACGGATACAGAATCAACGCCATGCCGAAATTGAATATCCCCTGAATAATCAACAGTGCCATAAATATATTACTGGACACAAACGTAGTTACCAACAGTATCCCGGTAATCAGATTCAGGAAATCTTCGCCACCATGCGGCACCAGGGTAATCAGCCCGCGCAGACCCTGCATAATAAAATCAAACCCGCGTTTGATAATTTTATTGTTCGCATGCGACAGGTCGGCGACCGGCTGCACCAAGAATTCACACGATTCGCGACTAATCCACTCTTTCTGGACAATCGATTCGGGACATTCGACCTTGTCTGTGGTGGCACCGCCGGTGTTGTCATTTATCGTTTCGGTTATCGCGTGTGTGTATAATGACCCAAATTGCAAGAACGGGTTTATCAACCATTGTGTTACATACACGGGTCTGATTTGCAACAGCACTACGGCGGCAATCAATGCGCGAAATCCGGGCTGCATAACATTTTTTATAATCGTTTCGCCACTGACGCCCGATGCAATATCGCCACCGCCAGAAAATCCGAAAAACGAAACCCATACCTTTGGCAAATACAGTTTTACCAGATACAGCGCAATCGACACCGCCAAAAATCCCCAGACCAAAACGTATATAATGCCGGTCCCGTTACCAACAAAGAAATCATACCCGCCGGTTGCAATTTGCATCAGCGCGTCCAGCACCATTGGCACCATCGGCGACAGATCCAATGCGTCAACAATTCCGTATTCGGCGTGCGCTGGAAATGGCAATGCAAACAACGCCAACCCAAACAACATTGGGCACATCGCGCGTAGCGCGCGAAACAAAAACTGGCGCAGTGACAAATACATTACTCTAATTTTATTATAATTTATCTGTTCAATTATATCACATTTGGGACAAAATGTGATATACTTTAAACGATGAACAGACTAAAAAAGTTTTGGATTCTTTTTGTTTCGTTCCTGCCATTGACGGCAGGGGCAGTTGCGCCACTGGTGATAGGTGGTATTGCGGGTCTGGGGGTAATTGTCGGTTTTTCAATATTTCGCACGGCGTCGCCGGTCAATATGGCGGACGCAATGAATTTCTTTTCGTCATGCTGGTCGTGCCAGATGTTTTCAGATGTTATGGCGGCAATGTCTAATTTGCTACCGCGCGTCTACAGTGCGATTGGCACGGTCGTGATTCCGGTGGCGGCGGGTCTGTCGGCGGTATGGTTTGCGTGGAAATTGTTCAGTGGATTTTTTAATGCCAAGATAGAACAGCCTTGGACCATCGCGGGAAATTTTGGCACGCACCTGGTCAAATTGGCCACAGTGTGTGCATTGTTGTTGGTGCCATTGCCGCGTATGATATCAGACATCGCGATAACACCGATATTTAATATCGGATTATCGCTAAACCGGGCGGTGTCAGGTAACGATGCGTTTTCTGAATGCGTTGTTGCCACTGCAGTGGCTGATCCTGTGTCGGTTGATGCCGCAGCGGCGTCTGCGGGGGCGTATTCACCACGTATGCGCCATAATCTGGCGTGTGAATTGGCAAATGTGCATCAAATGACCGGCCTGGGAATGACGGTCGGGTGGACAATGCTGAACATGGCGTTCAATTCCAAATATATGCACAAGATTATGTGGGATATCCCAATTTTCCCAAATGTCCCGATTTTCTTTGCGGGATTGCTGGTATTGGTGCTGTTTTTATGTGCATTGTTGCCCGTGCCAATGTATTTTTTAGAGGTATTTATAAAACTGTCCATGGATTTGATAATGTTGCCACTGATGTTACTGTCATGGCTGTTCAAGGGCTGGCCAATATTCCCAAATGGGGGCGGAAATATTCGGTCTATTATTGATGATGTTGTCCGGGCAACCGCTGGAATTGCGATGGTTGGTGTATTTGTAACATTTTCTATAATGTTTTTAAATGCGGTATTTGGCCAATGGGCTGGGGCGTCACGTTTGGCTGTGGCATTGGCACAAAACGATTCGACTTTATTGATGGATGGGCTGATGATGCGCAACGACAGTTTGATAACAATCATACTGATGGGAATCTTTATCGCGATGTTCATGACGTCGATTCCCGCCCTGGTCAAGGCATTGTTCGCAAACGTGAATATTCCTACGTCTTTCTATGAAACAACAAAAAAGAACATAAATATTATGTGGGGAAACCTGAAAAAGTGGTATGCCGCAATAAAAAAATAAAAAATCAAGCCCTTTATTTAACATAGCCCCCTTTTTTGTGCAATCCGAATCTGATATAATTCATAGCAATGAAGCAGTTTCCGATTCTTTATTGGCCACCCCGGGCAAACGGCGATAATGATTACCGCCTGGCGCGCAAGGTTATAAATACAACGGTCGGCATAATGCCAGATGTTTTAACCGATGACATTGATGTTGCGGCGGTCTTGCGCGACAATCCAGATGCAACGATATATTACCCTGTTTTTTGTGAATCAACCGGTTGGTGGGGCGAATTACTGGGATCTGATGCGGTTGTGACCGATAAACTGATTATATCGCCAGAATGCCAGTTGATGGTTATTCGTGCGGCGGCATCGGCACCTGCACCGCGTCGTACCGGCCAGAACCAGTTGCTGGCGGCAGAAATTTATCCGACCAGCGGATTCTTTAAAAAGATGAATTCCAGCGTTGCCACAGTCGCAGATATGCTGGCCACGGACGCGGGAACGATACTGGCACTGTTTTCTGGAAAAAATCAGTCCCAGTTTATAAATATCCTGGAATCGACGGGAAATTCGTATCTGGGTTGCATTGGTCGATACTAATAATCCTTGCAATATGCAAAAATCCTTGTATAATCTGCACGCTAAATTTAAAATAAAAAGGGTAATAAGATGAAAAAAGGAATTCATCCTGAATATCACGAAATCAACGTCACACGCACAGATGGCAAGACGGTGAAAATGTATTCTTCTGTTAAAAAAGACTTGGTTTTGTCCACAGATAACTTGAACCACAGTGCCTGGACCGGCCAGCGTTCTAACGCCGGTGACAAGGGTCAGCGTGCCGAAAAATTCAAGGGCAAATTTGCTGGATTCAAATTCTAAATATCGCAAACCTGTGGGGTGGGGCACAATGGAACTGTTGATAAAGGGTTCAACCGAATTAAACAAAATGTTCATGGCGTTGCAACGGACAGCGTCCGGTCTGCGTCGTGACTTTGGCGAGGTTGAAAACCTGCAACAGTCGTTGCACGGTGCGCACGATTTTGTGCAAAAGGCGTCTGCCCGTATCGAAGAAAGCATTTTGTCCGATTTGCTGTTGGTGCGCCCATCGGCGGGATTACTGACGCCAAACGTATCACGTGATGGCGATGGCCGTGATGAATTTGTTTTGTCACTGTCGGGCGCGGCAAATTTTGTCCGTGCCAATCCGCATTTTGCTATTTCACTGGCACTGCGGACAAATGACGAAACAAAAATCGCGTTAGTTTATTCGCCAATTGATGAACGTCTGTATTATGCCGAAAGTGGACGTGGCGCATACGCGTTTTCAGCGTTTCATTCTGCCCGCGTTCGGGTTTCTAATATCACCGATTTGCCCCAGGCGACAATCGCATTTAATACAAACGACGCACGCACGGTATCGGCGGATATCCGTCGCACAGGGTGCCCGGCATTGGATTTGGCGTGGGTTGCGTCGGGTAAATTTGACGGTTTTGTATCCGAACCATTGGATTTTGCAGAAATTGCGGCCGGCGACCTGTTAGTGCGCGAGGCAGGCGGTCAAATATCCATGGGGGCGGATTTAATCGCCACTAATGGCAAGATTGAATTATAAATTTTACGCGCCATCGGCGCGTTTTTTATGCAAATTTTATGAATTATGGACACTTGCAAAGTTTGAATAAATATCTTAACCTTTGTGCTATGAAATTCAAAAAAATCTTACGTATTTTGTTAAATGTTGTGTTTTGGTGCTTTACCGCGGCGATTGCTGCGTTGGCGGCATTGGTTTTGATTTATGGTAACGATTTGCCAGACTATAAAAAATTAGCGACATATGCGCCACCGGTTGCGACACGACTGTATGCGTCGGACGGGTCATTGTTGATAGAGTATGCCGAAGAACGTCGTGTCTTTATCGACTTTGCCGATATGCCACCAATGTTGGTAAATGCGTTTGTTGCCGCCGAAGACCAGAATTTCTGGACGCATCCTGGTATTGATGTCCAGGGTATAATCCGCGCCACGGCAAACAATACGCTGGGGGCATTGGGGTTCCATACCAATTTTTCTGGCGCGTCAACCATCACGCAACAGGTTGCCAAGAATTTCTTTTTAACATCAGAACGCACCATTTCGCGTAAAATTAAAGAGGCGATATTGGCCCTGCGACTGGAACGCACTTTTTCCAAGCAGCATATTATGACCCTGTATCTGAACCAGATATTCTTGGGCGCGCGTGCATACGGCGTTGGGTCGGCGGCATTGATGTATTTTAATAAACCGGTATCGGAATTGACATTGTCAGAATGCGCGTTTTTGGCGTCCCTGCCCAAGGCCCCAAATAACCGTGACCGCGCGGTTGAACGTCGTAACTATGTTCTGCGCCGTATGGTCGAAGAAAAATATATCACACGCGAACAGGCGGCCGCCGCTGCGGCCGAGCCACTGAATATCAACAGTGGATTTACCGCACAAATGGCACCCGATTTTCAATATTTTGCCGAAGATGTTCGTCGTCAATTGCTGAACACAATTGGGCGCGAACGTTTGTATAACGACGGTCTGTATATCAAAACAACAATTGTCCCAGAATACCAGCGTGCGGCGTCGGCGGCATTGAACAAGGAATTGGACAGATATAATTCTGTGCGTGGCGAAAACGAACCGAAGTTACAGGGGGCGATTATTGCAATGAATCCGCACACGGGACGCATCGTCGCAATGGCGGGTGGGCGTTCATTTATCGACAGTTCGTTTAATCGCGCAACCCAGGCAATGCGCCAGGTCGGCTCCACTATTAAACCGTTTGTGTATTTGGCGGCACTGGAACGCGGAATGTCCCCCGAAGAATTGATTTTGGACGCACCAATCGTCGGTTGGCGCGAGGATAATACGCTGTGGAAGCCTGAAAATTACGACAAGAAATTCTTGGGTGATGTGCCGTTGCGTCTGGCGTTGGAAACATCGCGCAATGTTCCGGCCGTGCGTTTGGTTGAAAAAATCGGCGTCACCCCCGCCATAGAGGTTGCCCAGCGTTTCGGTGTTTATCCTGAAAATCTGAGAAATGTGAATTTATCACTGGCATTGGGGTCGGGTGAAACAACACTGGAAAACCTGGTGTTGGGGTATTCGGCGTTTGTGAACGGTGGACGCAAGATTCAACCGAAATTGGTCGATTATATCGAAGACAGATATGGTCGCGTCCTGGACGGCAGCGCGCCCCAGATTATTGAATGGGACGATGACATGTTGCCACCCGAACGCGCGGACGTCGCAGAGCCCTTGTCAGACCCACAGAGTTTATATCAGCTGGTATCCATATTACAGGGCGCGGTTGAACGTGGCACGGGCAAACAGGCGCGCGTCGCCGGTCACACAATTGCGGGTAAAACCGGCACAACAAACGATGTCAAGGACGTGTGGTTTGTTGGATTTTCGAAAAATCTGATTGCGGGTGTTTATCTGGGCTATGACACACCGCACGCATTGGGTCGTGGCAGCGGCAGTCACATGGCTGCCCGCGTGTTTTCTGAATTTATGACGGCGGCATTGGCCGGTCAAAAGAACCAGCCATTTGCCGTGCCAGATGGTTTGACATTTATGCGCGTAAATCGGCGCAGTGGTGCATCTGCCGCCGCCGACCCCAATGGCACCATTATTACCGAGGCATTTAAGCCGGGACAAAAACCGAATGTTCCCAAGACGACAGCACAAAATGATAATAATGCGGTTGTTGGGGGTGTTTTTTAATTTTACAATTTGGCACGTTATGGTATAATTTCGTGTGTAAACCAACAAAGGGGCAATGATATGAAAAAATTCATGTTTTATGGTGTTGCAGCATTAGCATTAGCGGCCTGTGATAAAAAAACAGACGAAAATGTTATCGCACAAACATGTGGTGATTATGCTGTGGAAATCAAACTGTCTGAAAATGCAGATACATTGACAGCGGTAATCAACGGGGACGAAACAATACTGACACATGCGGTGTCGGCATCTGGTGCGCGATTCGTTGGGACGTTGAACGATACAATGGTTACATTGTGGAACAAGGGCGAGACATGGACCATGTTCTTGGGCGACGATGATAACGCCGTTGCAATTGAATGTGTGGCGAAATAAGATTTATTTTACCGTATCTTTGTGATAAAATGGTCAGCATAAGAAGGAGTTTGTTATGCTGACTAATTTTTTTCTGTCGCGTGGTTATTCATTTTTTGCCAGTGGCTGGACCCAATTTGCAATGGCGTTTGGGCTTGCGTTTTTAATAATGCTGGTGTTTGGGCGACCGTTTATCGCCGCCATGCATGCATGGCAGAAAAAGGGTCAGCCAATCAGTGAAAACGTCCCAGAATCCCACCGTCAAAAGGCGGGCACGCCAACAATGGGCGGGGTGTTGTTGGTGCTGGCAATATTGATTCCGTCGGTGCTGTTTATGCCCAGTGACAGTGCGCCTGCGTGGATTGCGCTGATGTCGTTGGTTATGTTCGGTTTAATCGGATTTGTTGACGATTATAAAAAGGTTACATCGCAATCTAAAAAGGCATCAAATGGTCTGTCGCCGAAAACACGCCTGATTGTCGAAGGAATTTGTGTTATCGTGTTGGCGTATTTGATAAACAAAACAATGCCACCATATATCCCAGAATATTCGTTGGCACTGGGCGCGGGAATAATATTACCGTTGGGGTTGTTGTATTATGTGTTCGCATACTTTGTGATTTGTGGTTCGGCGAATGCCACAAATATCACAGATGGTTTGGACGGTATGCTCGCTAAATTATATCTGCCGGTGTTGGTTGTTCTGGTTGTGGCGTTGTATGGCGCGACACGTATTGGGTTTATGGATACGGTTATGTTCCTGCCGGGGGCGTCGGGATTGTATGCGCCATTGGGTGCGGCATTTGGCGCGGTGTTGGGATTCTTGTGGTATAACGCGCGGCCGGCGGCAATATTTATGGGCGACGTTGGTTCGTTGGCACTGGGTGGATTTATGGGCACGGTTGCAATGCTGTTGAAATCAGAAATTATTATGGGCATTGCGGCGGGTATGATGGTCATCATATTGCTGTCATCATTTACCCAGACGATGTGCTTTAAAATCACGCGTCGCATTACCGGCACCGGGCGTCGTATATTCCTGCGCGCGCCACTGCACCACCATTTTGAAGAATTGGGCTGGGCCGAAACCAAGATTGTTGACCGATTCTTTATAATGTCGGTGCTGTTTTCAGGTCTGGCGTTGGTGCTGTTGAAATTTGCATAATGAAAAAGTCCCCGTTATGGGGGCTTTTTTAAACAGTATATTTTCATAAAAATCGTGGTATAATACAACCATGGTTGCAAGAACAGAAGACAGTAAATTTACCAATTGGCATTTTGAAATTGATCGGCGATTGTTGGCGGCGGTGTTGCTGCTGATTGCGATTGGTGTTATGTATGTTATTTCCGCGGGCAGTGTCGCGGCCGAGCGTATCGGTCAACCGTGGTATTTCTTTTTTAAAAAGGCGGTGCCGTTTTATTTCGTGGGTATCGCAACCCTGTTCGGGGTCAGTATGCTGAATAAAAAGTGGATTATGGGAATATCCGCGTTAAATGTGGCGGTTGGGTTGCTGTTGCTGTTGGTGACATTTGCAATGCCCCATGTGATAAAGGGGTCGGCCCGATTCGTTTCAATTGGCCCGTTTAACATTATGCCGTCTGATATTATGAAGCCCGGGTTTATCATAATGACCGCGTGGTTCTTGGCACGTATGAAATCCGAATATGGCCCAGATATATTTTTAAACAAGGCCGTGTGGCAGTTTAAAAAACTTAGTTGGTGGACATATCTGGCGGTATTTTTGCCGGCGTTGTTTATTATATTCAGACACCCTGACGTTGGAACATCGGCGTTGTATTGTGGGGTGCTGGCCATGATGATGTTTATGGCGGGGTTGCCGGGTATTTTGGTCGGCGGATTTATTGGTGTTGGTGCGCTGGGGTTTATCACGGCGTTTTTGACAATGTCGCACGTGCACGGACGCGTCATTTCGTTCGTGACGGGGACTGGTAATACATACCAGGTGCGCCAGTCTGTTCAGTCAATTCAGCATGGCGGTCTGTTGGGCAGTGGCGATGACGCGTTTGTAAAGCAATCGTTGCCAGACGCGCATACTGATTTTATATTTGCCGCCGTTGCCGAAGATTTGGGCGCAATTATGGCATGCTTGTTATTGTGCCTGTTGCTATATGTATTAAAGCGTTTAACGACTGATGCGATTGGTGCACGCAGTCCGTTTGTATTCTATGCAGCAGGTGGTGCGGCGGCATTGTTTGGAATCCAGGTTTGCATAAACCTGGCGTCGACATTGCACCTGATTCCGCCCAAGGGTATGACGTTGCCATTTATTTCATACGGGGGCAGTTCGTTTGTCGCGTTCTGTCTGTTGTTCGGTATGGTGTTGGCACTGGTTCGCGAAGATAAATGGAAATAAAAAACAAAGGGGCGGAATATGAAAATTTGGATTGCAACAGGTGGCACGGGTGGACATGTTTTCCCGGCGTTGAGTGTTGCCGAAGAATTGGTCGCACGTGGTCATCGCATTACGATTTCATGTGATGGTCGCGTTCGCAAAATGGTGCGTGACGGTGCCCCGCGCGGCGCGCGTATATCGCATATCTGGGCTTCGGGTGTTGGCGCGAAAAGTAGACTGCACCAGATGATTGCACTGTTTAAAATTGGTGTGTCGGCGTGCGCATTGATATTGCGTTTTATGGTCACACGCCCCGACCGCGTTGTGGCATTTGGTGGATATGCATCGGTGCCGGCGGTTTTTGCAGCGCACATTTGGCACGTGCCAACATTTTTGCACGAACAAAATGGTGCAATTGGTCGCGCGAATAAATTTGCAATGCGCTGGGTCAAAACACTGATGACCAGTTTCCCAAATGTATCCGGTATTCCATCGGGCACGGCAACAAATGTTGTTTATACCGGCCTGCCGGTGCGCAAGGATTTCTTGGCACATGCCGGTGCACCGATAACCGGTAAATCAAAATTGCTGGTGACAGGCGGATCGCTTGGGGCCCAGATTTTAGATGATGTTGTTCCCGCGGCAATTGCGTCAATGAAGAATAAAAAGATATTTGTGACGCATCAAACGCGTCCTGAAAATGTTGCGCGCCTGCAAAAATTTTATGCCGATAACAAAATCCGTGCGAACGTGTTGTCGTTTATTCACGATATGGCGTCCCAGATTGTGGATGCGGACCTGGTTATCGGGCGCAGTGGGGCCAGCACGGTTATCGAATTGGAAACAATCGGTCGGGCGGCGATATTGGTGCCACTGAATATCAACCCGGACCAGGCGGCCAATGCCGAAAACTTTGCGCGCCTGGGCGGTGGATTTGCCATAGAGCAATCAAAGTTCACACCACGCTGGCTGGCGGCGACATTGTCGGAATTGTTTGATAATCCGTCACGCCTGGCCAAGATGGCAAAAAAATCCTGTGTTCCGAATAATGCGGTCAAAATGATTGCCGACACGGTAACAAAATGATATCAGATGTATTTTCCACTTGCGCCTGATTCGTCATTTGTTCTATGATTGAATCAGGAAGGAAAGGAAAATGCGTCAAATCGCCGTTTCTGTATTTGCAATATTTGTTGTTTTACCCACGTGGGCCAGTGCGCGCCTGCCGGTGGTCAATATCGCCGCGGGTGGTGTTTCCGCACGCAGTGCATTTGGTGACGTGCCGACAACCGTGACGCCTGTCGCTGCGGTTACTACGCCGGTTGCAACCGCACCCACACCCGTGGCAGAGAAAAAGGTTATCGCCCGCACATCGAAAAAGGTTGCGGCACCGCGCGCCACCGCGGATGTTACCGCCGGCCCCCAGATTGCAAAAAATGTTGATGTTTTATCCCCGCGTCGCCCCAGTGGTGACCTGTGGGCACGGAATACGGACACACCGCTGCGTATGCCAGATGCGTCCGAATTCGCCGTATTTCGTAATGATGCCGCATTACCAGAAGAAAGTTTAGACGCGACCACCACCGCGCCCCGCGCAAATGTTGTCGCGCGCGCCAGTGCATCGGATGCCGCACCGTTGTCGGAATTTGATGCGCAAATTGCGCGCCTGAACGAATTGCAAAAACGTGCCGACGACAGTGTGAATTCACGCAGTGTTGCCGCCGCCAAGCCGGCCGACATCACGGTGCGCAGTATGCGTCCTATTGCTGATGATACAGAGGTAACCGCACCCTCGCCGGTGAAATTGTCGCGCCTGGTTGTGCCAATGGCGGACGATGTCGTTGTTCGCGCCGTTGAAAAATCCGAATCACCGCGTATCGTTGCGGTGCGCGATGACATGACAAAAATGTCGCCCAGCGAATTGCGTCGCGCGTTTCGTAAAACATTTTTATCCGAAAATAAACATTTATCAACATACCAAATTGATGACAGATTTGATGTGGTCAGTGATATGACCGCCGCCAGCGAGGGGTTCACCACCCGTCGTGATTTGTCCGAGGCCGGCGGTATTCGCCCATTGGAAATCAAAATAAAGTTCCGGGACGAGGATTCGGCCCTGTCGCGTGACAATTATAATTTGTTGTCTGAATATGCGGGCATTGTTTTGGCAAACCCTACGCGCGCGGTTCAGGTCGGTATCCCACAGAGTGTTGCAAACAACGCCGATGCACGTAAATTGGCGGCGCGTCGCCTGGCCATTGTGGAACAGGTTCTGCGGGACAGTGGTGTGTCCGAACAGCGTATTTTGCCTGTCTTGTCCCAGCGTAGTGACGAGGGCTTTGTCCTGCGTATGATTTCAAATGACCAGTATGAAACACTGACCCAGAAACGTCGTGACATATTTGGCGACACGGTCGGTAAAAAAACATACAAAAGTATGAGTTGGTAATCCAACAAATATAAAATGCGTATCTCTGGAATTATTCAAAAATATTTTTCAGATTTTATTGATTTTCTGTTTCCGCCGTCGTGCCCATTGTGTTCGGCGGCGGTGTCCAGTCATGGACAACTGTGCGCCGATTGTTGGACGGCGTTTAATTGGATTGATGGTCCGCGCTGTGCCCAGTGTGGATATCCGTTCCCGACGCATTTGGATTTGCCGCCAGGCGCGCTGTGTCCGGTATGTGCATCGGGTGCCGGCGAACTGGATTTGATACGCAGTGCATGCGTCTATGACGATGCGTCGCGGGCGGCAATGTTGCCGTTCAAGCATTGTGGTCGCACAAAGTATGCACGTTTTATGTCGCACGCGTGTATTTGGGCGTTGCGTGATACTGATATCGCGCCTGATATTGTTATGCCGGTGCCGCTGGCGTATCGGCGTTTGGTTCATCGCACATATAACCAGGCGACGTTACTGGCGCGTCCGATTGCACGCGCGTATGGTGCACGCCTGGATGTGGCCAGTGTCCGTCGTGCATATCGCCCGGATATGGGGCATAAAAACGCGCGCCAGCGCGCAGAAAATATCCACGGCGTGTTTCGTGTTGTGCGCCCCGATGAAATTCGTGGACGGCGGATATTGCTGGTTGATGATGTTATGACGTCTGGCGCAACATTTTCAGAATTACGTCGTGTCCTGATGCGTGCTGGCGCGACCGCCGTATATGGGGTAACGTTTTGTCGCGTTGTTCGTGCCCGATAATGTGGCAATAAAAATCCCGCCATTGGCGGGAATATTTATCTGGCTTTTTGCATTGATTGCAAGAACATCAGGGCCGCTTTATCTTTTTCAGTCATCAGTGTGATGGTTGCCTGGGCCTGTTTAATTTTTTCTTGTTCGTGCATTCTGCAAATACATGCGTCAATGATGTTGAACACAGCCTGTTGCTCTTCGGTCTTTTTTTCCAACGAATTTACATACCACTCAACACTGGCGATGTTTTGACCGTTCACGCTGACGGCATACATGCCAGAATCCCAACCGTTTGCCACAGAAATGAGTTCCTTGCCATCTTTGTTGACGATGTCGTAAGTATCGACGCCCCAATTCGCACGGCGCACGACCTGATTAGCTTTGATTGTGTCAATAATTTCTTTTTCCAAAATTTTATTCATGGCGTGTCCTTATTTTATTTCACACTTGCAATATAATACATAAAATAAATTTGTCAAGCATTTTTGCGTTGGTGTTTGATATGCGTGCTTGAATTTTCAAATTATTCTGATACGATTTGCTGGATAGTTTAAAAATAACCAAGAAGCACATAAAATGAACATAGAATTGGGTAAAAACATAAACGCGCGTGAAATTGAAACAAAAATCCAGGAATTTTGGGATAAAAATAATTTCTGGGATAACGATGTGAAATCGGACAAGCCGGCATTTTGCATCATGATGCCACCACCAAACGTGACGGGTAACCTGCATATGGGGCATGCGCTGGATAACGTTTTGACTGATATTGTTTGTCGTTATAAACGTATGTGCGGTTATGATGTTTTATGGCAACCGGGAACCGATCACGCGTCAATTGCAACCCAGTTACTGGTTGAACGCGACTTGTCCAAGCGGGGAATCAACCCACGCACCAAGACAAAACAGGAATTACTGGACATCGCCTGGGCATGGAAAAATGACAAGGGCGGCCAGATTATGCACCAATTGCACACATTGGGTGTGACACCGGTGTGGTCGCGTGAACGCTTTACAATGGACGCGGGGCTGTCGGCGGCGGTGAATAAACTGTTTGTCAAAATGTATAACGAGGGGCTGATTTATCGCGCGCGTCGCCTGGTCAATTGGTGCCCAAAGCAACAGACATCGATTTCTGACCTGGAAGTAGAGGTCCGTGAAGAACACGGTAAATTCTATTATTTCAAATATCCGTTGCGCGATGGCGGTTTTATTGAAATCGCAACAACGCGTCCGGAAACACTGTTCGGCGACCAGGCGATTGCAATTCACCCAGATAATGAAAAATTAAAGCACCTGATTGGTAAAACGGCGATTATCCCGCTGACCAATATCGAAATACCGGTTATTGCCGACGTGCACGCCGACCCGGACAAGGGGACCGGTGCGGTGAAAATCACCCCTGCGCACGACAAAGATGACTGGGCGGTTGGTTTGCGTCATAATTTGCCGGTGGTGTGCGTATTGACGAATGATGCCAAGATGGCAGATATTGACGTCGTGCCTGAAAAGTATCGCGGTATGGACCGCTTTACTGCGCGTGCAGAAATAATCAAAGATTTGGACGCGGCCGGATTGATGATTAAAATTGATGATAAAATTATTCCGACACCGTATTCTGAACGTGGCAACGTCGTTATTGAATACATGGTGCGTGACGAGTGGTTTGTTGATGCCCCAAAACTGGCACAGCAGGCCATCGCCGCGGTCGAAGCAGGCCGGGTTAAATTCATGCCCGAACACCGCTATAATCTGTTTATGGCATGGATGCGCGATATTCACGAATGGTCAATTTCACGCCAACTGTGGTGGGGACACCAGATTCCGGCGTGGTATGATGCCGATGGCAATATCTATGTGGCCGAGACCGAGGCCGACGCAATCGCACAATCCGGTGGCCGCGAATTGACACGTGACACGTCGTGCCTGGATACGTGGTTCTCGTCATCATTGTGGCCATTTTCAACATTGGGCTGGCCAGAAAAAACACCAGAATTGGCAAAATATTATCCAACTGATTTGTTATACACGGGCGCGGATATTATCTTCTTCTGGGTTGCGCGTATGATTATGATGGGTATCTATGTCATGGGTGACGTCCCGTTCCATACGGTGAATTTCCACGGCCTGGTCCGCGATGCCAAGGGGCAAAAGATGTCCAAGACCAAGGGCAACGGCACAGATCCCCTGACCGCGATTGATAAATTCGGCGCGGACGCATTGCGTTACTGGATTGCAACCGCACCAATCGGCACCGATATTCGTTACAGCGATGACGAGGTTAAACGTGGTTCCAAATTGCTGACTAAATTGTGGAACGCGGCGAAATACACGCTGATGAATTTGTCTGATTTTGATCCGAAAACGGCCGCGCCTGTGGCGATTGAAAATCGTTATATCGAAGATCGTTGGGTCATGGCCGAATTGAACAAGACGATTGCCGACGTTCGTCGTAATTTGGATAAATACGATAACTATAATTCCCGTGCGGCAATTGACACGTTCTTTTACGAGGTGTTCTGTGATCAATACTTGGAATTCATCAAGGATCGTTTCTGGTCGCCAGAAAAATACGACGCGAATTCTAAACTGTCGGCCCAGTGGACATTGTTCCAGGTCCTGCGTGCTATCATCGGATTGTATGCGCCGTTTATCCCGTTCCTGACCGAAGAATTGTGGCAGAAAATTTACCAGGATTCCGAGGGCGGCGAAACCCTGCATCTGACGGCATTCCCGGCGGTGGACAGTGCGCGCGACACCGATGTTCGCGACATGCAAATTGCGCTGGATATATTGCGCAGTGTTCGCGGCCTGCGGACCGAACGCAAGGTTGGCAACGGTGCAAAACTGGAAACGCTGACGATTCCGGCGACAACACCCGCGGCATTGCATGGCGTGATAAAATCCGCCGCGCGTGCGAACCAAATCGTGTTGGGTGACGCCGTTGATTTTGTCGTTGCACAAAATATCCAGGGGTAATCGCGATGTCTGATAAACTGGTTGTGAAACGTATTTTACAGACGTATCAATGCGACCGATATGGTTACGTGCGCCCGCTGATTTTGATGAACGAATTACAGGGTTGCGCCGACACGCACGCCGAAATGTTGGGTTGTGGTCGCACGTTCTTGACCGAACACAATATGGCGTGGGTGGTGACACATTACCTGGTTGATATCCTGGAATTACCACGCGAAGGCGAAGAGTTGACCTTTACCACGTGGCCGTCAATGAAGGAATTATTGCGTGCCACACGTGATTTTGAAATTCACGGCGCAGACGGTCGTCTGATGGTGCGTGCAACGTCCCAGTGGGTTTTGATTGATATGGCAACGCGTCGCCCGGTGCGATTGGATGATGCGGTGCCGGCATTGGTGCAAAGTGGTGCGCGCGCATGGGACAGGATATTCTGTAAATTTCCAGAATTTACCCCGGACAAGACGCATGTGTTCAAATGTCGGTTTGATGACATTGATGTGAACCAGCATATAAATAACGCGGTCTATGCCGTTTGGGCAACCGAAAGTGTTGGGTATGCATACCGCAACGCACATAAATTGCGCTGTATTGAATTGAACTTTAAAAAAGAAATCAATCCCGACACGCCCCAGGTTGAAATTGACGTTGCAATTGACGGCGATGTTTCGCGCCACCGCATCCGCACCGGTGACACCGAACACGCATCGGTCATATGCACCTGGTCAAAATAGATAATAGAGAATAGAAAATAGAGCATAGATAGTGCGTGTTACGCGCACTTGTTTTTTTAGTTCCCCTCCGGTGGAGGGGTGTCGGCATTTCCAGAGAGCAATGCGCAGAGAGCAATGATAAAGTGAGTAAGTGACAAAGTGAGAGAGTGATAGAGTGATATAGTTTTAGAATAGAGAACTATTCATGTGTCGCCTGCGGACTGCGTCCTTGCCGCATCCTGCGCTTCGCTTGGATTCATTCCTGCGCAGGCAGGAATAGGGTCTATACAGTGCGAGCAAACGCGAGCCATACCCACACAATCGCGGTGTCCTTAGCGTGCTGTATACGTGCGATATATTCGTCTATGTCAGACGCCAAATCGTGCCAATCGGGATTCATCGTTTCTATCAATTTATACTTCCAGGCGCGTTTCCATTTCTTTAACGCCTTTTCACGCGCAATCGCTTTGTCTATGTATTTGTATTCTTCAAAGTAGCCCAGGTTATGGATATGTTTATCTTGGGTAAAACCGGGTATCAATTCCATCTTGTGTTCAAAGACACGGCGTTTCAGGTCATTGGTCACGCCAATGTATGTCGCACCGGCTGGTTTGTCAAACAGTATATATACCCAATAGTTATGTCCTGGCATAAGGTCAGTATATAAAAACGCACACCGCAATACAAGGTTTTAAAGACCCTATTCCTGCCTGCGCAGGAATGAATCCAAGCGAAGCGCAGGATGCGGCAAGGACGCAGTCCGCAGGCGACACATGAATAGTTCTCTATTCTAAAACTAAATCACTCTCTCACTCTATCACTTACTCACTTTTCATTGCTCTCTAATAAAACCACCGCCCGGGGGGGCGGTGGTTTTATTGCTGCTGTTGGGGTTGTTGCTGTTGGGGTTGTTGCTGTTGGGGTTGCTGCTGTTGGGGTTGCTGCTGTGGTTGGGCCAGGTTGCCGGTTGCCATTCGTATCGCTATATTCAACGCATTTAAGCATCCCTGGAATATTGCACGACTGTTGATTTTTTTGGCTTCTTGGCAGTCAATAGGTTGCTTGTCAACTTCTGCATTTAGGTTGAGACTCCAGCCTTTATTCGCATTTGTAGCTGCAACCTTGGCGTCGTTTGCCAATTGCTTGCGCAGTTCGGTCGAAATATTCGTGCCACCATTTGACATGTTGTAAATCAGATTATAATTACTGCGCAGACATGTATATACCTCGGCAGTGGTGCTCATATTATTACAATTCTGGGTCCCGGCCAGGTAATTATTCTGGTCGCCGCTGATATTGCCCATACCGCGTCTGCCCGACGACGATCCATCATTGGACGAGCCCGCCCCCGCCGCCTGGAGTTTGGTGGTCAGCACCGCCTTTTCCAGTTGGGTTTTAAAGCGGCGAATTGTCGCGTCCAGGTAATCATATTGCTTTTTCATCTGTTGCGTCATGACCGTCGTTTTTAATGCGACAACATCGCGCATTAACTGTTTGTCAGATTCATTTGTTGGGTTTGATACGTCGCCAATGTTATAGACGTGCGTGCTGCACAATGCCAGTTCCGCGACAATGCGATCGTTTTTTTCGTTGTCGCAACCATCAGATGCAGCAAACGCCGGTACCACAAACGCGGTGACAACCGCGGTCACGCCCAGAAAACTTTTTATCCCGTCAAAGATGTTTTTATTTATGTTCATTTTTATCTTTTAATAAATACAACCATAGCCATCAAGGTAACTCGCGCCGAAGGGGCATTTGCACTGTTCAACACCATTACTTTTAATCCACTGACCATCGTTGTTTTGACACTCGTTGCAGCGCTGTGGCTGTGATGCGGCGGTACAATTCTTTATAAGCATTATCTCGGCACCAGCCTGTGGGTCGGGGGAGGTTTGCACACTGCCATTTTGGTTAAATTTATTCAATAAATCCGTATCTGTGGTGCAGACCGTGGTCGGCAATCTTTTCAGGCTGACCGATTTTTGCAAATCTGCCAGGCTCTTTTCATTTACCGCGCAATATTTTACACCATCGGGTTTGGGTTGCATATTGCCACGCAGGCGGCTGGACCCATATACCGTTGCGTCCTGTTCAATAATACGTTGCAATGTATCAATGTCAATTGATGCCTGTTTTTTGCGATTGCGGAACAGGGCAGATGTGTCCAGTGCCTCGGACGCACAGCCGACACGAACCTGGGCGTTTTCAAATCCCTGCTCTGGATTCAGCCAGTTATACTGAACCTCGTCATTGCTGGTCAGCATTTGAATCAATTGGCATCCGCCGTCGGATGTGGGCACGACCTGGCCAACCTTGCATTTTGCGCCGCCCAGAACAGTCGCTTTATCCCCACTTTCGGGCTTTGATGTTCCATCCACGCAATTCTTGGGGGTATAATGCATAACCTGGCCATCAGAACACAGGTATTTTGCCCATACGTTGCATGTCCCGTTCAGCATCATGTAAATATCGGTGATATCAACGCCGACCGATTGCGCCATTATCAGCGCATCATACAATTCGTCCAGCACGGCGTTATACGGATCAAAGAATTCCATTGCGCGTTGCTTAAATGCCTTGACCCGCTTTGGCCCCGTGCAATTGTTGCCCGATGTATCACAACCCGCGTATTCAAATGTGCGGTTCATTGCGGACTTTAACGTTTTTAACTGATTTTGGGCATTTTCAATTTTGGACATAATTTGGCCCGAAATTTTTTCGCGCGCCAATATGTCCGCCGATACGCCCGCGTTTGCCGCCGCCACCTGGGCCGCGGTCAAATCCGTGTCTGATGTCGTTGTTGTTGTCGCTGTTGCGGAATTGCCCGATTGTGTGGTATCCGACGCCACAGTGGTTGTGGATGTTGCTGCCGCCGGCGTCTGATTTGCCGATGCCACGGCAGACGCGATTGCGGCGGCGGTGGCCTCTTGCTGTTGGGCCAGGGCATCACGCAGCGCGCTGGCGGTTTCGGCATTTTGTTGCTGTAATTCCTGCATCTGGGCCTGCATGGCCTGTAATTGCTCGCTGCTCTGTTGTGCAGCGGCCTGGGCGGCGGCGGTTTGTGCGGCCGCAGCCTGGGCATTGGCGCGTGCGGTTGACGTTGCAACCAGTTGCGCCGAAATATATTCAACCAGTTCGTTACCATATTGCTTGCACGTGGCGTTTGATTGCACGCAACCCGATACAATCGGCGTGGCAATTTCCATTGTGGTGCAACCGCCCGATGCACACTTTGGCTGGGCACAGCGCAAAATCAGCGCGTTACAATTCCCAAAGTCGGCACGTGGGGCATTCGCGGCATTCTGGCCACGCGTATTCATCATGGTGTTCCATGTGTTGTTATTCATCGCCCCCGATGCGCCATTGTATGCGGTCAGATTGCTGCCCGCGGTGGTGGCAACGACGGCGTGCGCCGGGCCCACAGACACCAGCGTCAACGCGATCAGTAAAAAACGCGATATGGATTTCATATTCTCTCTGTTGCGGTAATTTTATCACAAAAGGGGCCGCACTGCAAAAAAAAAATACCCCATGGGGCATGTTTGTAATATAAAAAAACCGCCAATCGGCGGATTTTTTAATTAGCGGCAGTCACGGCCAAGCGTTTGCGCCCCGCCGCACGACGACGATTTAATACATCGCGACCGCCCTTGGTTGCCATTCTTTCACGAAAGCCGTGCGTGCGCACGCGACGTGTTTTTGACGGTTGATAAGTTCTTTTTGTTGCCATAACTAAATCCTTTTGCGCGTCTATTTAACCACAGGTTTTTATAAAACGCAACCTTTTTATTTAGATTTTACCAATCCCAGCTTTTTTAACCCTTCCAGCATCAAATAGTAGCTGAACAGCAGGGTGAACAAACGCCAAAATGGTAAAAACATCGTTTTATCCGTTGGTTTTTATTGATTATCTGGTCTTTTGAAATTTGTCACGAATGCACTGGCGTGCCCGGCACAATCGCTTGCGCGCGCGTCTGGTGGCGTGAATTATCCCCAGGGCAAATTTTGTATTGGCACGAACGCCACGCATTTGCATGCGAATAATGTAATCGTCGGCACCGTATGCGTCCAGTAATCTGGTCGCCTCTTCTTGTGCTGCGTGAAGCGCTTTTTCTAGTTCTGTCATAGTGCTACTTATGTTATCACGAAAATATCTTTTGTCGAGACTTTTTTTGGTCGTTATGTCTTGACCGTTTGCCTAAAAATTTGCTATTGTTGCAGTATAAAAGATAGGGGAATACAAAGTATGTCTGAAATTACAAGTAATGCCGATGATATGGCGGTAAAAATTCCACAGTCGTCGATTGAACACGAAATGCGGACCAGTTTCTTGGATTACGCAATGTCTGTTATCGTCGATCGTGCGTTGCCGGATGTTCGCGACGGATGCAAACCTGTGCATCGCCGAATTTTATACGTTATGAACGATGTTGCGCCGGCAACAAAGCCAACGGTTAAATCTGCGCGTATCGTGGGCGAGGTTATGGGTAAATATCACCCCCATGGCGACAGTTCTATTTATGACGCGATGGCCCGTATGGCCCAGGATTTTTCTATGGGCGAAACGCTGGTCCAGGGCCAGGGTAACTTTGGTTCGCGCGACGGTGATAAACCCGCGGCCATGCGTTATACCGAGGCACGCCTGTCAAAACTGGGGGCGTCGTTGATGGACGATATGGACAAAGATACCGTTGATTGGCAACCGAACTTTGACGGCACATTGCAAGAACCGGTTGTTTTGCCGACCAAGTTCCCAAATTTCTTGGTCAATGGCGGTTCGGGTATTGCGGTTGGTATGGCGACAAATGTTCCGACGTATAACCTGGGTGAAATTTGCAATGGTATTTTGGCAATCTTGGACAACAAGGATTTGTCAGATGATGAATTGTTCAGCATTATCCCTGGGCCTGATTTCCCAACAGGGGCGATAATAATGGGACGTGCCGGCGCATACAAGGCGCATACGACTGGGCGTGGGTCTATTATCGTTCGTGCAAAAACGCACATGGAAAAATTCCACGACCACGACGCAATCGTTGTTGATGAAATTCCGTACCAGGTCAACAAGGCCCAGATGATTATCAAAATCGCCGAATTGATAAAGGATAAACGCATAGAAGGTATTTCTGAAATTCGCGATGAATCGTCCAAAGAAGGTCTGCGTATCGTTATTGAATTAAAGCGCGACGCGATTTCTGATGTGGTGTTGAATCACCTGTTCCAATACACGGAAATGCAGACGAATTTCCCGGTCAATATGATGGCGTTAAATCGTGGCCGTCCGATGTTGTTCAATATTCGTGGCGTGCTGGACGCGTTCATTGATTTCCGGTGCGAGGTTATTCGTCGTCGCACAATATTTGATTTGAACAAGGCGCGTGCGCGTGCGCATACGTTGTTGGGCCTGTCGGTGGCGGTTGGAAATCTGGACGATGTTATTGAACTGATTAAATCCAGTCCGAACCCAGACGCCGCGCGCGATGCATTGATTTCACGCGGTTGGCGTGCGTCGGATATTGAATCATATATTCAACTGATTGATGACCCAAATACAGAATACAAAGACGGTATGTTCTATATGTCCGAAGATCAGGCGCGTGCAATTCTGGAATTGCAATTACATCGTCTGACGGGATTGGAACGTGACAAGATTCACGACGATTTAACAACGTTGGGTGCGTTGATAAAAGACCTGTTGGATATTCTGGGCAGTCACGAACGTATTATTCAAATTATCCGTGATGAAACCGCGTCTGTTCGTGATAACTGGGCGTCGCCACGTCGCACAGAAATATCTGATGCAGAAATAGATATTGACATAGAAGATTTGATTGCACGCGAAGATATGGTTATCACGGTGTCTAATACCGGTTATATCAAGCGCGTATCGCTGGATACATATCGCGCGCAAAAACGCGGTGGCAAGGGTCGTAATGCAATGACCACCAAAGAAGATGACTATGTCGTCCAGGTCTTTGTTGCGAACACGCATACGCCACTGTTGTTCTTTAGTTCCAAGGGATTGTGCTATAAACTGAAAACATACAAATTACCCGAAGCGGCGGCCGCTGCCAAGGGACGGCCATTGGTCAATCTGTTGCCGTTGGAAAATGGCGAAACGATTACCGCAATATTGCCAGTCCCCGAAGAAGAAGTTGCGCGCGTTCGCGCATCGGGCCAGGAACATTTCCTGATGTTTGCAACGGCGTCTGGTACGGTGCGTCGCAATCGTATGTCTGATTTTGATTCAATTCGCGCAAACGGTAAAATCGCGATGAAACTGGACGACGGGGACAGTTTGATTTCTGTGCTGCCGTGCAACGAAGACCAAGATGTATTCTTGGCAACATATCGTGGTCGTTGCATACGTTTCCCGGTCAACGAAATTCGCGTCTTTGCAGGCCGCAATTCAACCGGTGTTCGTGGTATGAATCTGGGCGCAGATGATAAAATTATCGGTATGTCAATGTTGACGCACGGTGAATCTGATGCGACGGTGCGTGCGGCGTATATTAAACAGTCGCGTGCATTGCGTCGTGCGGCAACCGGCGTTGACGAAGAAGCGTCTGATGACGAAGATAACACAACAACATTGGTGCTGTCTGATGAACAAATGGCGCGTATGGCGGCCGACGAACAGTTTATATTGACCATATCTGAAAATGGCTTTGGTAAACGCACCAGTGCATACGAATATCGCACAACACATCGTGGCGGTAATGGATTTACCAATATTAAACTGGGTGGTAAAAACACAGCGGTCGCAGGTTCGTTCCCAGTTGAAAATGGGCACGATGTAATGATGGTGACCGATGGCGGTAAAATTATTCGCACACCGGTTGATGACGTTCGTATTGCCGGACGCAGTACGGCCGGTGTGACACTGTTCCGCACAGGTGAAAATGAACGCGTTGTGTCGGCAATTTCAATCGTCAGTGACGAAGAAGAAGCGGCCGAGGTTGAAGCCGACGCTGCCGCAATCGCAGAATAAAAACGGGGTGCCGAAATGGAAAACAATGAATACTTTTCATCAATAAATGATGTATCCAAACGTTTGGACATTCCGGCACACACCCTGCGTTATTGGGAAAAACAATTCCCTGTCGCGATAAAGCCGACAACGGGTGCCGGTGGTCGTCGCTATTATCGCGTTGAGACGGTAAATCGCCTGGTCGTTATCAAGGATTTGTTGTATAACCGCGGTATGACGATTGCAGGTGTAAAAAAAATGCTGCGTGATGGCACATTCCCAGATGCGCCTGGTGATATGGTTATTGGTGCAACGTCGGCTGCGGTGCCTGGGGCGCACAATGCGGCACACGCCGATGATATTTCTGCGGCGATAACATTGCTGGACGCGGCAAAGCAGATTTTGACGGCGGTGTAAATGCTGTTCACATCTGTTCCACATTTTCTTAGTAATATTATTTGCGGTCTGATTCCAGACAAGGCGCGTCGCAAAAAGGCGCGTGTGATGATGAATTCGCCTATGGCAATCCAGGTGCAATTTATTCGTCGCAATATTGATGAGCCAATTCGGCGTCTGAAAACATTTGTTGGATATCAGGCACGCAGTCTGATTATCGGCGTCAATGATAAATGGATTTTCAAGTTTCCGTTGCGTCGCGATAACAGTGACGAATTGGCCCAGCGCGAGGCGCGAATTGTCAACGCGTTGTCGCCACTGTCGCCGATTTATATTCCGCCGGTCCAGATTTTAAAGTTGCGTGGACGTTTGGTTCGTAAATATGAATTTGTGCGTGGCAAAACTCTGCGCCAGACATCGCCTGATTTAATACTGAAGCATAAAACAAAGTTGGCGCGCCAGATTGCAAATTTCTTGTATGTTGTTGGCACATCAGACCCGGCCCAGATTCGTGATTTGAAACCATCTGTGTCTGCACGTCCTGGGTTCTTGTTCGGCTGGTCCCAGGGGGACGTTTGCGACAATTTTATGATAGATACGGAAACAATGAACGTGATTGCGATTATTGACTGGGAAGATGCACATTTCGGCGATATTTTGCCCCAGTTGGTAAATGACCGACGTTCGCCCCAGCGCGAACTGATGGCCGCGGTCAAAGACGAGTATGAAAAAATCTGGCACGCACACAATAAACAGAAAAAATAAAATTCGCCGAACACGTCGGCGATTTTATTTTGGCAGTCCCAAGGGGAATTGAACCCCTGTTCCCAGAATGAGAATCTGGTGTCCTGACCGCTAGACGATGGGACCAAACGGCACAATCATATCAGGATTTTTTATGTTTTGCAAATAAATCAATGTATTTATGTTATTGCTCATTCAATTCGCGTTGCACGTTTGTGCCTGCGTGGCAATCGTAACGATTTGATTACGCACGGCTTATCAAATCTACTTGTTGTCGAACCGGCAACTGCGTTGCAGGTATCGCACCGTGGCTGCGAACCAAAAATAAACCCGGCACAAGGCATAGTTAATTTGTATAATCCTTGCTGTGTGTGGGGGCGCACGGGGTTCCCTCGGCTGTGGCACAGATGCACCACGCCTGCGGGGCAACCGTGACGATTTGATTGCGCATGGCTTATCAAATCTACTTGTTGTCGAACCGGCAACTGTGTTGCGGGTGTCGACCCGTGGTCGCCAACCAAAAATAAAACCGGCACAAGGCCGGTTTGATTTTTGGTTGGGGCGCACTCAATTCCCTCGGTATCACGCATGAATGCGCGACGCCTGCGGTGGGACGTTTAGTTCCAAAAATGTCTGTTTGCAAATGCTTGACCCGAACCTGTTTTCAGATATTGTTCAAATTCCGCAGCGACATGGCGACTGGAAAACGCAAAATAATTGACCAATTGCCATGGTATATACTTTGATGTGTGGAAAGAATATCCAGCATTATGTTGTTTTAAACGTTTGGGTAAATCATCGGTCATGCCAATGTATCGTTGTTCTGGATTTGAAATACTTCTGATTAAATAAACGTAAAACATAATTCCATAATAAAAAAACAGGGAACAAACGTCAAGTTATTCGCCACACTCCGTTAAAACTACGTGTGGCACTCCTTCTTGTAACTGTTCCGCTTGGGCTTGCCGCCCGAAGCGTCGCAGACTTAGTATAAGTGCATATAGTCGTGATCTGTAATTCGCCACACTCCGTTAAAACTACGTGTGGCACTCCTTCTTGTAACTGTTCCGCTTGGGCTTGCCGCCCGAAGCGTCGCAGACGCGAAGGGTGGTTGGGGCGCACGGATTCGAACCATGATAAAGAGAACCAAAATCTCTTGTCCTACCATTAGACGACACCCCAAAGGCGTCTATGATTATAAATATCTTTTGATTTTTTGCAATAATAAAAATTTAATATTTTGAGTATGCAATTAAAAAAATCAGATTTTTTTGCTATTTTATACTTGCATTAAACTGTTTAGAATATATAATTATTCAGTTTTTTAATGATTAAAAACCTTTTAATTATTAAATCACTTACCATTATATTTTGCCACAAAAGGGGCGCGAGATATGGCACGTAAAGAATTTATTCGTTTGTTGGAATCAAATATTTTGACATTGGACCGGTTGGCGGAACGCCTGCGCAAGGAACCGTTGGATGCGGGATTGTATCCCAAGAATCAGATGACGGTCTTGGTGCGGCTGCATATGGGTGGTCGCGCGCGATTGAAGGAAATCGCACGTCGTGAATTGGTCCCAACGCCGAATTTGTGTGCGACGTTTCGCAAACTGGAACGTGACGGATTGGTAACACGGACGGTTGATGAAAATGATCGTCGTAACACATGGTATGAATGCACGCCGGCGGGTGAGAAATTGGCGGACAAGGCACTGGAAATGTTTCGTTGTGCAATATCGCGCCTGTTTGAAAATATCGCACCAGCGGACGAGGTGGCATTGACAGGTGCACTGAAAACAATGAACGAAATACTGACAAAGATGGAGATAAAGCATGTTTAAAATCGGACGTATTACCGCGATTTTCTGTGGGGTGATTGCGGGCGCGGCAAATGCGAATGCAATGGATTTGTCGTTGGCAACGGCGGTGGACAAGATTGTTACAGAATCCCAGGATTTAAAAAAGGCCGATGCAAATGTTAAAAAGGCCCAGGCGTCCCTGGATGCGGCAAATGCCAATCGTTGGTTCACGGTTGATGGCACGGTAACATATATGAATCTGATAAATGTTAAAAAGCCGTTTGAATCATACGGTGTGGATTTAACCCCAGAAATGGGCGGTGTGTTGGCACGTATTTTGGGCACAGACATTGACCACATTGATGTTCCTGATAACATATTTATGGCCGGGGTTACGGTAACCCAGCCGATTTATACATTTGGCAAAATTGGCAATGCCGTTGACGGCGTGCGCAGCGCGATAAAAATGGCCGACGCCAGTCGTGAAATGACATTGCGTGCCGTGAAATACAGCGCGGCAGATATTTACTGGACGGCGAAAATGACCGATGAAATTGTTAAAATTGCGCAACAGGATTTGAATTCTGCGCGTAACGCACAAAAGAGTTTGACGTCCGCCGGTCGTGCCAATCGCAGCAATTTGGTTAAAATTGAATCTGATATTGCAGCCAAAGAAATCAATCTGTCTGATGCCGAATTCAATCGTGACACCGCGCACAGAATGCTGAAAATCTTGGCTGGAATCGACATGAGTGAAACGTTAAATTTGACTGATGATTTCCCAGCGACGTTTTCTGATTTGAACGCGGGAGAATTGAAATCAACGCCCCAGTGGCGCGTCCTGGACGAACAGGTCATGATGTATGAAAAACAGGCCCGGTCCCAGCGTGCGGGTGGATACCCGACATTGGCAGCGGTTGGTTCGTACAGTTATCTGGCAATGGACCAGGATTTTAACAACATGTTTAATCGCACGAATTCCCAGTCTGCATATTGGGGACTGGCGTTACAGGTGCCAATTTTCAGTGGTGGTTTACATCGTGCAAATGCCACGGCCCAGGCCATGAATGCCGAGGCTGCTCGCCAAGACCTGGACAAGGCGAAAAAGATGACCAGCGAAGAATATTCGCGTGCAATTGATAAATACAATCATCTGCGCGGGAATCTGAAAACGTTAGAAAATGCTCGTAATCTGGCGGCCAAAGCATACGGTATTTCCAGTGATCGTTTCGCCGCTGGGCAAACATCTGCCGTTGAATTAGCCGAGGTGTCAGCCGGTCTGTATCAGTTAGATATGGCGTTGTTAAATGCGAAATACAATATACTTATGTCTGCGGAATCGGTGAAAAAGTTGGGTGAATAATATGAAAAATACTGTGAATAAACTGATATCAAAAATCGAAAGTGCGATTGCATTTATGAAAACACCACGCGGTCGTAAGTGTGCATCAATTGGCATGTTAGGGATTGTTGTTTTGTGGTGTGTGTTCCGTTTTACAATGATTGGAATTGAACACGCGCGTGTTGTGTTTAATGCGTCACGTGATGCCGCACAAAACGGCGTTCCTGTTGTTGCAATCACACTATCGCGCACATCTGGCGATTTGCGCGAACCAATCGCAGTCAAGGATAATCGTGCATACGTTTCTTCGGGGCGTATAAACAAGTTTGGTGTCGGCCAGCATGTTGGCAGTGGCGTAATCGTATCTGTTTCTGGGGGAATTGATTTGGATTCGGGTATGCATATTATTCGGACGCGTGGTGTGGCTGATGGCCTGCAATATGCCGAATACCGTGCAACGGGATATTTTGTGCCGGTATATGCCATAAACAATGGTGTCGTTATGGTTGCAGATGGTAATATTGCGCGGACGCGTAATGTGCGGGTTGGGCGTCAGGACGCCGAAAATGCTTTGGTTGAATCGGGCTTGCGCGATGGTGATATTGTCATTTTGACACGTGTGTCTGATGGTGACAAGATTCAAATTAAACAGTAAAATATTGGGGAGATTTCAGTCATGTTAAAATTTTTCGTTCGCAGACCTGTTACAACAGTTATGTTTGTTTTGTTATGGGTTGCGTTGGGTTTGGTTTCATTTCCAAAGATGAACGTTGAACGCACGCCGTCATTGGATTTTCCAATGGTTACGGCAACATTTATATATCCTGGTGCGTCGCCTGCGGAAATTGAATCCCAGGTTATTAAAAAGGCTGAAGACGCCATGTCCGAGGTTGCTGGATTAAAAAAGATTACATCTCAGGCATATGAAAACGGCGGATATGTAATGGCAGAATTCAATCTGGGTGTAAACGTTAATGATAAATCCAGCGAGGTTAAATCCAAAATTGATGCACTGTCGTCTGAATTCCCGGACGCATTGAAACAGCCTGTGGTGGAAAAATTAAACCCATTACAGGAATCTGTTGTTGATATTGTTTTACGTGGTGCTTCATCTCGTGATATGCAGGAATATGTTGATAACACATTGTCAAACAAAATCACTGCGATTAAGGGCGTTGCCAGCGTGTCTGTATTCGGGGGCGAAGACCGTGCGGTTCGCGTTGAAATGAATCCAGAATTGATGGCAGCGCGTGGTGCAACTGTGATGGATGTTGTTGCTGCATTGGGGGCGCGGAATCTGAACGTGCCGGGTGGTAAAATTGAAACATCGGTAAACGCGTCTAATGTTCGTTTTGTCGGTGAATTTGAATCGGTTGATGAAATTGCAAACCTGCATTTGACCACGGTTGAGGGGGCGCGTTTCAAATTGTCTGATGTTGCAACCGTGACAGATGCTGCGCGCGATGTTGAAACAGGTGCGCGTTACAATGGCGAACCAGTTGTTATCGCATCTGTGGTCAAGGCTTCTGATGGTAACGCAATTAAAATCTCTCAGGCTTTGCGTAAAAAAATGCCAGAATTACAGGCTGATATGCAAACGCGCTTTCCGAATGCAACGATGGAAATAATTTCTGATTCATCGACCGCGGTATCTGATGAAACCAACAGCACAATTTGGGGTATCGTTTTGGGTATCATATTCACGGTCTTGGTATTGTTGGCATTTACACGCAACTGGCGTTCAACAATTATTGCAGGTGTCGTGATTCCTGCGTCGTTGATTGCTGGATTCTTCTTTATGAACGGCAGTGGCTTTACAATCAATGCAATGACATTGTTAGCGTATTCATCTGCGCTGGGGACATTGGTATCGAATGCGATTATTTTAATTGAATCTGCATTGCAAGAAATGCGGGCCGGCAAAGACCCTGAAAACGCTGCGATTGATGGCACTAAAAAGGTTGGTGTATCTGTTTTGGCGGGTGTCGGGACAAATGTCGTTGTGTTCTTGCCATTGGCGTTTATGAGTGGTATTGTTGGTCAATTTATGATTCAGTTTGGTCTGACTGTTGTGTATCTGACACTGTTGTCATTATTGTTCAGTTTTACACTGACCCCAATGATGATTGCCAAGATTTTGCGTTTGACAGGTGACAAAACAGCCAAGAAAAAACAGGGCTCGCAAAAGCCGCTGGCTGTATCACAGACAATGGAAAAATTGCGTTGCTGGTTTGATGTCCAATATAATCATCCGTGGCGTGTAATCGGACTGGCGGTGGCGATATTTATTGGTTCTATTATGTTGACTAAATTTGTTGGTAATGAATTTGCGCCATCAACCGACGTAGATGAAATTACAATCACGGCACGCGCACCGATGGGGGCGACATTTGAAAAATCGCGCGGTATTGCTGAACAGATAGAAAACGAATTGAAACAGTTCCCAGAAGTCAAGGCAACTTCTGTGAAAATCGGTGAACGCGGTCTGCAAAATATTGCGATAAAAGTCGAATTGGTTGCACGTGCTGATCGTGGAATCAGCGATAAAAAACTGGCACGTCGTATTTTGCCACATCTGGAAACAATCCCAGATGTTGAAATCCAAATTCACGCAGGTTCGTCAATGTCGTCATCGTCAAATGCGGATATTGTTTTAAATATAAAAGGTGAAGATGATGCAAAGCGCGAAGAATATGCGACACATGCCCTGGAATTGATAAACCAGATTCCAGAAGTGCAGAGTGCTGTTCGCGCTCAACAAACCCCAGGGCGCGAAATTCGCTTTGTCCCAGATGAAAATAAAATGAATTTCTGGGGGGTAAAAAATTCATATGCTGGTTCAACATTGCGAACAGCGTTGTATGGTAACGATGATTATAAATACAAAGAACGTGGCGAAGAATACCCGATTATTTTGGAATTTGCGCGTCCGTTCAAAACAGCTGAAATGTTCGACAATGTTTATGTGAATTCGCAAAAGGGTATGGTCGCATTATCGGCGTTAGGAAAGATAGAAAACGTGGCGGCAACCCCGAATATCAGTCGCTTGGATAAAAACAGAATTACCGAAATTGACATCAATATTGGTAAATCAACATTGGGCCCTGTTCAGGCCAAGATTCAATCTGCGTTGGATTCAATGAACTGGGATACGGGTTACAGTGCGGAATTTGGCGGTATGTCTGAAATCCAGGACGAAACAACCAGCGAAATCGGCCAGGCGTTCTTGCTGGCGACGATATTGACGTTCATGTTGCTGGCCGCGATTATGAATTCGTTGGCACATCCGTTCACTATTGCGACGTCGATTTTGACTTCGTTTACAGGTGTGTTTATTGTTATGTTCTTGACAGGGGCAACGATGAACGTTGGTGCGATGTTGGCGTTCGTTATGTTGGTCGGATTGGTGGTAAACAATAATATTCTGCTGCTGGAACCAACAATTGGACGTATCAATAATGGTGAGAGTGCGCGTGATGCACTGTGGACAGAAATCAACGATAAACGTTACATGATTTTGATGACGTCTATTGCGGTTATGACCGGTATGGTGCCCCAGTTGTGGTCTGTTGACGGTATGAAGGTTGCTATGGCCGCTGTTATGATTGGTGGCATGTTGGCCAGTTTGATATTTACATTTACACTGACACCAGCATTGTTCTTCTTGATAGAACGTGCGCGTCAACGTGTATCGCGTAAAAAATAACCACGACGGGGCGTTTGCCCCGTTTTTTTATTGCCCGCCGCGCAAAGATTGTTATAATACGCCCGAAATATCAAAAGGATTTCTATATGTTAATGAAACAAGACATTGTTGTGTTTGACTTTGATGGCACATTGTCGGCGCGTGATTCTAATGTGGAATTTGGCCGCTATTGCTTTCGCCATTCTGTGCGCCCATGGTTGTTTTTGCCCTTGATGGGCGTTGCGGCGATTGTGCGTATGTTTAACCCTGCGGGCGTTTGGTGGCGCGAAAGCATGCGTCGTTTTCTAACCGCAGATATGGTGAAAAAATTTGCGCCTGATTTTATCAAGCAACATAAAATGGAACGCTTTGGCTGGGCCAAAGAGCAGGTTGCCGCTGAACGTGCGGCGGGTCGCTGTGTTGTCCTGGTTTCGGCCAGTGCGGATTACCTGGTGCCACAACTGGTACGTGATATTAAATTTGACGCGGTTTTGACATCCCAGATGGACGTGGCCAAACCGTGGAAATATAAATTTCTGTGCTGGGGGCGGAACAAGGTTGTCGCGCTGGATACATGGGCGGCGAAAAATAAAATCATTCCGCGCGTCGTGCGCAGTTATTCGGACAGTCCATCTGATATGCCGATGATGGAAATCGCGGCGGAACAGGTTTGGGTTGACGCAAAAACTGGCCTGCGAAAACATGCCTAGGGCACAATGCAAATAAATCCGTTATAATCCGCACATGGTTATAACGGATTTGTTATATGATTTTAGTGTGGGGCTTGTGTGCGCATTGGTTGGGGCACTGATAAGTTTGGTTTTGTCGCGTCGCAAGGCTCGTCGTCTGACCAGTGAAATTGTGTTGCGACGTCAAGACCTGGAAACACTGCGGCTGGAAAATAACCGATTGCTGGAAACTATAAAGGCACGCGAAAACGAAATTCTGGAATTACAGAAACAAATTCTGGCCACCCACCCTAAACCCAAACGCAAAAAATAGAGAGAATAGGGAATAAGAGAGCAGGGAAAATCCCCTTCGCTGGCGAAGGGGTGTCCACGCAGTGGACGGGGTAGTGGTAATATCAGGCCCTGCGGGGCAATGGACCCCGGCCTGCGCCGGGGTGACGACTAAAAAATAATACCTCAGCTAAATTTGAACAATGTTAGTAAAAATTAGCAACCACCCACACTACCGTCACCCCGACACGGGCCCCGCAAAATCGCCAGATTTTGTGGGTGGTACCAGGTCGGGGTCCATTGTGTTCCCTTGGCACGTCACAACTTGGAAATTAGTCACCAATAATAAAACTCGCAATTGTTTTGATATGGCTCGCATACGCTCGCACTGCACGGTCCCTATTCCTACCTTTGCCCACCCACGAAATTTATCAATTTTGCGGGGCCTGGAGCAGGAATGAATCCAAGCGAAGCGCAGGATGCGGCAAGGACACAGTCCGCAGGCGACACATGAATAGTTTTTCTATTCTAAAACTATATCACTCTGTCACTTACTCACTTTATCATTGCTCTCTGCACTCCGCTCTCTAAAAAAACGGGGCTGTGCCCCGTTTTTAATCTTCGCCAAAATCCATGTCACGCAATTTTTCGGCACGAGGTGTTATTTTGCCGATGGACGTTTGCAACTGTTCAATGTCGGTCGTTGTTTGATTAAAGTGTTGTGAAACACGCGCTGCGCGGTCGGACAATCGCGCCAAATCAGTCAGCAACATATCCAGTTCTTTTTTTATCTTGGTTGCGACGCGCTTAATTTTTATATCAGACAGCACCGCACGTATTGTATTCAGCGTCGCCCACAGTGTTGATGGCGATACAATAAACACTTTGCGACGCGCAGCATATTCAACTGCGCCCGGAAAGTCGCGGTGCAGTGTTTCAAATATAGATTCAGACGCAATAAACATCATGGCAGAATCTGCGGTTTTGCCAGGGATGATATATTTTTCGGCAATGGCGTCAATATGCTTGCGAACGTCCAGTTCAAACTGTTTTTGTGCTGCACCATCATTGGCATCTGACTGCATGCGGTTAAATGATTCCAGTGGAAACTTGCTGTCAATTATCATATCGCCCGGCGGATATGGCAGGCGTATAACACAATCTGGTCGCACGCCAGTATCCATTACAACCTGGAACGCGTATGTTTCAGGTGGCATAATATCGGCAACTAAATCGGCCAGTTGACGTTCGCCGAATGTTCCGCGTGCCTGTTTGTTGCCCATCAAAATATTTTTGAAATTCGCAATGTCGCCACTGATATTTTTCAATTCTATCGCGTTTTGCGACAGTGCACCCAGCCGTTCCGCCAACCGTTCGCGCAGACGGGCATTGTCTTCGCGCAGGGCGGAAATATCCACCGTGGGTCGCCGCATTAAAATCGCCATCAATAATCCAATTATAATAAACAGCAGTAAAAAAATATAAGTTGTCATTTGCCTTTCCTTTGCTAGAATCAATTATAAGAGGATTTATAAATGTTGCAAATGAAACTTTGCGGGGATTTGGTTTTGCGGGAAAAATGTGCACCAATTACTGAAATTACCCCCAAAATACTGAATGCTATGGACGAAATGATTGGCATGATGCGTGACCAGTCAGGTGTGGGCCTGGCCGCGCCCCAGGTCGGTATGTTACAACGCTTCTTGGTTATGATGAATCCTGATACCGAACAGGTGTTCAAAATGATAAATCCAAAAATTATCTCGCACAGCGCGGAAACGTGCACAATGGAAGAAGGGTGTCTGTCTGTTCTGGGGCCTGATAATTTGCCGGTTTATTCGCGCGTCACACGCCCGTCATCGGTGGTGGTTGAATGGACAGATGAAAACGGCAACGCACAAGGGGCCGAGATGTCTGGTTTACCGGCTAGAATTGTCCAGCATGAAACAGACCACCTGGACGGCAAGTTGTTTATTGATTATTTGTCCCCGGTTCATCGCGAAATGGTTATGCGCAAGGTCAGGAAACGTAAATTATGAAATTGGTTTTAATGGGCACGCCGGAATTTGTTGTGCCAATCTTTAATGCGATTTATAACGCCGGACACGAAATTATGGCGGTATTTACCCGTGGTCCAAAACCGGTTGGACGCAAACAGGTGCTGACTAAATCGCCGGTGCAACTGTGGGCCGAATCCAAAGGTATTCCGGTATATAACCGTGCATCTGAATATAATTTTTCGCCTGATATGGTTGTCGTTGTGTCGTATGGCGTGATATTGCACGATAATGTTTTGTCGTCTGCGCCATGTGTAAACATCCATCCAAGTGATTTGCCAAAGTATCGTGGCCCATCGCCGATTAAAACGGCGATATATAACGGCGATACGCACAGTGCGGTCTGTTTAATGCAGATTGCGCCCGAATTGGATTCTGGTGATATTTTAATGCGTCGCGATTTTGAAATTGACGAAAATGAAACAAACGATGATATTGAATCACGCATTTCAAAAATTGGCGCAGAAATGTTGACCGAATATTTGGCGGCACCTGCAAACTTTGCACCCACACCGCAAATCGGCACCCCAACATTTACGCATAAATGGTCGGGTGCGGACGAAATCATTGATTGGTCACGTGGCGCGCGCAATATTCATAACCAGATTCGCGCACTGGGGGCGGGGCGCACGAAAATCAATGGCATTGATGTAAAAATTTTGCAAACCCGCATTGCGCCAAATGGTGATTTGGAAATATTACAGATTCAACCCGCGGGCAAGCGGCCCATGGATTGGCAGAGTTTTAAGAACGGTCTGCGCGGCGAACAAATAAAAATAGGGGAATAAATTATGGGTAATAAAAAATCAACTGAATATCCACCGCGTTGGTGCAAGTATTGTCGTTATTTCGGCGAACATTCTGTTTGGTATGTTTGTTACCGGCCATTGTTGGTGCGTGTCGGGTTTATTCAGCCCCAGTCTGTGCCATACGATGGTTGCTGCGAACATTTTAAATTGGCAAAACGTTACACCACGAAACAAAAGAACAGATAACCCATGACACGATTTCGCGTAACACTTGAATATGACGGCACGGATTTAATCGGCTGGCAAGAAAATCGCCAGGGCCCATCGGTCCAGTCTGTTTTGCGTGACGCTATTTATGCATTTTGTGGTGTGCGTCCTGATGTTGTTGCGGCGGGACGCACCGACGCGGGTGTTCATGCGATTGCAATGGTTGCACATTTTGATTTGCCCGGTGATTACACCGCAAACACTGTTATGCGTGCAGTGAATTTTTATCTGGTGGCTCGGCCTGTTGTGATTACGTCGTGTGATGTTGTGTCTGATGATTTTAATGCGCGATTTGATTGCGTGGCGCGTCACTATAAATACATTGTTTTGAATCGCAGTGCTGCGCCTGTATTAAATAAAAATCGCGTATGGTGGGTGCCGCGTGCGCTGGACGTTGACGCAATGCGCCGTGCCGCGTCGCGCCTGGTGGGGCATCACGATTTTACCAGTTTTCGCGCCACCCAGTGCCAGGCCAAAAGTCCGATAAAAACACTGGATTCGTGTAGTGTTACAAAAAACGGCGATGAAATAATTTTTGAATTTTCGGCGCGTTCATTTCTGCATCACCAGGTGCGAAATATGGTTGGTACATTGGTTGAAATTGGACTGGGAAAACCATACGACATTGATGAAATATTTGCCGCGCGCGCGCGCAGTGCGGCCGGTCCCACTGCGCCGGCGTCGGGATTGTATTTTATTGCGGCCGACTATGCCACGGGCGATTGATTGGCACATATTTAACGCGACCTGATGGATATATAACAAACCCATTTCGCAGTATTTTATGATTACAATGTGGTGCGTCAATATTAAAATATGATACGATGTATTTCACATTGTCGTCACGACACAGTTGAACAATATTCTTGGCAAGTGGCACAAATTTTTGGATATAGACCAATTTGAATTTGGGCGTATCAAACGTGTAAACGCCGTGGTCGTGCTTTTTGCGAATGTTTGGTGTATCTGTTTTATCACCGCGCAATTGTTTCCATGTATCAAATGCAAAGTAATGGTTAGACGCGCGTGATTTATTAAATATCAGTTCGTCGTCCTGGACAAATCCGACCAATTCATGGTCATATGTCGCCATAAATATTGGGCGTGGACTGGCAATGGTAACAATAACCCCCAGTGCAGCAATTGCGAAAAATAATAAAGTGTTTATTTTATGTGCACGGAATTTTAATAATACCAATGCCATAAATGCCAGAATAAATATAACCAGTGCCACATTTGGAATATGTGGCATGCCGACCGTTGCGCCGGGTATCGCGACGATTTTGTGCGCGATGACCAATGTTGCATTATAAACACTATCTGCCCAGTGTAATGGAAACGTCAGTCCAAATGTTGCGGTAGCCGTGCCAACAATCACCAGTGGCATAATCGCAACTGAAAATATCGGCAGCAATACCAGATTCCCAATCAGTCCATATAACGGAAATGAATAAAAATGTGCGACAACAAATGGTGCCGTAAATATTGTTGCGACGACAGATGTCATTGTGGCGGTATAGATAAATTTTAAAATCTTGTTTTCTGGGGTGCGCGGTCGCACCACGCCCCAAAACCATACCAGACCAAAAATCGCGGCAAACGATAATTGAAATCCTGCCTGCATTACATAATGCGGATTGATACAGAATATAATCAACATTGCCATGCACACATTGCGCAATGAAATTGCATCGCGTCCCATAATGATTGCAGCGAACACAAACGACGCCATCAGAAACGCGCGCATTGTCGCAACATCGCAGCCAGATAGAAATAAATAGAATCCCAATCCAATCCAGGCGCATATTGTCGCTGGTATGCGTGCTGGCACGCGGCGCGTAATTGGCGCAATCAACCGAAATATGCCAAAGAATATTGCAAACAACCAGCCTGATACCAGGGTTACGTGAAAACCACTGATTGACCAAACGTGACCGATTCCAACCGCGGTCCACACTGGCCCGTCGTCACGTGGCACGGCGTTTTTATAGCCCAAGACTAAACTGTCACTCAGAAACGAATTTGTTTTTGTATGCAGATAATTGCGCAGTTTTGCAATATGCGCACCATCGTCAGACGTTATGATTTTAAAATCTTTGATATATCCTGTGGCGGTTAAATGATTAAAATATGCCCAACGTGCATAATCAAATGTGTTTGGCGCATATGCGGGACTGGGACGATACAGATTCACTGTGGCCGAAACAGTGTCGCCGATTTTTGGTGTTGGGTTTGTTAATTGGGTTGATACGCGAATTGTTGCACTGCTTGTGGTAATTTGGTTCGGGGCGGTGCGAATAAATATACGCGCCCGATTATCGGTATAGTCAATGTTTTGGACAGTTCCGATAACTGTAGCGTCGCGCAGTGGGTGCGCAATTTGTGGTGTCTGAAACGTATGAGTAAATGCCATAGCATACATAAAGCCAAATGCAAATACGGCAGTTCCGCGTAACAATATTGGCACACGTCGCCACAATGCAATCGCACCACAAAATATGACAAAAATCCACGGGAAAATTATTCTGGGTTCCGCGTTACATGTGAAATACATCGCAGCACCAAATGCCATTAAAAACGGCACCCATAAAAATAAATTTTCAAATTGGTTATTCCACAACTGTCGCATAATGAAATTATAGGAATTTATTTCATTGCGTCGCAAGTCTAAATTTCCTATGATAAAATCCCGTAAAGGAGATTGTGATGACCAAATATATTTTCATTACGGGTGGTGTTGTTTCCAGTTTGGGCAAGGGCGTCGCGGCGGCAAGTTGTGGTGCCCTTCTTCAATCTCGCGGGTATTCCGTGCATGCACGTAAATTTGATCCATATTTAAATGTTGACCCTGGCACGATGTCGCCGTTCCAGCATGGCGAGGTGTATGTCACCAGTGATGGGTTTGAAACCGATTTAGATTTAGGATATTATGAACGGTTCTTGGGAATAAAATTGTCGCGCAATGATTCTGTGTCTGGCGGGCGTATTTATTGGGATGTATTAAATGCCGAACGCCGTGGTGATTATTTGGGTGCAACTGTGCAAATGATTCCACATGTCAGCAATCGCATCAAAGACTATATCGCCGCGCCAACCGATACCGATTTTGTTGTATGTGAGATTGGTGGCACAGTCGGTGATATTGAGGGTAAAATTTTTTTGGAATCAATTCGCCAATTTGCCAATGACATAGGGCGTCGCAATGTAATGTTTGTGCATTTAACGTTGGCGCCATATTTGGAAAAAAGTGGCGAATTAAAAACTAAGCCAACACAAATGTCGGTTCGCAGACTGTTGGAAAATGGAATTCAAGCCGATATGTTGATTGTGCGTACACCACGTATGCTAGATGACGATGAACGTGCAAAAATCGGAATGTTCTGTAATATGCCGGCCAAAAATGTAATCAGTGGTATTGACGTTGATAATATATATAAAATGCCGTTGGTATACGATGCGCAACACGTATTTGACATAATTGCCGAACATTTTGGATTGCCGTCTGTGCCGGGCGATATGGCAAAATTTGAACGCATCTCTAATTACATGGCAGACGATATTCCAACCGTTTGCATAGGGGTTGTTGGTAAATATTTTGATGTGCCAGATGCATATAAATCGCTAAATGACGCTTTATTCCACGCCGGTATTCAAAATAATGTGCATATTAAAATAAAGCCTATAAATGCTGAAACTTTCACGCCAACCGATTGTGCGGATACAGATGGCATATTAGTGCCAGGTGGTTTCGGTACACGCGGTGTGTCGGGTAAAATTGCCGCCGCCGAATATGCCCGCACAACAGGCACACCATATATGGGAATATGTCTGGGAATGCAGGTTGCGGTGATTGAATTCGCGCGCAATGTGTTGGGGATAAAAAACGCGGATTCAACCGAGTTTTCGCCTGATTGTGCGCCAATTATAAACATCATGCCAGACCATGCTGGAGATATGGGCGGAACATTACGATTGGGGTTGTACCCATGTATGATTACGCCTGAGACATTGGCGGCACGCATTTATGCAACAAATAAAATATTAGAACGACATCGCCATAGATATGAAATGGATATATCGTTTGAAAAACAATTTGCCGATGCCGGTATGATTATTTCCGGACGCAGTCCCGATGGGCGTTTGCCAGAAATAGTTGAAATTCCATCGCATCCGTTTTTTATCGCGGGGCAATTTCATCCAGAATTTGAATCCAGTCCGTTTACTGGACATCCGATGTTTAATGCGTTTGTCGCCGCTGCGCTGGCGCATAGAAAATAAAAAACGCCCGAATGGGCGTTTTTTAGCCAAATATAAATTTGTTATTTGCTGCCAATGCAATGATTTCATTTATGTTGTCGGTATCAAGCGCACGTTGTCGAATTGTTTTACCACATATCTCGCATTTATGGGTAATAGTGTATTGGCCGCCCGATGTTTCAACTGATATTGGGCGCATCATGCCGCCACAAGTCGCTGCGCGGTCGCCAGGAGTAATATCTACATGACGTGACCATAAACACATGGGGCAATGATTTGTATAACCATTGCCCCGAACATGTGCACCACAGTGGGCGCAGGTGAAATCTTCGACCGTTTTTGTAAAGCGTTTCATTATAACCCCAACGCGCTGCGATACATTTGGGTCAGTTCATCAGCTTCGTCCAATTCGTCTGGGTCCAATTTGCGCAGGCGTATCATCTGGCGGATATATTTTGGGTCAAAACCGGCGGATTTCGCCTCGCTATAAATTTCCTTGATGTCGGCAGCGATGTTTGCAGCATCTTCGTTTAATTTTTCAATGCGTTGAATTACGCTAAGTAATTGTTGGTTGTCAATTGCGCCGTGATTTGCGTTTTTCATATCCTTTTCCCCTTGTTAAAATGATGTTTTTATGATATATCATAAATCGTAAAAATCAAGAAAAACGAAACTAAAAAACAAAGCGGAAAAATTATGAATAAATTTACAAAAATTACTGCATCTATTGGCCCAAAGTGCGAGGATTATGATACACTGGCCCAGATGGTGCGTGCGGGAATGAACGTATGCCGATTGAATTTTAGTCACGATACCGGCGATGTCCAGGGGGCCAAGATTGATTTAATTCGCCGTGTGGCGTCTGATTTAAACACCCCTGTCGCAATTATGATTGATTTGCAGGGGCCGAAGCATCGTATTGGAAACTTTGCCACCGAGGATAAATATCCACTGACCATCGGTCAGAAATTTACGTTTGACGATGACCCAACACCTGGTGATGCAACACGTGTCCAGTTGCCAGATACCGATGTTATGAAATCGTTAAATCCGGGCGACAGAATCCTGTTGAACGATGGTAAAATTGAAATGACGGTGGACAGCGTTGCAAATAATAAAATCGTTGCAACGGTTGTCCGTGGGGACGAAATCTGGTCCCGCCGTGGGTTTAATTTGCCAGATACCGATATCGCAACGTCTGTTTTGACACAAAAAGACAGGGCTGATTTGGAATACGCGATTACAAAAAATCCAGACTGGGTTGCGGTTTCATTTGTCCAGCGTCCCGAAGACGTAGCCGAGGTTCGCGATTTCATCACTGCGCGAACGTCACATCCGATAAAAATCATTGCAAAGATTGAACGTCCAAATGCTGTTGAACGTATCTCAGATATTGCCGCCGCGGCTGATGGAATCATGGTTGCACGTGGTGACCTGGCCGTAGAGGTTCCGTTTGAACAGGTCCCTGCAATTTCGCGTCACATTATTCGTACGTGTCGTATGTTAAATCGCCCGGTTATTATGGCAACCCAGATGTTGGGCACCATGGTGGCCAGTGAATTTCCAACGCGCGCCGAAATCAGCGACGTTGCAAACGCGGCGTATCTGCGCACGGATTCAACCATGACATCCGAAGAAACAACAATCGGTGTCAATCCGGTAAATGTGATTGAAACCATGGCCAAGATTTTAACATATGCCGACTATGATACTATTTCGCATCCCAGTGATTGGTTGCGCACAGAAAACGTTCCTGAAAATGACTGGTCGCGTTCGGTTGCGTCAATGGCGTATCTGAATCATGCGTCGGCGATTGTTGTGTTTGCGCGTGATACAGATATTGCGACCAAGATTTCTTGTCGCAAGCCTGATATTCCAATCATCGCGGTATGCCGTGACGCGGTTGTCGCAAACCAGTTGTGTCTGTCACGTGGTGTGTTCCCAATTTGTGATGACACATTGTTTGGCCAGCGTGACGGATTTGATTCCGCGCGTCGTTTTGGAATTGCGTCCGGACAATTGGTAATTGTCGATGACGAGAAAATTAGTCTGCGTTCGATGGATTAAATTCAGTGCGCCCCAGGGCGCACTTATTTGTTGACCCGTATGCGCATTTTTTACTAACATTTATATCATCAAAGATGAGAAGGGTTTTTATCGCATTTTTTATTGGTGTGTTTTTATCCAGTGGCGCGATGGCGGCACAGTATCGTGCGGCCTTGGTCGCCAATATGGACAACGGTCGCGTTTTGATAAAGGAAAATTCTGACCAGTTAAATTATCCTGCGTCACTGACCAAGATTATGACGTTGTATTTAACGTTTGATGCATTGGAGCATGGTCGGTTGCATTTGGACGATTACTTGATTGTATCAAATTCGGCGGCGGCCGCATCACCGGTAAAATTGGGCATTGCCGCAGGCAGCAAGATTAGTGTCGAAGACGCTATAAAGGCCGTCGCGGTATTGAGTGCGAACGATGTCGCACGCGTATTGGCAGAAAATTTAAAGGGCGGCAAAGAAGGTAATTTTGCCGATATGATGACGCGGGTCGCAAATGAAATTGGCCTGACGAATACTAATTTTGAAAATTCATCTGGGCTGCCAAATGATGACCATATGTCAACGGCGCGTGATATTGCATTGCTGTCAATGGCAGTGTATAAACACTTTCCGCAATATTGGAAATATTTCGGCATCAGAACATGGACATATAACGGAAAAACATACACAAACGGAAATCGCCTGTTGGCGTCGTATCCGGGGTGTGACGGTATGAAAACAGGTTTCACGAACAAGTCGCGTTACTCTCTGGTTGCCACGGCAAAGCGTGATGGTGCGCATCTGATAGTTGTGGTTTTGGGCGCAGAAAACAAGGATGTGCGCGCATCTGTCGCGACCCAGTTATTAAATCGCGGGTTTGCGATGTTGGAATCTGGGGCCGCGCCAATTGTAAAAAATTCGCCGGTGGCATCGAATGCCAGCCCACAAACAATGTCAGCGGCATACAGTGTGGCAACCGCATCCGCGGCACCAACGTATAACGTCGCGCCTGCACGCACAGTGTCGGCAGCGTCGTCGGGAAATGCGGGCGTGCAATTTGGTGCGTTTTCGTCCCAGAACGCCGCCGCGACCCAGGTTGCAAATGTGAAAAATAAACTGGGCATTACCGCCACGATTGAACCCACTGCAAATGGCATGTATCGTGTTCGGACAAACGGATTGTCGGATGCCGCCGCCGCCGATATCCGCACGCGCGCGTCGGCAATGGGAATTGACTGTTACGTATTTCATTGATAAGGTTACGTTTGCAATGAATCCATTGATTGAAAAATTGATTAAACAATTTGCGCGTTTGCCACGTGTTGGTGCACGCGGGGGCCAGCGTATTGCCCTGGCACTGTTACAGGATAAAACCGGTCGCGCCGAAATGTTGGCGGCGGCAATTCATGATGCGGTTGAAAATATCGCGCCGTGCCCGAATTGTGGGGTGCTGACCGACCGGGCGTCGGGGCGGTGTGAATTCTGTCGCAATGCCGCGCGTGCAAATGGCGCGTTGTGCATTGTGCGTGATTTATCAGACGTTTGGACATTGGAAAAGTCGGGCGTTTTTCATGGGCGGTATCATATCCTGGGCGGATTGTTGTCCGGGGCGACCGGCACAACACCCGATGATTTAAATATCGGCACATTGCCCGCCCGCATCGTGGACGAGGCTGTGCACGAAATCATATTTGCATTACCAAACACGGTCGAGGGGAAAACAACCCAGCATTATGTTATGTCGGTAATTGGCAATCCGGCAGAGGTTACATTTTCTGAGCTGGCATCAGGGGTGCCTTTGGGTGGCGATTTAGATTACCTGGACGATGGGACGTTGTCGTTGGCATTTGGGGGGCGCAAAACAATATGACAGACGCAATAAAATCTTTGCCGCCGGTTGCCGAAATGATGCGCGCCTCGGGGTTGGAGCCCAAGAAGCAATTCGGACAAAATTTCTTGTTTGATTTGAATTTGACGGGGCGCATCGCGCGCAGTGTGCCGGATATTGAAACTGTCGACGTCATGGAAATTGGCCCGGGGCCGGGCGGTTTGACACGTGCGTTATTGATGGCGGGTGCGCGCCGCGTTATCGCGATTGAGAAAGATCCAACAACAAAAACTATTTTGGATAAAATTGCTGTGGCCGCAGATGGTCGTTTGACCGTTGTTTATGGTGACGCATTGCGTGTTGATACGCGCGCACTGGATTTAACCGAATACGCAATATGTGCAAATTTGCCATATAATGTTGGCACAGAATTATTTACGCGGTGGCTGGGCGCGGTGGCGTCTGGCGCGCCAATAAAATCCATGACATTGATGTTCCAGCGCGAGGTGGCGCAACGTATCACCGCGCGCGTGGGCGATGAACAATACGGTCGCCTGGCGGTTTTAACGTCACTGATTGCCGATGCCAAGATTTTGTTTGATGTGCCAAATACTGCGTTTGTTCCGCGCCCACGCGTTCAATCGGCGGTCGTATCGGTAATTCCAAATTCGGCCAAGATTCACAATGTCGGCGATGTGCAAAAACTGGAACAAATCACCGCCAAATTATTTGGCCAGCGTCGCAAGATGATACGTGGAATTATTCCAAACGTTGATTGGGCGAAATATGGATTGACTGGCACTGAACGCGCCGAAGAATTATCGCCTGAAAAATTTTTACAATTGTCACGCGATTTGATATAATACCTGTGACATACATCAAATGGGGGAGAGGGGGACCACACTATGACAGCATCATTGTCAATATTACTGTTTATCACGGTTGTTTTTGCATTGGTTTTTGCATTGCGCCTGGCGCGGATTGGCGCACTGGTTGCGTTTTTATTGGCGGGTATAATTGCCGGACCATATGTGCTGAATTTATTCCAATTGACAGATAATTGGTCCACGCTGGGCAACCTGGGAATAATGTTCTTGTGGTTCATGTTGGGACTGGGGATAAATATGCGTCGCCTGTGGGGATTGCGTCGTGCGATATTTGGTTTTGGCGCGGCCCAGGTTTTAATGGTTGTGGCGATGTTGTTCCCATTGCTGTTTGGATTGACTGGCTGGTCCATTATGGGATGCGTTATGGTGGCGTTGATGCTGTCAATGTCCAGCACATCCGAAGACATGCAATTACTGGCAGACCGTAACCAGATAAACACGGAAATGGGTCGGCAAACATTTTCAATTTTATTATTCCAGGATTTGCTGGCAATTCCATTGTTGGCAATGATGCCGGTATTGTCGGGCAAGTCGTTTAATTTTGGCGCAACTGCGATTGACGTTTTGGTTTGGTCTGTTGTTTTAATATTAGGCGTTGTGATTATCGGCCGATTTGTTTTAAACCCACTGATGCGCCAGGTCGCGCGCTTGAAATCCAAAGAGGCATTTTTGCTGGCGATTTTGTTGAATATTGCACTGTGGGCGGGCATTGCCGATTGGATTGGTATGCCGGTCGGATTGGGTGCGTTCTTGGCGGGCATGTTGCTGTCTGAAACGATTTATAATCACCAGGTCAACGCCGAAATCAGTCCGTATGCGATGTTGTTCCTGGCGTTCTTTTTCATATCATTGGGTATGAGTTTGAATTTATCCGTCCTGGGGCATTATTGGTATATCGTGCTGGCGGGTGTTATTGGTTTGGTCGCGGCAAAGTTTGTTGCGATATTTATGGTCGCGCGCGTTCGTCGTGTTGGTGTGCCCGACGCGGTGATGATTGCGCTGGTCCTGTCCCAGGCGGGCGAATTTGGGCTATTGATGTTGCAGACAATGCGCACGTCAGGCATTGACGCTATTCCGGCCCCGCACCAAGAAATCTTGACGGCGATAATCATGCTGTCAATAATGGCGACGCCACTATTGTTGGCAGTGTTTGATCGTTTGCAACGCACCGGGAAATTATTCAGCCCCAGCATTATGCCATCGCGCCCACGTGCGTCTGATCGTCCGGCGGTCGTGATTTGCGGGTTTGGTCGTGTGGGTCAAATCGTTGCCCAGATGTTACAGGCCCAGAAAATATCATACGTTGCGCTGGATATGGATGTGAATACTGTAATGTTGGGACGCGAACACGGTTATAACGTTGTTTATGGCGATTCAACAAATGCAAATGTTTTGACGGATGTTGGCCTGACCCCGCGCAAGACGCGTGCGGTTGTCGTTGCATTGGATAATGCGTCAACGGCGCGTGATGCCGTTATCACGGTGCGTGAAATTGCACCACGTGTGCGTGTGTTTGCGCGTGCGCGCAACCTGACGGAATCAAAGTTATTGTTAAAAGAAGGTGCGCAAATCGCATTACCTGAAACAATTGAAAGTTCACTGTTCCTGGGCTATGGCGTGTTGGAACACCTGGGCGCGTCCCAGGGCGCAATCACCCGAATATTGAACGAATTGCGCGACGATAATTACGCCCGCGTTGATAACCCAGTATCGGATAAATAGCACCCCATAAAACAATGTCCCGGAAACGGGACATTTTATTTGCATTTGCGCGCACACATTGGTATATTTCGGCGTATAGGGACGGAAAAATGAAAAAGAATATATTATTGTGTATTGCAATTATTGTGGCGGCGGTCGCGCTGGACGCGGTGACCAAGGGGGCGTTGCTGTATCTGATAACGGGTGGCGTGCCGGTGTCGGGTCCGGCGTGGGACATTGTGCCGGTGCCATATTTGATGGCGCATGTGACAGATTGGTTTAACATTGTGTTCACATGGAACCCTGGCGCATCGTTTTCAATGTTACGCACCGTGGGCGAGGGGGCACCCCTGCTTATCGTGCTGGCCACAGGATTTATAATCGGCTTTATCGGGTATTACCTGTTTGCACGCGCAGAAAAATATGAACGTGTGCCACTGGCGTTGATTGTTGGTGGGGCGTTGGGAAATCTGATTGACCGTGTGCGTTTTGGCGCGGTGGTGGATTTCTTGGACTTTCATATCGGTGGGGCACATTGGCCGGCATTTAATGTCGCAGATATTTGTATTTGTGTGGGTGTTGCCCTATATATACTGAACTGGATAATTGTGCGTCGTCGTTGCATGGCGTCTGTTAAACCAAAGGGTAAAAAGTAATGGTAAAATATTTGGATAATAATTCGGGCTTTGCCCAGTGGAATGCGAATAAGAACGCCACGACTAAAAAGTCTGTGTTCAAATCGTTCTTGTGGTGGTGTTTGCTGTTTTTTGCGGCATGGTGGGCAATTGGTGCGATTATGTCACCAAAGCAGCCAGCCACCGTTGACACCGACCCGGAACCCGTTTTGGATTTATCGGCGGTCCCGGTGCACACCGCGGCGTCTGATAAAATCACGGCAACGGTGCGCGGCCTGCGCGTGTCAAATGTTACATTGGCGGATTATGCCGATAATGGCGATGATGCGGATGCGGCGCGCGTAACATTATTGAACGGCGCGCACGATTTTGCCGAGGTTGGCGTCATCGCCACCGGAACATCGGCCCCAACCCCAGAAACCGTTTGGAATAAAAACGGTGACGCGTTCGCATGGCGCAATTCTGATGGTGTTGAATATCGCCGCACGGTGACGGTTGACGGATATATCGTCACAATCAACGACGAAATCAAGAACAAGTCCGCGCACGATATCACGGTTACACCGTATGCGCGCGTTGTGCGTGACGCCGGTCAGAAATCGTCCAGTGGCGTCTATACCGGTATGGTTGCGTATGTGAATTCTGATATTGAACACAACGATTGGTATAAACTGGACAAGAAATCATACGCGTATTCAACGACAAATGGTTTTGCAGGTTTTGCCGACCAGTATTGGGAAACGATTGTTCAATTAGACAGCCCGGATCAAACCATTCGTGGTAAAAAGTCATTTGGCACCACATATCAGACAGACGTTGCCGCGGCGGCGGTTTCTGTGCCGGCGGGTGGTGATAAAACAATTACATCGCGTATATTTGCTGGCCCACGCGACCAGAATATTTTGTCTGGTGTTGCCGGCATAATTACAGGAATTGATGAAACCGTGGATTACGGCTGGTTCTGGTTCTTGGCACGGCCAATGCTGTGGGCGTTAAATGGTCTGTTTGCGATTGTGGGTAATTACGGGATTGCGATTATCCTGTTCACATTGTTGTTGCGCTTGGCGATATGGCCACTGACGCGCAAATCATATACTTCAATGATAGCCATGCAAAAAATGCAACCGGAAATGGCGCGTATCCAGAAATTATATGCAAATGATAAAATGCGTCTGCAAATGGAAATGGTTCGCCTGTATCAAACGCACAAGACATCGCCAATGTCGGGCTGCTTGCCGATGTTGATTCAGATTCCAATATTCTTTGCGTTATACAAGGCGTTGCTGGTATCTGTTCCAATGCGCAGCGCGGGATTCTTGTGGATATCTGATTTGGCAGCAATGGATCCATACTTTATATTGCCGATATTGATGGGGGCGACAATGTGGTGGCAATCACGTCTGCAAACCGTTGCCAAGACCGCATCTGGAAATGATGCTGTTGCCCAGACACAGCGTGTGATGAAATGGATGCCGGTTATATTCACGTTCTTGTTTGCGTGGATGCCGGCAGGATTGGTGCTGTATTGGACGGTGTCAAACCTGTTTGGTATTGCCCAGATGCAAATAATTAAACGCACATCGAAATAAGAAACGCCCCATCGGGGCGTTTTTGTAAAATTATTAGATAATACAGATTGGGGGACGCTATGAATGCAGAGTTAGAATCCGAAATCATCAAGGTAATTAAATCCTGTGATGTTAAATACAATGAATTGCGGGGCAATTACATATATACCGTCCATGATGCAACGGGTATGAAAATAATAGAGGTATGCGGTGGTCCCGGATTTGACCTGCAAACGGTCCGGGTAAATGGCCAGATTGTCGGCAGCTATCGTTTCACCGTGGCCGCGTATATCCCGCCCGCGATTTTGCAAGAATCCCGCAGTGTCCACAACATTACCATGGCGTGCCAGACCAGATATAGTGAACTGGAAAAAATGAAAAAGAATAAGGAATCAACAGAAAATGTGGACCAAATTGCGCTGGCGTTCCTGCGTTCACGGGTCAAGACAAAATAGTGTCACAGCAACGGCCCAGGTATTTAAACAGTGTGTCCGGTGTTTGAATTCGTCGGTGGCGCAGTTTGATAACACGCTTTGTAAAATCAACACATGTTATGCCCCCGCGCGCGCCAACATCGGGGTTGATATTTGGCACGCAAATAAATTCCCATCCATGCGCGCGCAGTATGTTTATATCGCGCGCATTTAACGTAACCCGCGCAATATTGCGGCGGGTTACGAATTGATACATAACAAACGGTTTCTGTGCGCCAGGGCGGACGATTATGGGGGCGCAGTGCCGAAAGTGACGACATAATATTCGTGGCAAAATTTTTGATGTTTTCACAGAAAATGCAATTATAACCATATCGATAATCCTTTATTTATTCTTGGGAAATCCAACCGCGTGCGATTGCGGCATCACCGATTGTCTGCATTGCGCGTCGCCATAAATCTGCCGCCCGATTTTCGGCCCAGATATATTGATGTGGTGCGCGTCGGCGGTCCCCGAATTCCTTCATCACGCGTAATTGTTCATCAGATAATTTCCCGCACAGGTATAATTTTGTTACCAGCGTTTCCACATCGACCAATTCGGCAACGCGGCGTGTGGCACAGTCGCGCGGTCGCATAAATCCATTGCGAACAGATTTAGAATACAGAAACCAAAACCACATTTGTTCTGCGCTGTGAAATTTTTCTGGTGCGTATTCTGGTTGAATGTGTTGTGCTGTCATTTTTTTCTTCTCCTGTTGTATTTAATTTATGTGGCACAGGAATAAATTCCCGTGCCATGATATATAGACCAACAATTGATGTATGTAAAATATTACAACCGTTGGTTGAAATCAGAATCGGAAAACCGATTCATTACGCGATTTTTAATTTGTATAACCGAATCGCGAAACAAATAAAAAACGCGCCGTGGCGCGTATGATATTTGTGGGTGATGGTGTGGTGATGTGTAACGGACTCCTTTGGTATAAAAATAAACCCGCCATGTGGCGGGTGTGGATTACAATATCGGCGGGAAACAGTCGCCACCGGTTTCTGGGCAACAATTAAATCCTTGGTCGCCCATATCTGTATATATTTCGCCCGTGCAACAGCCGTTTGCATCAGGTGTTGTTCCATCTTCACAGGTGATTACAGCCTGGGCGTTGTCTTCTTCCTTCTTTGCTGTTTGGAACGGATTTTGAATCGAACCGTCTTCGTTATATTTTAGCCCCAAAACATTTTCATTGTATGCCTGGTTACCGGTTACGGTTGCGCCCGATACACCACCTTTGTCGCCACTGGCTTCATACTTTGATTGGAACTGCTGTTGCTGATTCTGATACAGCGCATCCTGGCGCACGTTGTTGATTGCCTGGTAATTCATTGATTTGCAATATGTCAGCACTGTGCGGTAATCGTATCCAGCATCGTATATTTTTTGTAGGGTATTTTCGTCGGAATTTATTGTCCACAGATTATCCTTTTCTTGTTTGCAATACTTACTTAAATCAAACGAACGAACCTGACCTGTCCATGAACCGTCGTCGTATTTGGCTTTGCCACTGTGACTCCACTCAGGCCGTCTGTTCCAGCTGCCTTTTTGTGAGGCCTCTTTCACATTTTTTAAACTGCATATTTTATCATCACCGTCGCCGCACGTGATAACCAAATCGGCGGGTGAAAATACCGTTATACGCGTGCCGGCCGCAATTGAAAATGGCGGAACGGTATTGTCCAGCATATCCACAATAAACTTTTGGGCAACCTGGTTCCATGCGGTGATAATTTCATTTTTCGCCAATTCAGATGAACGCACTGTACCCGATTGCACAACCGTATTGTTATCCAGGTCAATTTGATTCACAAATTTATCGGTAATCGGCGCAATCATATTCACCGCCGCCGGTACCACCGCGGTCAGCAATGGCAATACCATTTGTTCGATATAATCCGTGCTGCCATATCCGGGAACGCCCGCGCGGCCCTGGGAATCGCCAGAAAATGGATCTTGACCGGCTTGACCCGTAAAATTAAATTCGACACCATTGGGTAAAATAAATTGATACCAGCGAATATCCATACGACCAACGGTTTTATATGGCCCGGGAATATTACCCGTAACATATCCCAATAACAATGTTCCAGCGGGAATTACAACCGTGCGACCATTGTCAGAATACACATTACGGTCAACCGTTGCACGCACTGGTAACGACCGCATACCGTCCTCATATAGTGATGGATCGGCGCGAACCTCGGACACAATGGTGGCCGGAATTGGTTTATATTGCCGCAATACAAACGTGCGATCATATGGATTGGATGAATAAAATGCCATCCCACTGGTTCCAACAACAACATCGGTTGAATTATCCTTCATCGTGATACCACCGCGAAAACGGTCAGCGGTTTCGGCCCCCGTTGCAGATGCAGACATCTGTTCAATTTCATCGGTTGTCAATTGGTATGCGCGATTTTTAACGCGCGATACCGGATTGGATAATTGTGGCAACGCGCCATCTGAACTGATTGCGGTGTATCCGATATGTTCGGCGTCGGTCCCAATTTTTTTACCAGTGTTGTTTATATCGGTGATGATACCACTGTCGGGATTATAGACGCCCGTTGGATTGTTGCATTTTTTATCTGAAAACGGGTGAAAGTAATATGCGCCGCGTTCTGGACGAATCCATCCGATTTGCGTGCCGTTTGAATTGTATCCCGGAAATGCAAATTCAGAACACGCAACCGCGGGCGTGTCATTGACCACTGGTGCCGCCGGTGCATTATCACGTGCGTCGGCAAATGGATCGGCGGGGGCCAGTGTTTCAACCTGGGTTTTAATCTCTTTCTGGACGGGGTTTGGTTCTGGCATTGGTGCGGGGGCGGCAACTGGTTCTGGTTCCTTGACAGATGCCGGCGCAACCGCTGATAACACCAAAACAATCTTTTCAGAATTGGACATGTTTTTGGGCTGTTTCGCATCGTGCCAATCAACAAACATTGGCAATGTTTCACTTTCCATTGCCGCCGTTGGCGCGAATTCCAGTGTGATACTGCAAGCGGTAACCTGGTTTATTTCGGCCATTTTTTTGCAAGTGTCCTTGACACTCAATCCCGCAACGCTTTTGTGATAGCGAACTTCTTCGATTTTTGCCGGGGCCGTTGCTTTAAAACGCAATGTGATTTTTTTTGTTGTGCCAACCGTTACATCGGTCCATGTCAACGTGTTTTTATCCCAGTCATCGGTCGGATTCGCCGTGATAACCAATTTGATTGGATTGTCATCAGCGGTGCTCTGGACGGTGGATGATTTACCACGCCCGCCCAATAACAAAATCAGCAATATCATCACGACAACAAATGCTGCCGCCAGCAATATCCACTGGACATGCTTTGGGGTTGTTTTTCGAATACTTGTAATCTGCTGTTTGATACCACTCATGTTAAATCCCGCCTGGAATATCAGTTATTGAATACGCACGACGCTACAACTAGTCCCACTGAATTTCAACAGTTGGTCGCACAGTTTCTGAGCCGTGTCAATATCAGTCATTGGACCAATACGCAAACGATACAGACGTGCCGCACGCGATGTTGCACCCAATTCACCAACACCCTGTTCGTCAACGGCAAAGAACACCTTGTCCTTGTATGGGGTCAGCAATCCAACACCGTCATCACCGCTGAATTTCGCCAGCAATCCCGTCCAATAATCGTCCAGTGCCTTGACCGATGTGTCCGATTTCAATTCAACGGCAACACCACTCTGGTTGCTGGTAATCAGTGGGATATTCGTCTGGGGCAGGTAAGAGCCCGCCGTCACGCGTTCGGTCGGCATCATATTTACACCAGTAGTGCCCGACGACATAACTGGCATTGTGGCGGTTGTCGCAACAGACGCCGGCATGTAATATCCCGTGCCCGCAATCCCGTTTGTGTTCGAAATGTATGTTGGTGTCCCGGTGTAATTTACGCCCGCCGTATTGATTGCATTTTGATCCATTGAATACGCAATGTTATTCAGTGATTGTCCCGACATCATAGATTGCGCAACGTTCGCCTCGGCCAAGGCCATGACCGACGCCGTGTCGGCAATCAAGAACGGCTTTTCGCGCTTTTTAATACACACGATACGCTGGCCACTGCGCAGAACCATATCTCCAACAGCTTCTACTATCAGCAGTCGACCGTCATCGCCATCTGTGCGGAATCCAACTGGGGACTCGCCACCTTCGACCAACAATGAAACCACCGGGCGCTGGGTCATGGCAATAACTTTGTCGCCAAAGTCAATGTATGTGAATATACGATCGCGCCATACGCGTTCTGGGGCGATAACATAATCGTCTGGGTTTGGAACAAAGATATCCAAATCAAAACGGAATTCTGACGGATCAATTTTCATTGATTTAATCCAACCATAATCCTCGCCATCGGCTCCAACTGTGCTGGTGGTTTTGGCGGCTTTTTTAAATATAGATGATGCGCCACTGGTTGCGTCGTTCGCACCCGTTGCACCCGGCAAAGTCGTGTTGCCGTCCAGAACAACCTCTACCTGGGAATAGGTGATTTCGCTGGAATTAGATGGTTCACTGCGCAGATAGAAGATATATTTATTGCCAGATTTGCCCGTCACAATCAGGTTCGTGTCTGACCCCTGGTTGCTGGCGGTGGGGCTGATAATCATTGTGCGATCGCCCTGGTTCGCCTCTATCGTGAACAGACCCTGGTTGCCGATAACCGCGTCGGCGATTTGTTCGCCATTTGGCAGGGATACCATCGTTACCATACCATTGCGCAGTTTGATTGGCAATACACTGCCCGTGGTCCATGACAATTGGGCGTATCCGGGTTTCGTGCTGCCCGCGGCCATATTTGCGGTTGGGTTATCCCATGCGTCCTGGACACCATAGTTCACCGCGGCCGCCGGTGCGATTATGCACATCGACGCCAGGCAAAACACAGATATGTTTAACTTGATTGCTGTCTTAAAACTCATGCCCAATTCCTTACCTTTCAATTCATGTCGTGCGATGGGGCCAGATTACTGTCCGTCATCAAGATATCCCGTGTCCAGCGGGTCCCCGTTCCCAGATTCCACGCGGTATTCTGATACGCGCACACCCAGCGGGTTGTCCAGACGTTCCGACCACTTTAATTTTGTGTCGTCGTCCATTTGTAATTTCAATACGATTGTATAATCTTTTTTAGCGGTCTGTCCACCACTATCTTCACAAAAATACTTAAATTTTACCGCGAACGTATCCGCCGTGCGCGGGGTAACCGCGCCGTTTTCAAATTCTACACTGCAACTGAATTCAAAATCAGGCGCACTGTTCATTATGGCGTTCCACATATTAGTCTGGGTAAATGCGTCATAAACCGCGTCGGTGGACCATGTGTGAACAATACCTGTTGCGTCATTATTCCATTTGCGCAGCATTACGCGCCCATCAGGCACGATTTCATTACGCGCCTTGATATATTCGCGAATAAATGCGCGTTTATACCATTTGACATTTTCGTCGGTTGTTGGCAATTGGTGAACAACAACGTCCCGGTCGGCACGCAGTTCGGAATTCAAAAAGAATACCTGGGGCCGGTTCAGTGGGAACATTTTATACAGTGTATAGCCCAACACCCCCAGCACGACAATCGCGCCAGCCAGCACAAACGTCATCAGTCGTGATAATAAAATTGGCGGTTCTATGCGGTCTTGCAATGACTTCCTCTCTCTGTCTTTAACAAATCATAGACAAAAAGTGGCAGTGCGTGCAAGTAAAAAGTGCGAAAAATCAAAAAAAATCAGACCGGTTTTTCAGATTTTGCTTGCGCGCGACGCGTTAAAATCATATAATACGTGCGCTTTTTCTGCTTGCTTTTTCGTTTGTGTGTGCTATCCTGGCGCAGACTATCGGGATGGTTGCGTAATTGTGCAGGCATAAAAGCGACCAAAAACAGGGGCATAGTTCAACGGTAGAATATCGGTCTCCAAAACCGCGGATAAGGGTTCGATTCCTTTTGCCCCTGCCAAATTCTCTAAAATATGGCTTGTCCATATTTTTGGGAATTTGGATTTCGTAGTGGCAAAGGGAAGCGAACCCTGATGAGTAAAAATGGTGTTCGCATACGAGTTGGATTTTGCAAGCAAAGTGCAGCGAAATCCATACGAGTGGTGAGGCGTAGTCCGAACTTTCCTTTTGCCCCTGCCAAGATTTCTGATGGTCGGACATAGTGGGCGAATTTATGAAAAAAGTTATTGATTATATTAAATCTGTGCGCGGCGAGTGGTTTAAAATCGTATGGCCATCACGCGACACTGTTGTTCGTGCAACTATTATGATTCTGATATTTTCTGCGGCGGCGGCATTGTTCTTCTTTGCGGTGGACAGTGTGCTGAACGCAATTGTTGGTTGGATTTTCTAAAACAAAACGGGCAAAGGATACGCATATGGAAGATAAAATGCAATGGTTTGTTGTAAATGTTCATACCGGCTGTGAAGACAAGGTTGCCCGCGGCCTGCGCGAACAGATTGATAAACGCCGCTTGAATGCGTTGTTTGGTGAAATTTTGGTCCCAACACGCGAAGTGACCGAAATCAAAGGTGGCAAACGTGTAAAATCTGAAAAGAAATTCTTTCCGGGTTATATCGTTGTCCAGATGGTTTTGAACAATGAAACATTTTCATTGGTTAAATTGATGCCCCAGGTTGTTATGTTCTTGGGTGCGAAGAACAAGCCAATCGCCGTCAGCGAAGAAGAAGCGCGTCGCCTGCAAAAACAGGTAGAAGAGGGCGCAGTTTCTGTCGAAGATATCGAATACGAGGTTGGACAAGAAATTCATGTTATCGATGGCCCGTTCAATGGTTTCAATGGTATCGTAGCCGAGGTTGATAATCTGAAACAAAAAATGACCGCGACAATTTTGGTGTTTGGCCGTGAAACCAGTGTTGAACTGGGTTTTGCCGAAGTTGAACGCGTCTAGGACGGGGGAATTGACAGATGATAGTGGTTGACCCAAAAACAGGACAAAGAAGAATTGTAATCACGCACGAAGATGTCAAACGCAGTCTGGACAGAATGAGAAAAGATCCAAAGTGCATAGAGTTGTTTGAGCGTATTGCGCGTGAACGTCGGGAATGGGTTGATGCATTGGTTGCGGCAACATCAAAAAAGCGCGACCGTTAAAGAAAAAAAGTTTTTGGGTTTTTGCGAAATGGTTTCGCTAAAAATCCGGGCGGCAGATGCGCCACATCGAACCGCCACACAACCAAAAGAAATGGAGTGAACAAATGGCAAAGAAAGAACTGAAAGGGATTGTCAAATTAGTCGTCCCTGCAAAGCAAGCGAATCCTGCGCCACCAATTGGGCCGGTGTTGGGTGCCAACGGTGTGAACATCGCAGAATTCTGTAAACAATTTAACGACAAAACAGCCGACAAAGAACCGGGTATGCCGATTCCATGTATTATCACTGTTTATACTGACCGCAGCTTTGAATTTATTATGAAGTTGCCGCCGGTGTCGTATTACATTAAAAAGGCGTTGAAACTGAAATCTGGTTCTAAAAAGCCGGGGCGTGATTTCGTTGGAACGATTTCCAAAGACCAGGTAAAACAGATTGCAGAAAGCAAAATGCCGGACTTGAATTGCTCTACCATTGAATCCGCAATGAACATCGTCGCGGGTCAGTGCCGTTCTATGGGCGTAAAGGTGGAGGAATAAGATATGAAACTGACAAAAAGACAAAAAACATGGGCAAACCTGGACACAGACAAAGTGTATTCTTTGGCTGATGCAATCGAGGCCCTGCGCGGTTACACATCAAAAAAGTTCGATGAAAGCTTGGAAATTGCAATCAGATTGGGTATTGATGTTACCAAGGCTGACCAGAATATTCGTGGTATGTTGTCCCTGCCAAACGGCACAGGTAAAACAGTCCGCGTCGCAGTATTTACTGTCAACAGTGCTGACGATGCCAAAAAGGCGGGCGCAGATGTTGTTGGTGGCGAAGAACTGATTGAAAAGGTTGCCGGTGGCGAAATCAATTTCGACCGCGTTATTGCAACACCAGATATGATGCCAAAAATGTCAAAAATCGCACGTATCTTGGGGCCAAAGGGCCTGATGCCGAATCCGAAATTGGGCACGGTTACAAACAACGTTGCCGAAGCGGTCAAGGTTGCCAAGGCTGGCCAGATTGAATATCGTGCGGAAAAGAAAGGTATCATTCACGCCGGTATTGGAAAAATGTCATTCACAACTGAACAATTGGTTGAAAATGCGACCGCATTGGTTGACCAGTTGAAAAAGGTGAAACCTGCATCGTCCAAGGGCCAGTATATCTTGGGTGCGTCTGTTGCGACAACCCAGGGACCTGGCTTGAAGGTTGATGTAAGATAAGTTATGTTACGGTGTGACAAATGTTGCACCGCGACAAGTAGAGATTTCTGTCCAAGACTGATGGTGTTGGCAACAACTTAATTCCCATCATAGACAAAGAAAAGATTCTTTGGGGCAGGAACCACAGCCCCATCCCGGGAAACCGGATGGAAAGTTTAACAAAGCAGGGATTCCGGGGGTAACCCTGAAATCTGGAAGTAAAGGATAAAATATGAGACGCGAAGAAAAATCAGATTTGATTTCAGCGTTGCAGTCGTCCTTGAAAGATGCAAATGGTGTTTTCGTCGTTGAAAACCACGGTCTGACCGTGAAAGAAATGGAAAGCCTGCGCAACGAATTGCGCCCATTGGTTTCCGTTTTCAAAGTCGTTAAAAACCGTTTGATGAAATTGGCGTTGAAAGACACCGATTTCGAACCTGTGTCCGAAATGATGAAACGTCCGACCGCAGTTGCCGTTGCAACAGATGGTCTGGCGGTCACCAAGGTTTTGGCAAAGTTCGCCGAAGAACATCCAAACCTGACCATCATTGGTGGTAAAATGGACGCAGATGTCTTGGACAAAGACGGCATTGTGCAATTATCCAAACTGCCATCCCTGTTGGAAATCCGTGGCACTATCGCGCGTATCTTGGTCGAACCAGCATCGCGCCTGGCCCGCGTTTCTGCAGAGTATGGAAAGAAAAATTAATATCAAAATGGCAACATTTTGATTTACCTAAAATAATAGGAGCTAAAAAATGGCAGACATTCAGAAATTAGTTGAAGAATTGTCAAAATTGACCGTTTTGGAAGCAGTTGAACTGTCCAAAGCGTTGGAAGAAACATGGGGCGTTTCCGCCGCCGCCGCAGTTGCAGTTGCAGCTGGTCCGGCCGCCGCAGCCGCCGAAGAAAAAACAGAATTCGACGTTGTTTTGGCCGAAATCGGTGCAAACAAATTGGCTGTTATCAAGGCTGTCAAAGAAATGACAGGTTTGGGCCTGAGCGAAGCGAAGGCTTTGGTCGAATCTGCACCAAAGGCAGTGAAAGAAGCTGTTGCCAAAGATGAAGCTGAAAAAATGAAAGCGACATTGGAAGCAGCAGGTGCCAAGGTTGAATTGAAATAATTCATCCCGTCGGGCGACGCCCGACACAATAAAAAAGTCACGGCATTGCCGCGCAAACGCCAGCCCACCAGGGGATTTTTCCCCGGTGGGCGCAAAGGCGTAAAAACAGTATTAAATAGTTTCGTTTGCAAAACGCACAAAAAAAAGGATTGAGACCCATGGCAGTTATCCAGAAATTTAGAAAATCTTTTGGAAAAAGTTTTTTGCAAACTCCGCTTCCTGATCTGGTTGAAATTCAATATAATTCATACAAAGATTTCTTACAGGCTGATGTAGATCCGCAGAACCGCAAAAACATCGGTCTGCAAAACGTGTTCACGTCTATGTTTCCAATCAAAGACTATGCCGGCATTGCCGACCTGGAATTTGTGGAATACACGTTGGACAAACCTGTATATAACGTAAAAGAATGCATGCTGCGCAATATGACATATTCCAGCAAGCTGAAATTGAAGCTGAGATTGATTTTATGGGATATCGCCGAAGACGGCAAAAAAACGTTGCGCGATATCAAAGAACAAGAAATATTTATGGGCGAAGTGCCGTTGATGACTGAACGCGGCAGCTTTATCGCATCGGGCGTTGAACGTGTTATTGTTTCCCAGATGCATCGTGCCCAAGGTGTCGTTTTTGCAACCACCAAAGAAGCGAAAATCGCCGGTAACCCGATTACATACACCGCGCGTATTATCCCGGAACACGGCAGCTGGATTGATTTCGAAGAATCCAAGGGCGTTATCTATGTTCGTATCGACCGTCGTCGCAAGGTTCCAGCAACTGTGCTGTTACGTTGTTTGCCGGCCGCCGAAGATGAAAAGAAATTCGCCGCCGATCCACGTAAGTCAACAATTCGCGGAATGAGTGATACAGAAATTCTGTCGGCGTTCTATAACCGCATTCCGCTGAAATTTGATGGCAAAATGTGGGCGGGCGAAACATCGGCATTTGCGGGTCTGGATAAATACCGTTTGAATTATGATTTAATCAATCCAAAAGATAAAAAGGTCTTGGCGTCTAAGGGCGATCGTCTGAACGCAAAACGTATGGCAAAAATCACATCTGCGTCCAAAGAATTTGGTGTCTTGCCCGAATCGCTAATTGGTGAATATCTGTTTGACCCGATTATGTCCGGGGACGAGGTTGTATTCCAATCCGGAACCGAAATCACCGAAGAAGTTTTGGCTGATTTGGACAAAATGGGTGTCAAGGAAATTTCTCTGATTGCGATTGATAACACAACGGTTACCGCGCACATGCGTAACACGTTGGTTGCGGATAAAACAACCAATCGCGAAGAAGCATTGATAGAAGTTTATAACATCATTCGTCCGGGTGAACGTCCGACACTGGAAGCGGCAATCAACTTGTTCCTGCGCCAGGGATTCGAAGCAGCGTTTTATGACCTGTCGGCGGTCGGTCGTTTCAAGATGAATAAACGTTTAAAGATTGATTCTGGTAAAAAACCCGAAGATGAACGTTTGCTGACAAAATCTGATTTCTTGGCGGTTTTGAAGACGTTAACAAACATTATCGATCACAAAGACACCGTTGATGATATTGATAACCTGTCAAATCGTCGCGTGCGTGCGGTTGGTGAATTGTTGGAACAGAATTTCCGCACTGGTATGGTTCGTATTGAACGTCTGGTTCGCGAAAGCCTGTCGTCGCCAAACATTGCAAATATGCAACCCCAGGACGTTATAAATGTTAAGCCATTGATGTCGTTGGTTGCTGAATTCTTGGGAACGTCCCAGTTGTCCCAGTTTATGGATGCGTATAACCCGCTGTCGGAATTGGAACACAAGCGTCGTATTTCTGCGTTGGGGCCGGGCGGATTGAACCGTGACCGCGCTGGCATAGATGTCCGCGACGTTCACCCGACACACTATGGTCGTCTGTGCCCAATTCACACACCCGAAGGTGCAAACATTGGTCTGATAAATCATATGGCGACATATGCACGTGTCAATCCATACGGATTTATTGAAACACCATACTACGTTGTTGAAAATGGTCGTGTCACGGGCAAGATGGTATATCTGACCGCGGACGAAGAACTGGGCCACAAAATTGCCCAGGGTAACACACCGACAACCAAGGACGGTGCATTGGCCGAAGATATCGTGACTGCACGTGTTGACGGTGAATTTACAATGGTGCCAAAAGAAGAAGTTGATTTAATCGACGTTGCGCCACGCCAGGTGGTGTCAATCGCAACTGGTTTGATTCCGTTCGTTGAAAACGACGACGCGAACCGTGCATTGATGGGTTCAAATATGCAACGCCAGGGTGTTCCATTATTGCGTGTCCAGGCCCCGTTGGTTGGAACTGGTATTGAACGCGAGGTTGCACGTGATTCCCGCACCGGCAAGGTTGCAAAACACAGTGGTGTTGTTGAATCTGTGGATGCAAATCGTATTGTGGTTAAATGTATGAACAGCCGCAATGTCGTGACCGGTGTTGATATTTACAACCTGGAAAAATTTGAACGCAGCAACAGTGAAACATTGATTCACCAAAAACCATTGGTCAAGGTTGGCGACCGTATTTCTGCGGGCGACATCATTGCCGACGGTTCATCGATGAACTATGGTGAATTGGCGTTGGGTCGTAACGTGTTGGTCGCATTCGTGCCATGGCGTGGTTACAACTATGAAGACGCGATTGTGATTTCCGAACGTATTTCCCGCGAAGATATGTTCACATCGGTTAAAATCGTTGAAAAAGAATTCAAAGTTCGTGATACCCAGTTGGGTCCAGAAAGTTTTACTCGCGACATTCCAAACGTCGGCGAAGAAGCACTGAAAAACCTGGACGAATCCGGTATCATTTACGTTGGTGCACGCGTGAAACAGGGCGACATTTTGGTCGGTCGTGTTTCACCGAAATCCGAAACGTTGCTGACCCCGGAAGAGGCGTTGTTGCGCAACATCTTTGGGGAAAAGGCACTGAACGTCAAGGATACATCGCTGCGCGTGGGGCCAAACGAAGAAGGAACAGTTATCGGTGTGAACGTCTTGACCCGTCATGGGGTAAAGAAAGACGAACGTACCCAGATGATTGAACTGCAAAAAATTGAACAAATCAATAAAGACCGCGATGAAGAAACATCTATCATCGAAAAGGGTTTTGCAGACCAGGTGTTCCAGATTGCCGAAGGCGAAACAATTGACGCTGGCACAGGTAGCTTGAAACCATTTGTTGGCAAAAAATTGACAGCCGAAGTATTCGAAGGCATCAAGCCAGCCGACATCAAAAAAATGGTTGTGCGCAACAAAGAAGCCCAGGCCAAGATTGACGAACTGCGTGAACAGCATGTTGCAAAACTGAAGGCATTGAACGAAAAGGCCGATGCCGAAGTTTCCAAGGCAACAGAAAGCAATTCGCTGAACGCGGGCGTCTTGAAAGAGGTCAAGGTCTATATCGCGCACAAGATGAAATTGCAACCTGGTGATAAAATGGCGGGTCGTCACGGAAACAAGGGTATTGTATCCAAGGTTGTTCCAATCGAAGACATGCCATACATGGAAGATGGAACCCCGGTCGATATCGTTCTGAATCCGTTGGGTGTGCCGTCACGTATGAACATCGGCCAGATTTTGGAAACCCACCTTGGTATGGCGGGACGCGCCCTGGGCCAGCAGATTGGCGAAGTATTAGAAGAAGTCAAGGCGAAACGCGCCGTGACGGACGACCTGCGTGCCATCATGGGCAAGATTTACGGCAAAGAAACCGCGGACAAGTTGGAAAAAATGACCGACACAGATGTCCGTGCCGAAGCGGCCCTGTTGCGCGATGGTGTTCCAATGGCAACCCCGACATTCGACGGTGCGACCCCAGAAGACATCCGCAGCATGCTGAAATTGGCAAAACTGCCTGAATCCGGTCAGTTCACGATGTATGATGGTATGACGGGTGAAAAATTTGCACGTCCAGTTACCGTTGGCGTTATGTATATGATGAAACTGCATCACTTTGTTGATGAAAAGATTCATGCACGTTCAATCGGTAACTATTCGTTGGTAACACAACAGCCATTGTCTGGTAAGGCACATATGGGTGGCCAGCGTTTGGGTGAAATGGAAGTGTGGGCATTGGAAGCACATGGTGCGGCGCACCTGCTGCGCGAAATGCTGACTGTCAAGTCTGACGATATCGTCGGCCGTAACAAGATGTATGAAGCCATCATATCCGGCAGCAATGATATCCAGACCGGCACACCAGAAGCATTCAACGTGTTCGTTCGCGAATTGCGTGGTTTGGGTCTGGCGATGACACCAAAGAAAATTGACTAAAAAATCCAGCCGTGACGGTGCAGTCACTGTCACGGCAAAAGCATTTTGAACAGCGACTTGAAAGGAGCAAAATTTATGACCAATATGTTGCAGAAGATTTTCGGACAAATTGAAACCAAGGAACAGTTTGACGCACTGCGCATCACCATCGCGTCACCAGAAGAAATTCTGTCCTGGTCCCATGGCGAGGTAAAGAAGCCCGAAACTATCAACTATCACTCTTTGAAACCAGAAGCAGAAGGCCTGTTCTGCCAGCAGATTTTTGGTCCAGTCAAAGATTATGAATGCGCATGCGGAAAGTATAAAAGAATTAAATTCCGTGGCGTCGTTTGCGAACGTTGCGGGGTCGAGGTTGGATCTTCGTCCGTGCGTCGTGAACGTATGGGACATATTAAATTGGCAATGCCTGTGGCGCACACATGGTTCCTGCGCGAGGGTAAAATTGCCACATTGTTGAACAATCTGCCCCAGAAAAAATTGGAACAGGTTATTTCGTATGATGCATACATCGTTATTGAACCGGGTTTAACCAATCTGAAACAGTATGATGTCATCAGCGAAGATGAATATCAAAACGCCGTCGAAGAATTCGGGCCGGACGCGTTTCGCGTTGGCATCGGTGCCGAAGGCGTGCGCAGCATTATCGCCAACCTGGATATGGGTGACGAACGCACACGCCTGCGTGCAGAATTGGCGGAAACAAAATCCGAAGCGAAGCGCAAGGGTTTAATCAAACAATTGAAACTGGTCGAAGCGTTCTTGGATTCCAAGACCGACCCAGCGTGGATGTTGCCGGATATTATCCCGGTTATCCCGCCAGATATGCGTCCATTGGTCACATTGGATGCGGGCCACGTTGCGGCATCTGACCTGAACGATTTGTATCGTCGTGTTATCATTCGTAATAATCGTTTGAAAAGATTTATTGAAATGCACGCGCCGGATATTATCGTCCGCAATGAAAAACGTATGCTGCAAGAAGCCGTCGATTCATTGTTCGATAATGGTCACAAGGCACGTCCAATGGTTTCTCAGAACCGTCGTCCGCTGAAATCACTGTCTGATTCATTGCGCGGTAAATCTGGACGTTTCCGTATGAACATGTTGGGTAAGCGTGTGGATTATTCCGGTCGTTCGGTGATTGTGTCGGGGCCTTCTCTGAAATTGCACCAGGTTGGCTTGCCAAAAACAATGGCACTGGAATTGTTTAAACCATTTGTTTATGCACGTTTGTTGGCGGGCGATTATGCAAATACATTAAAGACTGCTCGCAAAATGGTTGAAAACGGCGAAGATGTCGTGTGGGAAATCCTGGAAAAGGTTATTTACCAGCATCCTGTTCTGTTGAACCGTGCGCCATCATTGCACCGTCTGTCACTGTTGGCATTTGAACCTGTTTTGATAGAAGGCAAGGCAATTCGTCTGCACCCATTGGTCTGCAAGGGATTCAATGCTGACTTTGACGGTGACCAGATGTCTGTGCACGTTCCTATTTCATTAGAGGCGCAATTAGAAGCACGCACATTGATGCTGTCGTCGAACAACGTTTTGTCGCCGGCAAATGGTGAACCAATGATTGTTCCGGCCCAAGACATGGTGTTGGGTGTATATTACATTTCGCTGATTGATGGTGAACATACTGACAAATCACCACGCTTTGCCAACATGGACGAGGTAAAGTTGGCGTTGGAAAATCATTCTATTACGTTGCACACACCAATCGTTGCACGTATCAATGGCAAGATTTACAAAACAACCGCCGGTCGTATGATTTTGGGTGAACTGTTGCCGAAATCTGACAAAATGCCGTTCGATTTGGTGAACAAGGTTATGCCGGTCAAAGAAATCAAGGCACTGTTGGCGACAACATATGAACGTTGCGGCGACAAGGCGATGATTATGCTGGCGGATAACTTGAAAAATACTGGTTTTGAACAAGCAGCACGCAGTGGTATTTCCATCGGTTTTGATGATATTATCATCCCAGATGAAAAGAAAAACATGATTGCCGATGCTGAAAAGGCGGCCGAAGAAATTGAAACACAGTATCAGAACGGTTTGCTGTCTGGCGGTGAACGTCACAACAAACTGATTGACCTGTGGCAGAAAACAACCGATAAACTGGGTGACTTGGCGTATGCCGCGCTGGGCAAGACAACGGGCGAAAATTGGAATTCTGTTCTGATGATGGCTCTGTCGGGTGCGCGTGGTTCCAAACGTCAGATTCAGCAGTTGGCTGGTATGCGTGGTATGATGCAGAAGCCAGACGGTTCGATTATCGAAGTTCCTATTATTTCGAACTTTAAAGAAGGTCTGACCATGTCCGAATACTTTACGTCCACCCACGGTGCGCGCAAGGGTATGTCGGATACCGCGTTGAAAACCGCGTCTGCTGGTTACCTGACACGTCGTTTGGTTGAATTGTCCCAGAATACGGTTATTACCGAACACGATTGCGGCACGACCGAATACATCACGGCGAAACCTGTGTACCAGGGCTCAACACTGTCGGTTGCGCTGGGCGATGTTGTGTTGGGACGCACGGCAGCACACGATATTATTCACCCGATTACCAAGGAAGTTATCGTTCCGGCCGGTGAACTGATTACCAAAACTGCAGCAAAGCAAATCAATGAATCTGGTCTGCCGTCCGTTGATGTACGCAGTGTTCTGACATGTTGCAGTGACGGTCTGTGTGCAAAATGTTATGGTATGGATTTGTCGCGTAATGCGCTGGTCCATGTTGGCGAAGCGGTCGGTGTTATCGCAGGCCAGTCCATTGGTGAACCTGGAACACAGTTGACACTGCGAACATTCCACATTGGTGGTGTTGCGGCCGGGGGCACGGAAAATCACTTTATCGAAGTGCCAGTTGCCGGTAAAATCAAACTGACAGGTGTCAACACAATTAAAAACACATCTGGACGTGTTGTTGTCCTGTCGCGTAATGGCGAATTGGCCGTTGTTGATAACAAGGGTGAAACGTTATTCTCGTGCGCGTTGCCATATGCGGCAATGTTGATTGTCAACGATGGCGACAGTGTTGAAAAGGGTGCCAAGGTTGCAGAATGGGATCCATATTCCAACACAATCATCGCTGAAAAAGACGGTATCGTCAGCTTTAATGACCTGGTCGAAAACGTTTCATACCAGGAAGAAGTTGATTCTATGACCGGTATCGTTTCGCGCAAGGTTATCAACTGGAAGGCGAACACCAAAAAGGCGTTACAGCCGGCAATCCGTCTGGTTGACGCAAACGGTAACGTCATTTCGTTGGGCGGGAAAAAGATTGCAGAATATATGTTGCCGATGTATTCGGTGCTGAACGTTGCAAACGGTGCAACCGTTGTGGCGGGCGATGTTCTGGCGCGTATTCCTGTCCAGGCGAAAAAGACAGGCGATATTACTGGTGGTCTGCCACGAGTTGAAGAATTACTGGAAGTTCGCCGCCCATCTAATCCTGCGTTGTTGGCAGAGATTGACGGGACAGTCGAATTGGAAGATGCAAAGTCAAAAATCATCATCCGCATTGACCCCGAAGACGGCACAGCACCGGTTGAATATGCTGTTCCAAAGGGAACAAATCTGTTGGTGCGCAGTGGTGATGTTGTGCGCAAGGCCGATAAATTGGTCGACGGCGACCCTGTTCCACAAGATATTTTGCGTATCTTGGGCCAGAAAGCGTTGGCGACATTTATGGTCGAACAGATTCAACAGGTTTATCGCTTGCAGGGCGTGGTCATCAACGACAAGCATATTGAAATCTTGATTCGTGAAATGACACGTCGTGTGGAAATCACAAATCCAGGCGATACAGGATTCCTGATGGGCCAGGTTGTTGACCGTGTTGATTTCGAAGAAGAAAATGCACGCGTTGCACATGACGGTGGCAAAGTGGCCGAAGCTTCTCAGGTCTTGGTCGGTTTGACCCGCGCATCATTGACATCACGTTCATTTATATCGAACGCATCGTTCCAACAGACAACCAAGGTATTGGTTGATGCGGCAATCAGCGGTGCGACCGATAAACTGGTCGGTATCAATGAAAACCTGATTGTTGGTCGTCTGATTCCAATCGGCACCGGTGCATATGTCCGCCGCGTCCGTGAAATCGCCAAGGCCGAAGAACGCGAAGAACGTTTGGCCCGCGAAGGAAACACCCAGCAACAGTTGTTGGATATCTAGTCAATATTCCGGGGCATAAAGATGCCCCGGGTATGTAAAGTGCCAATGACAGAAATACCAGCAATCTTTTGTGACATAGACGGCGTTGTGAACCAGAAATTCGCCATCGCCAACTATGACCGTTTCGGTGAGCCGAATACGAATATGATACGTATTTTGGAAACATTGGGACGGGATTTCACAATTGTGTTCATTACCGGTCGTTGGGCCATGGGCCAAGACAAGGTTCAGCGTCACATTGACAATCTGCTGCCAAATATCAAGAAACGTGTTTTCTGCAAGCCGCACGATTATCCCGGCACAACCGCAGAATTCAAATTGGCAACAATCGTGGCACTGGAACAACAAGGATATAAATTCTACATGGGGTTGGACGATCATAGCGCGGTTATCGGTCTGATGCATAATCATGGTATGTTCGTCGCCCAGGTAATATCAGATTAAAGTTTTCCTTGCATTTGCAATGGATTTTAATAGAATATCAAACTGTAAATTAAAAAGGATAGTAAAATGGCAACGCCAAAAAGTAAAACAAGTAAAGCACGCACAGCACAACGTCGTTCTCATGACGCATTGTCAATTATGCCATGCACAGTATGCAAGGCCTGTGGCGAAAAGAAACGTCCACATCACGTTTGCCCAGCGTGTGGTGCAAAATAATTGCGGCACAAAAAATATAAAAGGCAGATTTGGCGCACTGTTTTGTGCCACTCTGCTTTTTTAATGTGAAAAAATATCATGACAGATACGAATATAAAAAAAATAATTTCCGTTGACGCTATGGGTGGGGACAAGGGCCCCAAGGCCGTTTTGGGTGGCATGAATCAGTTTCTGTATCAAAATGGCGAGGACAAAGTTGTTTTCCGCCTGTTTGGTGATGCGGCGCGTCTGAACCGTATGTTGGCAAAATATCCGCGTGTTGCGCGTAATTGCACGGTTGTGCATGCGCCTGGCGTAATTCGTGGTACGGACAAGGTTCGCGATGTTATTCGCCATGCCCAGGATACGTCAATGTATATGGCGATAAAGGATGTTCGCGAAGGAAACGCATCAGCGGTGGTCAGTGCGGGTAATACCGGCATTTTGATGTCGCTGTCGAAACTGATGCTGAAAACAACTGCGGGAATTGCGCGTCCGGCAATCACGACGATGTTGCCATCGGGTGGTGGTGATTCACGTGTGGTTGTGTTGGACCTGGGCGCAAATGTCCAGTGTGATGAAACGGTTTTGTTTGATTTCTCTATATTGGGCAGTGTCTATGCCGAGGTCATTGGGAAAATGCCGCGACCGAAATTAGGGGTATTGAACATCGGTGCCGAAAATACCAAGGGCAACGAAACACTGCAACATCTGAATCGCGTATTGACTGAACATCGTCACGAATTACCATATGAATACATCGGATTTATCGAAGGAAACGACATCAGTGGTGGCAATGTCCAGGTTGTCGTGACCGACGGTTTTACAGGGAACATCGTTCTAAAAACGGTCGAAGGCACGGCAAAACTGATTAAACGTGTGTTGGTTGATAATTTCAAGAAATCAATTTTGGCGATGATTGGGGCGTTTTTCTTGGTACATGTGTTCAAACGTCTGAAACATAAAATCGATCCGCGTTCGTATGCGGGGGCGGTATTCTTGGGGTTGCAAGGCTTTGCGGTTAAAACCCATGGGAACAGTGATGCATTGGCATTTGCAAATGCATTAAAGTATGCCGCCGATTTGACCGAGGCAAACCTGAACGATACAATCGCCGCCCGTGCTGCGTCGGTTACAAAAATTCGTGATGAGTTTAAAATTACAGCAGAACAATAAAAAACGCCCCACTGGGGCGGTTTTTATTTAGAGAGCAACGCGCAGAGAGCAATGTTGCGCGCCAATGGCGCGCTTGTTTTTATCGTCGCGGACCAAGTTCCCCTCCGGTGGCGAAGGGGTGTCCACGCAGTGGACGGGGTAGTGGTATTATAAGTCCCTGCGGGGCAATGGACCCCGGCCTGCGCCGGTATGACGGGTGTTTTGTGGGTGGCGTCCCCAGAATCCAGACGCTCGCAATGACAAGAGTAAAAAACGCGCTAAGTTCCCCTCCGGTGGAGGGGTGCCCGCAGGGCGGGGTGGTCTTGAGAGTGCGTAATGTTGGTATATGTATAAAAAGACCACCTCCCCGCTACGCGGTACTCCTCCACAGGAGGAGAACTTGCTACGTCTCCATTGCGGACTAAGTTCCCCTCTGGGTAGCCGGGGTGGCGCAACGCGTCGGGGTGTCGTCATTGCTCTCTGCTCTCTACACTCTGCTCTCTGAAAGAAACGGGGCATTGCCCCGTTTTTTTATTCCCCAATCTTTAGGTTTGGGCGCGTGGCGCGTAGGTTTTTTAGTGATTTTTCCTGGACGGCGCGGAACGCGTCCGGATTCCAGATTTGAAAACTGTTTCCGCGACCAACGAATACGGCGCGGTCGGTAATGCCGGCGTGTTGCAATAAATCCGCCGGAATCACAATGCGGCCCGTAACGTCAAACGCCAACTGGCGCGCATCGGCAAATAACATCGCCGACAGGTCGTCCAGCGCGTCATCAAACACGCCCATTTTATCGGTTGCGGCGGCCATCTGTTCCATGCGGGACATGGACAGCCCCTCGATACAATTGTGTGTGAACGAACGATATAAAACAACACCCGGAAATTTTTCATTGGACACCGAAGCACGGAAAGAGGCCGGCACAGAAATACGCCCCTTGGTATCCAAACGATTTTCATAAGATGAGAGAAACAATGACATTCTTTATGGTCCTTGTTTTTGGGGCGTAACGCCCGGATTCTCTTTCCGACTTCGTGTGAAATGTAGCACGGGTATTTATGGTTGTCAATGACAAATTATAGTTATTTTGTGGGATTTTATGGTTTGTAGAATAAAAATAAATTTTTTTCAAATAAAATTAAAATAAATCAAATTTCCTCTTGACCTGCGATTCGTTTTTGTTCTAAGATGTTTGTATAGACAAGGAGAAAAGGTTTCAAAGTCCCAGAAATCCGCCTAAAACCGGAAATCTGGCAAAAACAAAAAACAACAAAAGATTTGGTTGATAAAAATGTAAATACGTATGTAAATACACTAATCGACTCGATTTTTTTCTTTAAAACCCAAGCAAAGGAGGGACCCACGCATGCCAAAGAACATTAAAGAAATTATGATTGCCTTGAACAAAGTTTTAACGACAACTGTTTGGGTGAACGAAGATCGCCAGATTATATCCCTGGCCGATGAATTGAAAATTGGTGTTGGCAATGCACCGCGCAGTATCGAAGATTTGCCACGCACATCACTGGTTGGTGCATATGTTTCGTTGCAAATCCGAACAGATAATTTTGATGTTGCCGCCGAAAGCATGGACACAAAAACATTGGCACTGCGTGTCAAGGGCATGGTCTTTGCCGAAGCGAAAAAGATAATGGATGCCGCCGACATTGCCGACAAGGGGATTGTTGCGCGTGCCGCATAACGCACGTGTGCCGCGTGGGCACATGGCATCATAACAGTTTCTGGGAATACCAGAAGGAAGGGAGTAGCCACCGTCGAGTAATCGCCGGTGGTTATTTTTTAGTGACGAAGTGATATAGTGATAAAGTGATATAGTGAAAAAATAAAGTTTACATTGCGTGGCGTTTTTATACGAATTTTTCAGGAACCAGGCGCATCATAATTTTCCATCCGCGGCGGAAAATTGTTGTGTCTGGACTGTGGTGATATTTGCGTGGTGCTGTGTCACCATGGCGTTTGCCAGTCCATACTGGATTATCGTTTTCGTCCAGTGTCACGTGCCATGATGTTTGCGCGTCACGCAAAATCATCTCGCGCAGTTTTTTTGCAAATTCGCGACTTTCAAATATTGCGACATTTTCAGTGTTAAAGTATGCGCTGCGTGGGTCCAGATTAAAACTTCCAATCCAAGAAATTCTGTCATCAAAAACTATCGTTTTACTGTGCAGAACAGAAAAACTGGACCGCTTGCGTTCGCGGTCATGTTCTTGACCGCGCAGGTTTTCCGCCGACAGCATGAATTCATACACGTCTGCCCCTGATTCAATTAGGCGTTTGCGGTATTTTTCCCACTTTGCATAGACCGTTGGCGCGTTTGTTGATGCCAGTGAATTTGTGACAATTGTCATATGGACGCCCGATTTTTCTTCGCGCATCATGTGTTCCAATCCGCCTTGGCCGGGGACGAAATATGCTGCTGAAATATATACAGAATCGTCGGTTTCGCGCCACAGGTGTTGCAGCGCACGCACAATGTCGCCACGATATTCTTGTTTTTGCGCCATGGTCATTTCAACCTTGGCCGGTGGGTCTGCCAAAAATTTTCCGTGCCCCCAGCTGAAATCGAAATTCTTTTGTTTGTATTTGCGCATAGCCACCTGGATAATAGTGTTATACATTCTGGTGTCTTCGGCGCTGCGTTCCTGGATTTCTTTGAATTTTTCTTCCAGTTTTCGCATATCTTTCTTGGATTTAGCCTTTGGGAAAACGTCTGCCGGTATTGCCAGGTGGTGATTCCAGTATTCGTCAAAACTGGCGGTGGCGTACTTTGTCATATCGCCCAGGAACAGCACGTCGGTATCAGAAAAATTCGACGCAGTTTCTGGATAGAAATAATTGCTGCCTACGTTTCGCCCGCCGGTGATATATGCGACGTTGTCCACAATAAACAATTTATTGTGCATGCGCGAATTCAGTCGATTAAAATCTAACATAAACTGCGGATAATATAAAAGTTTGGCCCGGTTGGCGACAGTGTTGAAAACCTTGACCTCTATATTCGGGTGCTGGTTTAATAACATTACGTCAACGATGTCAGAATTCGTCCCATAATCGTCCAGTAATATACGCACGCGCACCCCACGGTCGGCGGCATTTTTTAATTCGCCAATCAAAACCTTGGACGAGAAATCGTTACTGTAAATATACGTCTGTAAATCAATGGTCTTGGTCGCCATACGTGCAAATGCGGCGCGAATTACGAACGCAGACAGTCCGTCATCAATCAGTGTTGCGCCCGAAATATTGTCGCCACGTTTTAATTCGTCGGCATAGCATTGCGCAATCGGCGTCTGCATCGGGTCATAGTCAAAATCAGATGCAGTAATTTTTGGCGTGTGTCCATCCAGTCGTTTGTCTTGCGTGCTGGTTGGGACAGTCGTGCACCCCAGCATCGGCAGCGTCAGCAAGAACAATAAACCGCGTTTTAATTTTGACAATTTTTCACCCTTTGACGCGGATTATAGTATAAAAATTAAAAATGTTACAAGAATTTTCGCGCGCATCAGATAATAATCTTGTGCGGTGTATTGCCGGTGTGTATAATACGAAAAAATGATGGGGCGCATATCCACACCATCAAAAAAACAAAGAAATTTGAAACCGGTTGCGCTTTTTTATTTGTATGGTGGGGGAAAATATGGTAAAATCTGAACAATAGGAAGGAATATTTCGCCATGAAAAGACTGATTGTTGTATTGAGTGGATTGCTGGTTTTACCCGCATTTGCAGAGGTTGCGCCCGCATATTACTATGATGACGTTATCGAATATTCGGATACGGACATTGACGCCGATGCGGATGACGTGGTTGCCGATGATGCGGAAAATGTGGTCCAGGATACGGACAAGACATCTGTTCCGACGGTTACGTCACGCACGGTTGCAAATGCCGGTTCGCGTGCGGCGGCCGCATCGCCACGTGCAACGGCGTCGGGTCGTGTGGCATCGGCGCGTAATAATGCCGCGTCGTCACGCACGGTCACGGCACGCACAGCGACGACGTCGCGTGCAAATGTTTCGCGTGCGGCAAACGTATCACGCGCAGCGACAACATCGTCGGCGAATAAAAATGTTTCTGCACGTCGCGCAGTGTCAAATACAACTGCGGCGCGCGCATCAATCGTGCAATCTGATACGGTCAACACACCGTTATACACCGGACGTGTTGGCGTGCGCAGTCAATCTGTGACAACACGTGTCCCAACGGTTCGTATGGCGGCGGCGTCAACAACCACAGATACGTCCAAGACATCATCGGCCAGCAGCACAACCGATATGGACGAATTGGCCCAGGTCACCGATTTTTGCAAGGCCCAGTATCAGTCCTGTATGGATAATTTCTGTAATGTTCTGGACGATAACCAGGGGCGTTGCAGTTGCAGCAAAAATTTAAAGAATTATGAAAAAACCGAAGCGGCACTGAAACAAGCAACCGAAGATTTGCAAGACGTTGCGCAAAAGATTCAGTATATCGGTTTGTCCAAGGACGAAGTGGAAACATTGTTCACCCAGACCGAGGCTGAATTAAAAATGCAGGGTTCCAGTGACAATTCCCAGTTGAAAACTGATTTGGATAAAATCAAAAGCCTGATTGTCGATGTGAAATCTGGTTCGGCAACATCCACCGACACTGGGTTGAGCTTTGATTTATCGGGCCTGTTGGACTTTACAGTCAGCAGCACTGGTTTTGATTTAAGTTCGTTCTTGGGCACCAATAACAACACGTCCAGCATCAGCAACCAGCGTGGCGAACAGTTATATAAAACCGCCACCGCGCGTTGCAAGGCGTCTGTTCTGAACACATGCAGTGCCCAGGGTGTTGATATTTCTGTTATCACCAACGCATACGATTTGGAAATTGATAAACAGTGTATCATATATGAACGTGCGCTGACTGATTCCAATGACCAGATGGCGTCAACCGTTCGCAATGCAAAATCCGTATTGCAAAAGGCGCGTTTGTTGGTGGCCCAGCAAAAGAATACATATGACCTGCGTGGGTGCATAAACGCGCTGGATTCATGTATGCAAGATGATTTTGTCTGTGGTTCCGATTATGAAAACTGTTTGGATCCAACCGGTAAATACATCGTTGACGGCAAAATCGTCGTGGGCAGCACACCTGGCCAGTCTGTAAAGTCAACCACGAGCAAGGTTAACGCACCGGGCTATAACACCAGTGAATTGTATCAAACCTGGAACTATACCGCGGATGATAAGAAAAACGCGTGGAACGATACCGGTACGTTGGCAGAATATATCAATGATTCGGTTACCACGACATCGGCACAGTCATCAACTTCTAAGAATATGTCCCAATTCTTGCAATATAAAATTGGATACAACGATGGCGGCAAAAATTACGGTATGTGCATGTCTGTCTTGAACAAGTGCCAGGATATTACATACGAAGGCACGGGCCAGAGTGCGAAATATAATCAGAAAAACAATGTGATAAAGGAATACCTGCAACGCACATTGACCCAGATAAAGGCGAAACAAGACGAACTGTTGGCCAGTTATGCTGAAACCTGTATTTCTGATGTGTCGTCGTGTCTGGGTCAAAATGGTTACAGCACATCATCAACAACGTCCAGCAGCGACACCGCGAAAAATATCGCGACCAATGCATGCCGTGCGACAATCGTTACATGTATGTCGGTCACCGGTGATGTGACTGGCACGCCATCCCCAGCCGCGATTACAGACTGGGTAACCAAGGTTGTTGAAAAGAAGTCAACAGGCACCAGCACAGGTGATGGTTCTGCCGGTAGCGGTACAGTGCCCATAACGCCAGGGGGAACTACTTTTCCGGGGAAATATAAGGATTGCAAGAGTTGCAAGGCGGCCAACTATACATGGAACGGGAGTGGTACTTGCCAGACGTATGTTGACCCCAGCACCAAAACATCAGAGGATGATTGTTCGAATATCGGTGGCCAGTGGCTCACAAAGGGCACCTGTACTTTAACGGTCCAGGCAGAAGAGCCAAAAAACTTCGCCGAGGCCAGCAATATATGTAAAAATTCCGCTGGGATGCTTAGAACTGGTCTTGCCGGTGAATATAAGGGAACCTGTGTAATTGATAACATTGATAGTGGTACTTGCAATAGTGTGACTAATAAATTGAAAGGCGTGCCTGTAACGGTTGATCCCGTATTTACTGCTGACACCAGCGGTCAATGCACCGAAAAAGCATGTCCGTCCGGGGACTGACCCCGGAATCCAGGTGGATAGATTTGCGCGTATGCGCACCTTGTTGTTATTCCTGCGCAGGCAGGAATAGGGACCATGCAGT